>CAZWQB010000136.1:0-9134 GCA_964636035.1 uncultured Roseivirgaceae bacterium
CTGTCATCAATGATTACCAGACCGTCTCCACCTGTCACAACTTCATTGATCGGACTGACTGATTTATCTTCCATGTTAAACTGAACCAGGCCCTGACCGTCTAAGATAAACAATTCGCCATCTTCATTAAAAGCCAATCCGTTGATACCATCTCTTCCTTCAGTCAGGGTATTTACTTTGCCGTCCTCAAGTACGTGCACCTTGCCGGTACCGGAATCCGAGATATAAACCTTCTTACCGTCGGTAGCCGCATCATTCAAAAATGTAGCGCCTGCTACCGGATATTTGTTGGCAATACTGCTGTCGGCTATGTTAATTTCTACAAGCTCATCAATGTCGGTCACATACAACATATCGTCAAGAATGGCCATTCCTTTCGGTGCATTTAAGCCGGCTACCCATTGAAGCTGACTGATGGTGCCGTCAGGATTCATGGTGGAAATAAAGCCGTTGCCATCTTTTTCAGAATGGTTTCCGTTAATGTTGCTTACATAAATCAGATCGTTGTCTTGATCATACAAAGTAGATTCAGCTGTTGTCAAGACAGTGTCTGTTTCCCAAACTTTGGTAAGCGTAGGCGTTACAGGTTCTGCAACTTCTGTTGCAGTAGTGTCTGCTGCATCAGATTGATTTTCTGACTTATTGGTACAAGCATAAAATGCTAAAGGCAATAATCCCAATGCGATTATCTTTTTCATAGTCAAATGTTTAGTTGATTTTTAAAGTTTGTACAATTTTAACAATTGTTTTGGATGCTACCAAAGAAAAATGACTTTGAGCGCTGTGCGAAACGTCGCCTACCAACCTTGGAATACTATAGTTTCCTTTCAGAAAAGAACCGGCTTTAAGCAGAAGCTTGTTACGAAATAAGCTTTACTCTCACGGCATTCAATCCTTTTTGTCCCATTTCGGTTTCAAAAGTGACCTTGTCGTTTTCTTTTACGGCGTCTTCCAGTCCATTTACATGGACAAATATGCTTTCCTGGGTTTCATGATCCTTAATGAATCCGTATCCTTTTGAGTCATTAAAAAACGTAATGGTTCCTTTCCTTATCAGGTCTTCTGGATCTAAATCTTCCTGGCGGGATATGCCAATCTGAATATCTTCGGTTTTGATATTCTTTTTCTTCTTAGGATCAGGTGGGGTTGAGGAGATATTGCCATTTTCATCAACGTAAGCAAACATTTCGTCTACGCTTTTGCCTTTATCAGAATTTGCTCTGCGTTCTTCTTTCTTTTGTTCTTTCTCCTGCTTCTTCTTCAGTTTTTTCTTTTCTTTTTCTTTTTTATTAAATGTTTCCTGCGATTTGCCCATAATTTGGATTAATTATAAAAATTTATTTAGTGTTGAAATAGATATATGCCGGATATCTATTTCAATATTTTTAATGATAAATATCGAGATAAAAATTGGAGAGCAAAAGAAATTGGAAACAAAAATAATGGAGTGAACTTATTAATCATTTCTTTGGATCGGCTCGTATCTTCGGTCGTTTTCAATGCCCATCTCAATCCTGCAGATAAGTCTGCTTTCTCAACCTAATTTTTTACAAAGATAGCGATTAAAATAAAGTAATACAGGTTTTCGCCATCAACTTTCAAAGAAAATTTTCTCTGAGGTCAGTAAATAAATTCCGACTTTTGTTTTCACTATGGAGTAGTCTTATTTACGCGACCCGACTCAGGAACAAATCACACCAGTCGCTCATTAAAATCGGGGGTACATTCATCTTCTTCCGTAACATAATTCGGAATGATGCGACTCCTGCAGCGCGTTATGTCCCCGAAAGACGATCACCCTCTCCTGAACCTCGGCTTCGCAATATTGCCTTTGGGTTTACAGCTTCGTGTGGTATCTTTTCAATCCGTAATTTCGATTAACATGCTACAGCCCATAGTTCATTTGCGATACCTAAGCTTTGAAAAATTTTATTGCTCCTACCCTATTCTTTATTTAGATTTGTATGGTATTATGGAGCAAATGAACAATCAAGAAGTAAAAGCGGAAATTCTGGAGCTTACAGAAAAAATCAACAGGTACAACTTTCAGTATTATCAGGAAGACAAGTCTGAAGTCTCGGATTTTGAGTTTGACCAACTCCTGGAAAGGCTCATTGAGTTGGAAACTTCTTTTCCTGAACTGCGGGAGCCCGATTCACCTACACAACGAGTCGGCGGTACCATTACCAAACAATTTCCGACGGTTTACCATGCCTACCCCATGTTGTCCCTGGGAAACACCTATTCCCGTGAAGAACTGATGGATTTTGACAAACGAATAAGAAGAGTGCTGGGAGAGGAACCGTATGAATACTTTTGTGAATTAAAGTTTGACGGTGTGGCTTTATCACTGACCTACGAAAATGGTCTGCTAATCAGAGGTGCAACAAGGGGTGATGGCGTTCGGGGTGATGACATTACCAACAACGTTAAAACAATCAGGAGCATTCCGATCAGGCTCAGAGGGGAGAACATTCCGCCGCTGTTCGAGGCAAGGGGCGAAGCATTTATGCCCCGAGAGGTGTTCAACAGAATCAACAGAGAAAGAGAGGAAGCCGAGGAGACATTGTTAGCCAACCCGAGAAACACTGCATCCGGCACCCTAAAAATGCAGGATTCTGCCATTGTGGCCCGCAGAAACTTAGACTGCTACCTGTACAGCATGATTGGTGAAGACCTGGAATTTGATACCCATGAAGCATCCATTCACCAACTGGAGAAGATGGGGTTTAATGTCTCCCCCACTTACAGAAAATGTGCTTCCATTGAAGAGGTTTTTGAATACATTGATGAGTGGGAAAAGAAAAGACTCACCTTGCCCCTCGATACCGATGGCATAGTTTTAAAGATAAATAGTTTAAGCCAGCAGGAAAGGCTTGGCTACACTGCGAAAAGCCCGCGCTGGGCAATTGCTTACAAATACAAGGCTGAAGCCGCATCCACCATGCTAAAAAGCATTGTATACCAGGTGGGTAGAACAGGAGCCATCACGCCGGTGGCTAATCTTGAACCCGTTAGTCTGGCCGGCACCATTGTAAAAAGGGCCTCGCTACACAATGCGAATGAAATTTTAAGGTTGGATTTGAGGGTTGGCGATATGGTGTTCGTAGAAAAAGGCGGTGAGATCATTCCAAAAATCACAGGGGTAGATCTGGAAAAAAGGCCGTTACACAGTGCGCAGGTGCATTATATTACAGCCTGTCCTGAATGCAGCACGCCGCTCATAAGAAACGAAGGCGAAGCGGTACACTACTGCCCCAATGAAAAAGGTTGCCCGCCACAGATCAAAGGCAGAATTTCGCATTTCATCCAACGAAGAGCCATGGATATTGACAGCCTGGGCGACAGAACCATCTCTTTGTTGTATGAAAAAGGGCTTGTAAAAGATCCTGCCGATCTTTACGACTTAAAATATGAAGATGTGTTTGCCCTGGACGGATTTAAGGATCTCTCCACAAAGAATCTGTTAGCTGGTATAGAAACCTCGAAAAGCGCACCATTTGAAAATGTTTTATTTGGGCTGGGCATCCGGTTTGTCGGTAAAACGGTCGCTGAGAAACTGGCTTCTCATTTCAAGAACATCTTTCGTCTCCAACAAGCCACGTATGAGGAGTTAATTGCTGTGAATGAAATTGGTGACAGGATTGCCCGAAGTGTGGTAGACTTTTTTAATGAATCGGAGAATCTAAGGTTGGTTGAAAGATTGGCCCGGGCGGGTTTACAACTGGAATCAAAAACAGTAATTGAAGTAAAAGAAAGCGAATCGTTAAAAGATAAAACTTTTGTAATTTCGGGAGTTTTTGAAGGCCTCGAAAGAGATGAATTGAAGGATTTGATTGTAAAAAACAGCGGCAAAGTATTATCTTCGATTTCAGGAAAACTGGATTATCTACTGGCCGGAGATAAAATGGGGCCGGCTAAACTGGAAAAAGCCAAAGCATTAAATATTAAAATAATATCGGAAAAAGAATTCCTTACCATGATTAACCACAAATCTTGAAAGCATTAGCTCTAAAACTATTAATTTGGCGTACAAAAAGAAATCTCAAAAGATCGGCTTCTGAATTAAAAAGAAATCCTTCGTATGTAAATTCAAAAAAAACAGGCATCCTCTTTTCGGTTGAGGACCTCTCAAAACACGAAGCGATAAAGTATTTTATTAAAGTGCTGGAAAAAGATCAAAAAGAAGTAACTGTACTTTCTTTTTTGCCCGGAGATGTTGAAAACTACGAGTTCAAATTTGACTATTTAGACTGGAGTTCACTTACAAACTTTGGACAGATAAATTCTCCGCTCGCTACTAAATTTATAGATTCAGACTTTGATATGATCTTCCATCTTGATAAGGGAAATGGCAACCCGATAATTGAAAATATCCTTTCCCGATGCGGGAAATCCTTTAAAGTAGGACTGTTCAACAACGAAGGAAAGGAGGATTTATATGACCTAATGATCCGGCCCGGCACTGGTAAAGGAATGCAGGAAATTGTGGAGGAAGTGTACTTATATACAAAAGAATTAAAACAAAATGACACAACAGCTTAAAGGCACCGGAGTAGCGTTGGTGACCCCGTTTAATGAAGACTTATCTATCGATTGGAATGCGCTGGAGAAATTGTTAATACATACCTCTAAAGGGGCGGATTATTATGTGGTACATGGCACCACCGGCGAGCCTGCCACAACCACCGCAGAGGAGAAAGAGCAAATATTAGATTTTATTAAAGATCATAACCCTAAGAAACTCCCGATAGTGTATGGATTGGGTGGCAATAATACCCATGAAATCGTAGAAGAGTTAAAAACGACTGACCTGGAAGGTATTGCCGCAGTATTATCCGTCAGTCCATATTACAACAAACCATCGCAGGAGGGGATTTTCAGGCATTATACATTAATTGCAGACCATAGTCCTGTACCTGTCATACTGTACAACGTACCAGCAAGGACCTCGTCGAACCTGAGTGCTCAGACTACCTTAAGGCTAGCGAACCATACGAACATCATTGGCGTCAAAGAAGCTTCAGGCAATTTTGAGCAATGCCTGGAAATAGCCCGCGATAAACCTGAAGATTTTATGTTGATTTCGGGTGACGACCTGTTCACGCTCCCGATGCTGTCGATAGGCGCTGTAGGCGTTATTTCTGTGCTGGCCAATGCCATCCCCAATGTTTTTAAAGACATGGTTGAAGGTGCAACTACTTCTGATCTTTCAAAAGCAAGATCGGCAGCATTTCAGACGCTGGCTTTAAATCCCCTGATGTACCAGGAAAGCAGTCCCGTGGGAATCAAATGCTTATTGCAGGAATTAAACATTTGCAGTCCCTGGGTTCGATTACCCCTTGTGGAGGCTTCTGACGCATTAAGAGCCGCAATCAGAACTGCCATCAACAACAAAGAGCATCATTGATATGATGCTCTTTGTTTATTATCAAACAATAACCCAAAAGGTGGATTAAAGCCACCCTTCGTTCATGTATAAATGATTGATTAACCTGCGTTTTTAGTTTCTTGTACCTCAACTCTAATCTCCTGAGCCAGGTTTTTCAACTCTTGCATGCCTTTTCTAACTCTGGTACCAGCTGCTTGATTTTTTTTGTCATAAAACTTTTGAAAGTCAGCTTCTAGAGACATTACTAAGTCTCTAATTTCATCAAATCTTTTCATATTATAGTTTTTAAATTGGTTGATAAAATAATTTATTTTACAATATCAGAAGCAATATAATTAAAATGTTCAAAAATCAATAAATTAACCAACTATTTTAAACATTTACTTTATAAAAGCCTCGGCAACATTGGTATTCAGGTACACACCTCCGTCCAACTTGTGCTTAATTTCATCAAAAGCATTGATGGTTTCTTCCACGTCTTTCAATGTGTGAACAGCGGTAGGGATTAATCGCAGCATGATTACATCCTTGGGCACAACGGGATAAATTACCACGGAACAGAAGATGTTGAAATTCTCCCGAAGGTCTACAATTAAGCCAGCGGCTTCGGCAACTCCTCCATTCAATATAACAGGCGTTACAGGAGATTGAGTGGTACCAATGTTAAAGCCTCGCTCACGCAAACCATTTTGAAGGGCGTTTACTACAGTCCAAAGCTGATTTTTTAATTCTGGATTTGATTTCAACAGATCCAGCCTTTTTATTGCCCCTACTACTAGCGGCATCGGAAGCGTCTTGGCGAAAATTTGTGAACGGGTATTGTATCGTAGAAAGTCTACTGCATGTTTATCCCCTGCAACAAAAGCCCCAATACTTGCCATTGATTTTGCAAAAGTAGAGAAGTAAAGGTCAATACCATCCTGTACTCCCTGTTCTTCACCCGCGCCAGCGCCGGTCTTTCCCATAGTGCCGAAGCCATGTGCATCATCTACCAAAAGCCTGAACTGGAACTTGTTCTTTAAGGCAATTACGCCTTTCAGATCACCCATGTTACCAGACATGCCAAAAACACCTTCCGTGATCACTAAAATACCACCACCATTCTCTTTGGTGATTTTTGTTGCTCTTTCCAGTTGCTTTTCCAGACTGACCATATCATTATGTGGGTAAACAAAACGTTTTCCCAGGTGCAGTCTTACGCCATCAACTATACTTGCATGAGATTCAGCATCATAAACAATTACATCTTTTCTATCTACCAGCGCATCAATGACAGACATTATTCCCTGATAGCCATAGTTCAGGAGCATGGCAGCTTTTTTATGAACAAACGAAGCCAGATCCTTTTCCAACTGCTCATGAAGGTCAGAGTTTCCCGACATCATTCTTGCGCCCATAGGATATGCCAAACCCCATTCAGCGGCCGCATCACCATCAACTTTCCGAACTTCAGGATGATTTCCAAGGCCCAAATAGTTATTTAAGCTCCACGTAAGAACTTCTTTGCCCCTGAACTTCATTCGCGGAGCAATTTCTCCTTCTAATTTCGGGAACATAAAATATCCATCAGCAACCTCTCCATGTTTCCCTAAAGGACCTTTATCAATCAATAGTTTCTCAAACAAATCCACTTCGTAGTCTATTTAATGTGCTAAATATAAAAATTTTCAAGTTTAAAAACGTACAAATGTAACAGTATTAATGCTCTTGTCAAACCCCCCTTTCAATAAAATCCGCTGCATGTACCAATTTTAAATAATATTTGTTTAGCATTGCAATCGAACTTCTATTATGTTTAGGAAAGGTTCTACATACAGTGTCGGTCAATTGAGAATTATGGTTTTGAGCCATTAGTTCAATGACAAACATCAAATGAAACTTAAAATAACTCGGGCATTATTATTCCTTCAACAAAAAGCTCAAATTCCGACGCATGGAAAGAAAGATCAGGAAAATATTGATAGCAAACCGGGGCGAAATAGCCCTCCGGGTGATAAGATCAGCTAAAGAACTTGGAATTGAAACTGTAGCAATCTTTAGCGAAGCAGACAGAAACTCTCTACATGTAAAGCAGGCCGATGAAGCTTACTGTATTGGCCCTCCCCCTTCCGCAGAATCGTACCTTGCAGGAGATAAGATTATTGAAACTGCACAAATGCTTGGGGTAGATGCCATTCATCCGGGCTACGGATTTCTTTCTGAAAATGCTGCTTTTGCACAAAAAGTCGCTGATGCAGGCTTAACTTTCATTGGGCCCTCTCCGGAAGCCATCGAAATCATGGGCAGCAAACTGGCAGCGAAACAAGCCGTATCAAGATTTAACATCCCGATGGTGCCAGGAACCGACCACGCCATTGAAGACCTGGAAAAAGCAAAAGCCCTGGCAGAAAAGATAGGCTATCCAATCCTTATCAAAGCAAGCGCGGGCGGAGGAGGCAAGGGGATGCGAATCGTAGAATCGGAGCAGGAATTTGAGGAACAAATGTCCAGGGCAGTTTCAGAAGCAAAATCAGCTTTTGGTGACGGAGCCGTTTTTATTGAAAAGTTCATCACATCGCCCAAGCATATTGAGATTCAAATACTCGGCGATGTGGAAGGCAACATCGTTTACCTGTTCGAAAGAGAATGTTCCATTCAAAGGAGACATCAAAAGGTAATCGAAGAAGCGCCCTCGGCGGTGGTTTCACCAGAAATGCGCAAAGCCATGGGAGAAGCTGCCGTAAGGGTAGCCCGTGCCTGCAACTACTATGGCGCAGGGACAGTAGAATTTATTGTAGATGAGCAGCTCAACTTTTACTTTCTGGAAATGAATACGCGCTTGCAGGTGGAGCATCCGGTAACAGAAGCAATTACCGGACTGGACCTTGTAAAGCAGCAGATTTTTGTAGCGGAAGGCAAGCCCCTCAGCTTTAAGCAGGAAGACCTGCAAATTAACGGGCATGCAATAGAAGTAAGGGTATATGCAGAGGATCCGGCCAATAACTTTCTGCCGGACATCGGTAAGCTGATCAGCTATAAAAGACCACAAGGCCCAGGCATCAGGGTTGATGATGGCTTTGAAGAAGGCATGGAAATCCCCATTTATTACGATCCTATGATAGCCAAGCTGGTGGTGCATGGCGCCGACAGAAAGGAAGCAATTAACAGGATGCTAAGGGCTATTGAAGAGTATACAATTTCCGGGATTGCAACAACACTCGACTTCTGTCGCTTTGTATTGCAGCACGATGCCTTTGTGTCGGGAAACTTCGATACAAAGTTTGTGGAGAAATTTTTTACTCCTGAACAACTGCGCAAGCAAAATAACGAAGACCAGGATTTGGCGGCAGTATTGGCTTTTCATATTTTCAGCGGACATCAAACGCTTCGAAAGAATAGCCAGAAAAAGGTTACGCAGAGTAAATGGAAAAATAGAAAATTTTAAAATTTGTTGAGCAATGGCCGAAATAAAGCCTTTTAGGGCCTGGAGATATAATCATGAACTGTCAAGGCAGATAGGAGACCTTACTTCTCCGCTTTTTGATGTAGTTTCCGAAAAACAACGGAAATCACTGTACCAGAATCCGCTGAACAGTATTCATTTATCGGTTCCTCTAGGTTTTAACCCACCTTTGAACGCCAGAGAGATACTGCAAAAATGGAAACAGGAAGGCATCATCAGGCAGGATCCGATTCCGGGCATTTATGTTTACTATCAATATTTTACCCTGCCAGGCAGCAAAAAAGAGTATTGCAGAAAGGG
>CAZWQB010000137.1:0-9009 GCA_964636035.1 uncultured Roseivirgaceae bacterium
TCTACTTCTTTACAAAATAAAGATTCCCCGCATCATTATAGGCAACTTTTCCATCCTCCAAAAGATTTCTGGTCATGGCAATCACTTTTTCTTTCTTAACCTGACGCATCGTGTCTATCATTTTCTCCAAAGAAATCGGCTGCTTTTCTATAATTAACAGCAGTCGATCATAAAGCTCCCTATCAAAGCGCTCTTCATCCGACGATTTTTTCTTCCTCAGACAGGTATCGCAAACCCCGCAATCAGTGTAATTCACTTCTCCAAAATATTCTGTCAGTTGTCGGGTTCGGCATAGTTGGGTATTTTCAAGATATGCGATGATTCGATTTAGCTTATCAAGCTCAATTTTTCTTCTTTTCTCTAGCTGCTTTTTATCGATCGGAAGGGTATTGGCATCAAATCGCGGTGTTGTAAACGTAAGCTGGGGCTTGTCTTTTATTTTATCATAAATAATGATCTCCTTTTCATGCAACCCTTCCAGCTTTTTAATTACTTCCTGATGGGGGACCCCGAGCAGATCAGCCACCTGCTTCTCTTTAATGGTCACAAAATCCGAAAAAACCTCCCCTCCCACTATCCTTAAAATTGCCTTAATTAAAAGATCATAAGGTTCGTTGGCAACCTGAAACTCATACAATTGCTTGTTGTTGATCCTAAAGAAAATTCTGGAGGGACTGTAAAAGCTTTCGTTTAACTGGATCAATCCGGACTCTTCCAGTTTTTTTATAGCATAAAAAGTTTCAAGCGGTGCGAGTTGATAGTTGTTCGTGAAATCCTCTATCAGGAAATCAAAACTCACAAACTCGCCGCTACCAACAGCGATCTTATAATAGTTTGCCAGGCCCTGGTAGACCCGCTTCATAAAATCAATATCCGGATGGGATTGTTCAAACCGCTTTAACAGTTCTTTGATTTCACCCTTTTGATACAACAACACAGCAAAAGCCTTTTTCTCATCTCTTCCAGCCCTTCCAGCTTCCTGATAATAAGCTTCTATGTTGGGAGGTATATCCATATGGACTACCACACGAACATCTGGTTTGTCTATGCCCATTCCAAACGCGTTGGTAGCTACAATTACCTTCACCTGATTTTGAATCCATAGCTCCTGGGTTTTATCCCGGTCTGCATTAGACATACCTGCATGGTACCAACTCGCCCTGATCTGATGCTGCGTTAAAAATTGTGCTATCTTTTGAGTAGCTTTCCTGTTCCTTACATAAACAACGGCTGAACCACCTACATTTTTCAGTATTTCCAGCAGCTTTCTTTCTTTATCTTCTTCCTCAAATACTGAATAAGAAAGGTTATTCCTCACAAAACTCTTCTGAAATATTCCGGGGCTGACCAATTGCAGCTTTTCTACAATGTCGGCCTTTACCATTTCTGTGGCAGTTGCCGTCAAAGCAATGACAGGTGCGTCGGGAACAAGTTCTCTTAGCCTGGAGATTTCGAGATAGGAAGGACGAAAATCATAGCCCCACTGTGAAATGCAATGCGCCTCATCCACGGCAATGAGGTTGACGTTCATCTTCTGCACGCGTTCTGCAAAAATCTCTGTTTTTATTCTTTCAGGAGAGATGTACAGGAATTTATAATCGCCATAAACACAATTATCAAGCGTGATATCGATATCCCTGGCATTCATTCCGGAATAAATCAGGGCAGCTTTAATATCTTTCTTTCGCAAGGCCTGCACCTGGTCCTTCATCAGCGCAATTAGCGGAGAAACTACAATACAAATGCCCGGTTTCATCAGCGCCGGCACCTGGAAACAGATTGATTTTCCGCCTCCGGTTGGCAAAAGGGCAAGCACATCGTTGTTTTCAGCAACCGCCGCTACGACCTCCTCCTGTACCTCTCTGAAGGAAACAAAGCCCCAATATTTAAATAGTATTTCTTTAGCCGATGGCATGGTAAAATATCCTCCTTAGATGTGAAAAGCCTTCCGGTAACTTACCACTTTAAGTCTTCCTTATTCAAAAATGAAGCAATTCCCTTTTTACAATCTACAGTGTCTCTGGCTTGCGCATTCATCTTTGCCGCATAATCTGTGGCCTCCAGCAAATCCATACTTTGAATTTCAGCAATCATCTTTTTCGTCAGCGCCATGGACTGTCCGCTATTATTCTCGCAGAGACTCCGCGCGAAATTCCGCACTACCTTATCTAGTTCGGCAGGTTTCACAATTTTATTTACAAGTCCAATTTCCAGGGCTTTTTCGGCTGTTATCCATTCTCCGGTCAGGAGAAGTTCTTTTGCCCTTCCCTCTCCTATCCTGCGAAGCAGAAATACTTTGACGATGGCTGGCACAAAACCTATTTTCACTTCTGTATAACCAAAACCAGCGTCGGGAACCGTATAGACAAAATCGCAGACGGAGGCCAACCCACAACCTCCCGCAATGGCATGTCCATGAACCTGTGCAATTACCACTTTTGGGTTCCTGTATATGCTTAAAAAAAGCTCCTTTAGGTTATCCGAGTCTTCGAGGTTTTCTTCATAAGTATTGTTTTGCAGTTGCTGGAGGTATTCAAGATCCGCGCCTGCACAAAACACCTTTCCATTGGCTTTTAAAACAATTACTTTCGCAGCATTCTCATTTGCTGCCCGAACAAACGCCTCTCGTAACTCTGCGACCATCGTTCCATTTAAGGCATTTCTTTTTTCAGGCCTGTTTAGAGATATGATTGCAATTCGATCCTCGACGCGGTACTCAATTAAACTCATAGTCAAAAAATTAAATACAAAAGCTTAAGTCAACAATTCACACAATGCGGATTCAACTAATAAAACGTCTTTGCACGCTTTGTTACCACACCATTGTAAAAGCACCATCTTCTTTAGGAAAAACAATGTCAGTCCCCTCAGTGAAGCCGTTTTTCAAACGCATGGCTACATGGTAGGAAGTAGAATTTCCTAAAATCAGCTTATCATAAACCAGATTCCCGGGTAGGGAAGCTAAATTATTTACAGCATTGTTTTCCAATATAAGCAGATTAACCCTCACCTCATGTGATAATTGCCAGTTTTCAGGAATCTTTTTATCAATGACCATGATTTTCTTTTCATTCCATACCATCAAAGATCCGTAGGCAAAATCTACCTTATTGTGGAGATTGCCAACGGAAGCGTCAAGTAGAAATTCTTCCTCAGCAGCAGGCTTTCCCAGAAGAGAAGGTTTTATATTGTATTCAAAATCTTCCTTCCCTAAACTATCACCACTAACGACTACCAGTTTAGAATAATCTCCCTCGCTCAACCCTACTATGCCTGCAGTTTTTGAACTATAGTAGGTCATTGATTTATTTTGGTTTTCCAATTGATGCAGTATGTCGGCAACCTGAAAACAGCAAAACAAAAATACAACCCCCACAAGGACACCAAATTTTCTCACACTGCTAAATATCAGGAGGCCGATGATCATACCTGTGAGAAAAACCACCTGCCAGCCACTAATATACAGGTTAGAAAGGTTGCTCTGCGGCAAAGTGTTGACAAAATACACAAATTTATTGACCCACAGCACAAAGAATTCGAGCACGATGCCTATAAGCCAATCTGCTCCTGGTAGGAAATGCAGCACCAACAAACCTATACCCAAAACCAAAATTGCAAATGCTGCAGGGATAACAAAAAGATTTGCGAGTAAAAAATATACCGGGAACTGATGAAAATAATAGACACTTAAAGGAAACACCGCCACCTGTGCGGCAAGGGAAACACTGGTCATTTTCCAGACGGCATCAAGAAACCTATTCTCTATAGAAAAAATCTGATAAAACTTTTGGAACAAGAATACAATGCCCAAAACAGCTGTGTAGGACAATTGAAACCCTACTGACATGATCAAAAACGGATTATAGCACAGCAGGAAAAAAGCCGAAGCAGCAATGGCATTGTAGACATTGTATTGACGGGCAAAAGCTTTGGCTATAATGATACTAGAAAACATGGTCACAGCCCTTAAAACCGAAGGGGATAAGCCGGTGATAAAGGCATAGGTCCACAGAACAAGCAGGCAGACAAGGGCGAATAGCCATTTGTACTTTCCATGATTCATCCAGCCTAAGAGAAATAACAAGATGGCATAAAATATCCCTACATGCAGACCAGAAACTGCCAGGATGTGCATTACTCCTGCAGAGGCATACGCGGTCTTCAGCGGCTGCTCCAGGTCATCCTTGAGGCCCAGCACCAATGATAATACGATTCCTGCTGCCTCCCTGTCTCTGATGTTTTTCCGAATTATTTCGGCACAAGCCTGTTGCGCCCGAAATGCGAATCCAAAAACATCATTTCCCTTGTTCTGTAAAACCCATACGTCCGCAAGGGTGGTAAAAGCTGTAAAATGTACGTTCTGGTATGCCAGGTATTTTCTATAGTCAAAGGCATTGGGATTCTTGGGACCACTAACAGCCTGAATCCTCATATTTACCACAATCCGATCTCCATATTTGAGAGCTTCAGAAGAAAGTGAATCTTTTTTAATATACACCAGGACTTTCCCTACGGCTTTCTCCCAAATGCTGTCTCGCCTGATGGCCTCCAACTCCACCAGCGTACTAAACGTTTTTTCTTTCTCCTTTAGCGGCTCAACTACTTTTGCCTGATAGGCATGGGCGTTTTGATAAATGTCTGTTGGTTTATGAATCAGATGTGCAGGAGCGTTTGTATCATCTGACAAAAAAACGTTGATATATCCTAAACAAAACAATGCAAAAAAGCCACAAACGCCGATTGGAAGCACGAAGTATTGATGAACACCTCTGGAAGAAAGTATCTGTAGAACCACATAAATGGCCATCGCCAACAAGCCTAATACAGCAATTGCTTGTATCCATCCTTCCAGATACAGGCTTGTTAAAATTCCTGCTATAAAATATATTGTAAAACGAACGAAAGGATAGGGTACCCACCTTCTCATAGCTGGTCATCATCTGAGGTAGAAAATATTTTAAAGTTATAAAATCTGATAGCTTTTCCAAACAAGTATTAATGCAGAATGATTATATTGAAGAAAATTTATACCTGAACCTGGTTCTATTTTTTATCTGGTAGGGTGTTTTGACTTTGATCAGGGGTTGAACAACAAGCCCTGAATGATTAATATCGAGAGATTAATATTACTTTTATCACCATGAAGAAAATTTTTCTGAAAAAAGCATGCTTTTACATTGGTTTCCTAAGCCTCTCGTTTACATTGGCGGGTTGTGAATCTGAAATCAAAAAGGAGGAGGTAGTGAAAAAAAGAGATGAGATAAGGGAAAATTTAAATCAGGCTAAAGAGCATATTCAGGAAGCGCTTTCAATAAAAGAAAAATACCTCGAACAACAAAAAGAAAACATGCTTTCTCAACTCCAGGAGCGGCAATTGCAGGTAGAAATGGAGATAGAAAAGCTGGAAGACATGGTAAACGATTCGCAAAGCATAGCCGATTCTGAAATAAATGCAGCCATCAGTAAATACAAAACGGAACTAAAACGAATCGCTGAAAAACGAGATGATATCAGAAATGCTGCAAAGGAAGACTGGAAAGCGAAAAGTGAAGAATTTCAAAAACAAATAGATGCTTATAAGCAGAATTTAGAGATTTTCATGGGAGAGATAGAAGAATTAGAAGCGATAAAATCAGACAGTATCTGACGGCGTCATCATAAAGAGCCAAGACTGCCATTGAACAGAATACGTTAGAAAATACTACACTAAATCGACATTTTAAGTGTCATTTTATAATGCCTGATGCCGCATTCTTCAAAGACATCACCTTCTTTCTCAAATCCAAATTTTTGATATAAGGGTAAGGCAGAAATTTGGGCGTGCAAATAGAGCATTTTTTCTTTCTGTTTACCTGACTTTATAATATCTTCAAGTACACTTTCCAGTAACATTGATCCAACTCCCAACCCTCTGGCATCCTTTTTTACCGCAAATCGTTCCAGCTTGATGCCTTTGTCGGTTAGCCTCCAGCGGGCTGTACCCACTGCATTCCCCTGCTCATCTGCTGCCAGATAATGAACAGCAGTTTTATCAAATTCATCGTACTCATCTTCTTTGGAAACTCCTTGTTCATGAACAAAGACTTCTTCCCGAAGATTGAGTGCTTTTTGAAGCTCCTGCTCAGTTTCTATTTTCTTGACCCCGGTCATTTGTATTATTTGCTATCTTTCCACCATTCCTCATATCCTGCTTCAATTCTTCCAGCTCTACCAATACATATTCTGAAAGCTTGTTCACTTCGCCAACCATGGCAGGCACTTTTGTTAGATTTTGTCTCTCTTTGCAGTTGGCCTCCAGTTCCCGCACCAAACCGTCCATTTGTTTTATTCTAAGAATTCCTATGGTTGATAACAATTTATGTGCTTCAGCTCCCAGGGCATCGTAATCTTTCGCTTCCAGAAAGCGTTCTAATTTACTATTCACCTCTGGTATGCTCACTGTGAATTTGTCAATCGTGAGTTTTATCACCTCATGATTATTCTTAGTAATTTGCTGGAGGTATGAAATGTCAGTGTACATAAAACATAAAGGTTAAAAAATTTTGAACTTATCTATTGTCTTCAAATACCAGATGTCCGTGAATCGCAGTGCAATCATTGCTGCTATAGTAAATCCTTTCTTGAAAATCCCTTGCTATAGCACATATAAAGTTGCTGAAAACTTTATACGTACCGAATCCACTTTTAGTTCACCTAGTTTTACGTCTAATTCTCCTTCTTTCAAATCAGTCGTTTTCAGGATAAAAGCTGCATGTGTTTTCAACCGTATATGATTGTTTTTAGTTTTGAGCAGCTTTTCCGCTCCCGATTTTAGGGATTGAACGCTTAAGTTGCTCAGAATCAGAATTATCACTCCGGCACTTCATAAACGCCAGGACATGCGCGCTACGTGAGCTTCAGCCTGGACTGTTTCTTTTACTACATAACTTCGTCTTTTACCACCGCACGCTTTAAAGTTTTCTAGATTTATTCAGCCTAAAACATTGATCTGAAATAAAAAACAGTAAATTAGAGGAACTTTTTTTGCTATTTTTTTAAACATTCTACTCCGAAAACTATTAATGCCTTCTAAAGTAATTGCTATAGCTAATCAAAAAGGTGGAACTGGTAAAACTACAACGTCAATTAACCTGGGCAGCAGTCTTTCTAAATTAAATAAAAAAGTTTTATTAATTGACTTGGACCCTCAGGCAAATTTATCTTACTCTCTGGGCATTGCTTCTCCTTCGCTTTCAATTGCCGATGTCCTTTCCGGTGAGGCTGAGTTCAATGACATACTTCAGGAAAGAAATGGTTTGTTCGTTGCGCCAGCCGCAGGCGATTTGGCCGACATAGAGATTTCACTTGTAAATCAGGAAAATAGAGAAGCGTTTTTAATTGAAAGACTAAAGAATTTAAAAAAATTTGACTATATCATCATAGATGCACCGCCCTCTGTTTCATTACTAACTTTAAATGCCCTCAAGGCGGCCTCTGAGGTGATAATTCCTCTACAGCCAGAGGTACTTTCTATTCAGGGATTAGCGCAGATTTTGTCTACCATAGCGAAAGTAAAAAGCATCTATAATCCACAACTGAAGATCAAAGGAATTGTACTGGTCATGTTCGATCAAAGGAGAAATTTAAGTACTGAACTACTTGAATACCTCAAAGAAAATATTCAGGAAAAAATTTTCGACGCTAGAGTAAGACTGAATGTAAAAATCGCGGAAGCCCCTTCATTCGGACAAAGTGTGATAGATTATGCACCCTCGTCTTCCGGTGCGAAAGATTATCTAAGTGTAGCAAAAGAATACCTGGCCTTAAATTGAAGGCCCCATAGAATTGAACGAAACGTTTAACATTATAATTTTTTTAAAATGGCGATAGGCAAAAATATTGAATTTAAGAAAGATGCTTTATTGGAGGATAAAAAGGCAAAAGACGAAAGCAAAGAAAAAACCGATTTAAAAACATCTGCTTCAAAAAAAACGCGTACCGCATCTGCTGCTTTCAGAAAAGACAATGGCGAAAACATGCCACTCTCAAACATCCTTAAAGATGAAGAATACGCCTCCAGGCAGTTACATAAAATCCTTTATGCTTTGGATGCCTTCAAGAAGGGAGACATTTCAGTACGTCTGACAAAAGAAGAAGATGATATTTTTGCCGATATCGCAGAAGCGTATAATTCCATGGTGGAGATGATTTCCGGAGTGGGTGGGGAAGTTTCAAGGATTTCGAAAGTTGCCGGAATTGAGGGTAATCTCACAGCGAGGGCCTCTGCGGAAAAAGCCTCGGGATTCTGGAAAGACATTATTAACAACACCAACGGACTCGTTGATTCTATAGCCGTACCGGTACTGGAAGTAGGAAAAGTACTTAAAAACATCTCTTCCGGTAACCTTTATGAAAAGTTCGAGATCCCTGTTACGGGCGATTTTAAGGTAATGGCCGAAACCATCAACAGAACCATTGATAATCTGAACCTTTTCGCGGGAGAAGTTACCAGGGTGGCGCTGGAAGTGGGTACCGAAGGAAAGTTGGGTGGTCAGGCCGCCGTTCCCAATGTGGCCGGGGTTTGGAAAGACCTGACCGATAATGTAAACCTGATGGCAAGCAATCTAACTTCGCAAGTAAGAGACATTGCCAATGTGGCCACAGAAGTTGCAAAGGGAAATCTTACCAGAAAGGTTTCTGCAAATGTAAAAGGAGAGTTTTTAGAGTTAAAGGAAAACATCAACCAAATGGTGGATTCGCTCAATACGTTTGCGGATGAAGTTACACGGGTAGCAAGAGAAGTGGGTACGGAGGGAAATTTGGGCGGCCAGGCAAAAGTACCAGGCGTAGAAGGCACCTGGAAGGAACTGACAGACAATGTGAACCTGATGGCCAGCAACCTTACAGCCCAGGTAAGGGATATTGCAAAGGTTTCCACGGCAGTGGCAAAAGGCGATCTTACCCAAAAAATTACGGTGGATGTAAAGGGTGAAATTGCCGATTTGAAGGAAAACATCAATAAAATGGTGG
>CAZWQB010000138.1:0-8814 GCA_964636035.1 uncultured Roseivirgaceae bacterium
CGTTCTTCTGGTTGGGCTGCTAATGCCAGACTGAACACTAAGCTTGCTGATTTTGCCAACATCACTACCTCTGCAAGATATACCAGCTTTGGTTTCGGCGGTATTCAGCAAAAAATATCCGAGAGAACCCGAGAAGAAATCAAAGAATTTGACATTGCGGCCAATGTAGCACTGGACAAACTGCTTCCTGAAAAAGCGGGCTTGCAGATTCCGATGTATCTAAGCTACAGATCCACACTAATTACTCCTGAGTTCGATCCCCTGGACCCGGATATTCCGCTGAAAGCCTCTCTTGCTTCCATCGAAAATTCAGAAGAGCGGAATGACTATGAAGAAATGGTACAGGATAATACTGTGCGAAGGGGTATTAACTTTACGAACGTAAGAAAAGTAAAAACCAACCCTGAAGCAAAAGATCGCATCTATGATATAGAAAACTTTGCCTTTTCTTATGCCTATAGCGATATAAATCAACATGATATCCGCACTGAGCAATACAAATTTGTATCTCAGCGAGCGTCCGTTGCCTGGAATTATACGCCGGAAGAATTAATAATAGCCCCATTCAAAAATGTAAAGCTATTTTCCTCGCCTTATCTGGCATTGATTAAGGATTTCAATTTCTCTCCTGTACCAAACAACCTATCTTTTAGAGCTGATGTTGTAAGGACTTATGCTAAGACCCAACTGAGAAATGCGGATCTGACGACCATAGGAATTGATCCCACATTTGAAAAATCTTTTACTTTCAACCGCTTCTATGATGTGAGGTGGAACCTGACGCAGGGCTTGTCGCTGGATTATAACGCCCGCGCCAACGCCATCATAGATGAGCCCGAGGGTGAGCTGGACACCGATTACAAGCGGGACGAAGTATTGGATAACCTGAAAAATTTCGGAAGGATGAAGAATTTCGACCAATCGGTAGCGCTTAATTATCGATTGCCGCTGGATAAGCTGCCGTTTACAGATTGGATAAGCGCAGACCTTCGCTATCAGGCGGGCTATAACTGGGCGGCGGGTTCATACAATCCTTATCTGCCAGATTCTGTAGTATCCCTGAAAGAATTGTATGGAAATACGATCCAAAACACCAGAGAGAGAACGCTGACGGGAAATATGGACCTTACCAAGCTTTATAACAAGGTGAAGGTGTTGAAGGCTATCAACGAACCGCCCCGGCGAAGAGGAAGAAGTCAGGAAGCCGATACGGTGCGATCTATTACGGATAATAAGTTCCTTACGGGATTCCTGAAAGTGTTGATGTCGGTAAAATCTATCAATGCCACCTACTCCATCAGAGAGGGCACCTTGCTTCCTGGTTTTGAGAAAGACGTATTTTTATTTGGTATGGACAGCAGTTTCAGTGCACCAGGCATTCCGTTCCTGTTGGGCAGTCAGAATCCGGCAATAAGGGAAGAAGCTGCCAGAAATGGTTGGCTGATAGATTCTGCCGGATTCATCAACAGCTTCAGTCAAACCCAATCTGTTGACTTAAACATTCGTGCAAATGTAGAACCGGTAAAGGATCTCCGAATTCAGTTAGATGTTCGTAAGCTTAATACTGCGGGCTACAGAGAGAACTTTAGTATCAGCGAAGACGATAACTATAATTCATTAAGCCCCTCGCGTTTTGGAAGTTATAGCATCTCGTTTGTGGGGATAAAAACGGCATTTACTTCCAGCAATAGTGAAAATCAATCTCCGATCTTCCAGGATTTTGATAACTACCGAAATGTTATTAAACGAAGGGTCAGCGCTGAGAATCCTTCCAACCTGGAATACAGCGAAAATAACCAGGACGTGCTCATCCCCGCCTTTGTCGCTGCTTATTCCGGCAAAGACCCAAACGACGTGAGCCTCACACCTTTTCCTAAAATACCACTTCCGAACTGGAGAGTAGATTATGCAGGACTTAGTAAGATTCCGGCATTGAGTTCCATCTTCTCATCTATTAACCTGACTCATAGTTATAACGCTACTTATAGCGTCAACAACTACACAAGTTCGGCACAAATTCAGGACGCTGATATTCTTAATCTGGAAAACAACATTTTGGACTATCCCCTTGCCCGAGAAAATGGTGGGAATCTGACGCCGGTGTATGCGATTAGCCAGGTGGTTATATCGGAGCGCTTTTCTCCTCTCATCGGAATTAATGTGAGGACAAGAAGCAGGTTAAACGCCCGGGTGGAATATAGAAAAGAGCGAAATGTTTCATTGAATGTAGCCAATGCCCAGGTGGCAGAATTGAATAGCAATGATATCTTAATAGATTTCGGCTTTACCAAAGCAAATATCAGACTTCCTTTCAGAACAAAAGGAAGAACTACCGTGTTAAAAAACGACCTGACATTCAGAGTTGGGTTAACCATAAGAGACACAGAAACCATTCAGCGCAGGCTTTCTGCTCCTCAGGGAGGTGACAGTACAAGCGCCAACAATGTGATAACCAGTGGCAATATCAATTATCAGTTGAGGCCAACACTTGATTATGTTCTAAACCAAAGGTTGAACCTGCAACTGTATTTTGAACGCACCATCAATGAGCCAAAAATTAGTAGCTCATTCAGAAGAAGTACAACGGCGTTTGGAACCAAACTGACATTTAACCTGGCGCAATAAATAAAATATTACGTATTTTTGAACCAAAAAAAACTGACATGAATTTACCTGAAGAATTGAAGTACACCAAAGACCACGAATGGGTGAAAGTTGATGGAGATGTAGCTTACATAGGAATTACAGATTTTGCACAAAAGGAACTGGGAGATATTGTGTATGTGGAGATTGAAACCGAGGGTGAGCGTGTAGAAGAAGGTGAAGTATTTGGAACAGTGGAAGCTGTTAAGACAGTTTCTGATCTGTTTATGCCATTCTCCGGAAAGATTGTAGAATTTAATTCTGACCTGGAAAGCGAGCCGGAATTGGTAAACGACGATCCCTATGGAAAAGGCTGGATGATCAAAATTGAAATTGAAGATAAGGCTGTGATTGACAATCTTTTGTCTGCTGCAGATTATAAGGAGTTGGTTGGAGCTTAATTTACCCACACCAATATTCAACATTGTTAAGTTAAACTTTCTCGCCTCTTCCTTTTATGGTGGTTTCCCTGGATTGGAGTAGAAGTTTAACTTAACAACTTCTTCTCAAAGGGCGTAACTGATAGTACTACCTATATCCAGACACTAACAGATTTCATTTTTTTGCTAGGACGAACTCAAACAGGCCAGTGAATGTTCTTACAATATAATTTATTTGGTTTATCCTGGGCAGCCGTTATTTTAGTTCTGACAGTTTCGCCCGGACATGAAATGCCGAAGACATTGGATTGGAACTTGTTGGCATTTGACACGTTCTCGCATTTTTTTGTATTTGGGCTACTGACGCTGCTGTTGATAGTAGGATTTACCAAGCAATTTGCGTTTTCCAAGCTTCGGAGCAATGCCGTAGTTTATGCAATCGGTATCGGGATCGTATATGGGATCTTGATAGAAGGGATGCAATCAATGATACCCGGAAGGTATTTTGCATTTGTAGATATTCTGGCAAATACAATTGGCTGCTTCACCGGATATCTGGCTTTTTTGCTGATATATAAATTTAGCTTTAAACTATAGTTTGAAATTTGTGTATAAAATCAGTCAAATGGTTATTGTGAAATAAATATTTTTGTATATTTGAATACTGTCAAAAAACTGAATATTAAGAATTAAAATACATCTGTAATGATAGAAAAGAAAAGCCCCGAAGCAGACCTAACCAAAAAGTCTGGCATGTTTCTAAGTCTGGGACTAGTTATAAGTCTTTCGCTGGCTATCATGGCCTTCGAGTGGAAGTTCTATGACGATGGAAACCTTGTGGATTTAGGTCAGGTTGATGATAATTTTGAAGATATGATGGAGATTCCTCCAACGCAACAACCACCTCCCCCCCCTCCGGTAATACAGCAACCAGAGATTGTTGAGGTTCCTGACGAAGAAGAAATTGAGCAGGAGATCGAAGTAAACCTGGACGTTGAAATTACGGAAGAAACCGTAATTGAAGACATCATTTTTGAAGAGGCTCCGGAAGAAGAAAAAGCAGACGAAATCTTTACAATTGTTGAAGATCAGCCTTCCTTCCAGGGTGGTGGAAATGCTGCCTTCCTTCAGTGGGTGGGTAAAAATTTAAAGTACCCTTCTCAGGCTCAAAGAATGGGCATCGAAGGAAAGGTTTACGTACAATTTGTAATTGAGAAAGATGGATCAGTTACTGATGTACAAGCCATTAAAGGTATCGGTGGTGGTGCTGACGAAGAAGCCGTAAGGGTAATTAAATCAGCTCCAAAATGGACCCCCGGAAGACAAAGAGGTAACCCTGTAAGGGTGAGAATGATTCTTCCGATATCTTTCCAGTTGAACTAATATTGAATGATTATAATATCAAAAAAAGCTCCTCGACGGAGCTTTTTTATTTTTTAGACGTCCTTTCAGTTGATTAAAAATGCAGGTTGCGTAGCGTGCAGATTTGTCAATAACCGAGTCATTTTCTAAATTTCTCCCCGTTTTGGTGCTGCTGCTTAAATCTAGCCAGCCACGGTCAATTCGCATTCTGACCTTCATAACCAGGATTTGCTGAAAAACGCTTTAAGATCGACTTTTGACGAAAAACGATCTCTGTGTAAATTCTTTCTCGTTTTACTTGTTCAGCAGTTGCAAAGTTTTTGTTTAAATAAATCTGTTTTCCGAGCACCAAAAACATGCTGAAGATCATTTTTTCAGGCTAGCCAGCCCTAACTATATCAAACAGTTAATCAAGGTCCGAATTGCTTAACCTTAATCGCCTTTTT
Organism: uncultured Roseivirgaceae bacterium; assembly: GCA_964636035.1. Taxonomy (GTDB): domain Bacteria; phylum Bacteroidota; class Bacteroidia; order Cytophagales; family Cyclobacteriaceae; genus CAMPJM01. The sequence goes on from CAZWQB010000138.1 coordinate 4,832, forward strand.
ATTGCCAGGTGCAGCATGTTGGCTATGGCCATTTTTGCACCTTCTAAATTTTACTACTTCTTATTGGCAATCATTTTCTTTATCTCCAATAATTCATCCCTTAGGCGCGCCGCTTCCATAAAATCCAGTTCCTTCGCCGCTTTTTCCATCCCCTTCTGCGTTTGATTCAGGAGTTTATTAAGTTGGTCTTTGGTCATATAGGCAACTACCGGATCGGCTGCTACAGAATTATCATCACTTTCAACATAATATTGTTTGGTGGATTTTTTAGAATCAGCCACCTTTGTTTGTCCCATAATAGCATCTTTTGACCTGATGATGGTAGTGGGTGTAATATTATGCTTCGTGTTGTATTCAAGTTGAATATTCCTCCTCCGGTTGGTTTCATCAATCGCCGTTTGCATGGATCCTGTGATTCTGTCCGCATACATAATTACCCTTCCTCCCTCGTTTCGGGCGGCTCTTCCTATCGTTTGCACCAGCGATCGCTCGTTCCGCAGAAATCCCTCTTTGTCTGCATCCAGAATGGCTACCAGCGACACCTCAGGCAAATCTAATCCTTCACGAAGTAGGTTTACCCCCACCAATACGTCAAATACCCCCAAGCGAAGCTCTCTTAATATTTCCACTCTATCCAAGGTCTTCACTTCTGAATGGATGTACCTGCACTTTACATCTGCCCTTTCCAAAAACTTGGTCAATTCCTCCGCCATACGTTTTGTAAGGGTAGTTACCAATACCCTTTCGTCCTTTTTCACCCTGATGTCTATTTCCTCCAGCAGGTCATCAATCTGGTTCAGGCTCGGCCTTACTTCGATAATCGGATCCAACAAGCCAGTAGGTCGAATGAGCTGTTCTACAACGACGCCCTCCGTCTTTCTTAATTCATAATCACCAGGAGTAGCACTCACAAATATTACCTGGTTGATCATGGATTCAAACTCATTAAAAGTCAAAGGACGGTTGTCCAGGGCAGAAGGCAATCGAAAACCGTAATCCACAAGATTTACCTTTCTGGACCGGTCGCCTCCCCACATTGCCCTTACCTGAGGAATTGTAACGTGACTTTCGTCAATCACCATCAGGTAATCATCCGGAAAATAATCCAGCAGGCAGAATGGCCTTGCACCAGGCCGTCGCCTGTCAAAATACCTTGAATAGTTTTCTACTCCGGAGCAATAGCCCAATTCGCGGATCATTTCAAGGTCAAACTCGGTTCTTTCTTTGATTCGTGTAGCTTCCAGATACCGCTTTTCGCTTTCGAAAAGCTTTATCTGGTCCACAAGGTCATTCTGAATCTCATAAATTGCCTGGTGCAGCACATCTTTCCCGGTCACAAACAGATTGGCTGGAAAAATAGAAATGATCTTGTCCTCTCCAATTTTTCTGCCGGTTGCCGGATCGATCCTGTGTATATTCTCAATTTCGTCGCCCCAGAAGAAGATTCTATAAGCGAAATCAGCATAGGCCACAAAAATATCTACGGTGTCTCCCTTCACCCGGAAATTTCCGTGTTTAAATTCTGCCTCAGTCCTGCTGTACAAAATATCTACGAGGGCAAATAATAGCTGGTTCCGCGGCATCCGGTCGCCCTGCTGTAGTTTAATTACATTTTTACCAAACTCATCCGGATTTCCAATACCATAGATACAGGAAACCGAGGCCACCACAATAACATCCCTGCGACCGGACAGCAGGGCTGACGTAGCACTTAGCCGGAGCTTTTCTATTTCTTCATTGATAGAAAGGTCTTTTTCTATGTATAAATTGGAGTTTGGAATAAAAGCTTCCGGTTGATAATAATCGTAGTAAGAGATAAAATACTCTACGGCATTATCTGGAAAAAACTGTTTAAACTCTCCATACAACTGAGCAGCCAACGTTTTATTATGGCTTAGAACCAGGGTGGGTTTTTCCACCTCCTTTATAACATTTGCAATAGTAAAAGTCTTTCCTGACCCTGTCACCCCCAATAAGGTTTGCGTGGGTTCACCTGCCTTCAAGCCCTGAACCAATTGTTGTATGGCTTTTGGCTGATCTCCGGTAGGCTCGTAATTCGAAGTAATTCTAAAGTCCATGGGAAAACTAAATTGATGCTACACTAAGGATACCCCCCAATCGGATCGTCCTCTCAAATGCATTGTATAAATTTAAGGAAAAAGTAGTTACGCTGAAATGGTTTCCGCAAATGTATAGGCGCTACTCCCTTATAAGGCCTCGGGAAAAGTCGTAGTCATGACGCTTTGCCAGGTAATGTTCCCAGTAAAACTTCATCCTTATGAATTCCAGATTTCCCAGGCTTTCTCAGCTTGCAGTTCCAACATTTCAAGCCCGTTTTTGATGTCGGCACCCTTCGCTTTCCCGTTCATTAGAAAGCGTGTTTCGGCAGGATTGTAGACCAGATCATAAAGGAAATGTTGGTCCGAAATCCATTCATACGGAATATCTGGAGCTGCGTTTACGTTGGGGCTTGTTCCTAATGGCGTGGTGTTGATGATTAAACGGTGCGTATTTAGAATCTCTGGAGAGGAATTGAGTTGTTGGTAACTGATAGCATCTTTACTGGTAGTCCTGGAGATATACTTGTAGTCAATCCCGAGATCCTTAAGCGCCGCAACTACGGCTTTTGAAGCGCCCCCGGTTCCTAAAACCAGCGCTTTGTAAGTGGTCAATGGATCCCGAAGCCTCTTTTCCAGAGAAATCTTAAATCCCAGGTAATCGGTGTTGTACCCAATTCGTTTCCCGCCACTTTTAAATTTGATTGTATTAACAGCTCCTATTTCCTTAGCTACAGGATCTATTTCATCCAGGAAAGGCATCACCTCCAGCTTATAAGGAATGGTAACATTTAATCCACGAAGCCCGGGATGCGCCTCTAATATTTTAGGAAACTCCTGTATCGCAGGCAGTTCAAAGAGCAGATAATCACTGTCGTTTATCCCTTCCTTCAGGAACTTTGTTCGAAAGTACTTTTGAGAAAAAGAATGATGCAGCGTTTTACCGATCAGCCCATACAATTTTGTCATTACTCAGTTGCTTTAGAAGAAGCATTGGCATACATGCTTCCTACTTTTTCAATGACAATAATTAATACAACACCCACCATGACAAACAAAATAGCCTGCAGCACCAGGGGATCCTGGCCCGTTACCTCCAAATAAGCGGTAGGTGAAATATTTTTCTCGGTCAATGGCACTTGCAGTCCTTCACTGTTGATCCTGTAGGTAGTAGCTACTTTCCATGGCCATATTTTATTTAAAGAGCCGATCATAAAGCCCGCCAGCAAGGCAACCGCAGTATTGTAGTAGTTCTTAAGCAGCCAGCTCACGACTCGGCTAAAGGACAACAATCCTGCAATACAGCCCAATCCAAAAACTATTATCACAGGGAAGTTAAATTCTTTCAGGGCGGTAAAAATGTAGGTATATTTTCCCAGCAACAACAAAATAAATGCGCCACTTATACCAGGCAAAATCATCGCACAAATAGCGATAGCCCCGGAAATAAACACAAACCACAAGCTATTGGAGGTCTGTGAAGGGGTGGCAACGGTTACATAATAAGCGATAGCAATTCCAATGAGGCTTGCCAGCACCACAATCCAGTTCCATTTTCTGATTTCTTTAATTACCAGAATGGCTGAGATGATAATCAATCCAAAAAAGAACGACCATATCGGAATGGGGTGGTATTCCAGCAAATAGGTAATTAACCTCGCTAAGGATAACACACTAAACAAAATACCCGAGAGCAGTACTATTAAGAATGTGCCATTAATGTGGGTCCAAAAATCTTTTATTCTGAATTGAAATAAAAGCTTGACAGCGTCGGCATTGATCTTAGAAATTGAACCTAAAAGCTCTTCGTAAATGCCGGTGATAAAAGCTATGGTGCCCCCTGACACCCCCGGCACTACATCCGCGCCGCCCATAGCCATTCCCTTTAGAAAAAGAAGGGGATATTTTTTAATTTCGCTCATCTAT
>CAZWQB010000139.1:0-8705 GCA_964636035.1 uncultured Roseivirgaceae bacterium
AAAAATGGTCGCGTGGCCGAGTGGCTAGGCAGAGGTCTGCAAAACCTCCTACAGCAGTTCGAATCTGCTCGCGACCTCACCGGAAGTCCTTCTTTATTCATTAAAGGGGGACTTTTTTTTAATGCTGCTCAACCACCGCCGATTCTGCTTGTCACTCGCAGTAAATCTGATCATCATTTAATCATCGAAGCCACACATCAATTATAAAACAAAATAAGCCTGGTTTCCCAGGCTTACCAATCACAGCTTTTCTCACTATATCTCTTTTGCTGCAATTTAACCCATAAATTAGCACCTCTCAACTTAGGAGGATGAATGTCTTTCGAGTAAAAATGTATTTTAAAATATGCCTTTAGGTATATATTTATCCTAACAAAAATAAGTGAGTTTGGGTTTTGGAATTTTAGAAAATCTTTCTTGAATTGAAATTACCCTGCACTTCGAATTGACAAGGAACAACCTGCATGGGAGGGCTTCAAAAAAACAGTAGAAAGACAAAATCTAACATGGCTACACGTTAGATTTTGTTTGAGAGGGTAGTACTACAACGACGATATTTGCCATCTAAGGCTATTCTTCAATAGATACGGCGCTAATTGCCTGTTGAAACGCTGTCAGGAGCTGTAGAGGTCGCAGTGTCTTCTGATACAACCGTTCCGCTGTTCGGGTCAGCACCAACACCTCCGAAGCCATCACTTTCCACAGACTCATCTGCGTTTTGATTTTCATTGTTTGAACCCTGACTGCATGACATCATGGTCACCAGGAAAACAGAAATAAACAACAACGGGATCTTTTTCATATATGTGAGTTTTGATTGGTTTCAGGCTGTTATAAATCTTTATGATCATGGTCGTCGCGTGGTCTCCTTTCTTTGGTTCCTTTAAGTGTAATGGGTGTTACGCCTGCAATCATAACTCCGACGAATTTTCCGAGGAAGGAGAAGATAAATAGTACCTGGAAATCGACCTGAATAATCCAGTAGAAGATGAGTTCAAATACAATTCCCGTAATAACCAGCAGAACTCCATTCAAAAACGTTTTATGCTTATTTCTTTTCGCAATCCAAAAGCTTATTGCGAGAAAGGAAAAGAAACTTACCGTCAGTAATATAATAAAACCGGTCTCCTGCATGAAGGAGTTCGATAATTCACCGTCTCTTGAAAATAAAACATATAGCAAAAGGGCTGCAATGGGAATTATTTCTGCGACAAAACCATAGGAAAGAATGTGAATGGGCTTAACCTTCTGATTTTCTAACGTAGTATCCATAATTTTAAATTCAATAAGTGATTTGGGTAGGTTTCCGCCCGTAGCTTTGGGAGAAGCACGTACAACAAACCTGCCCTAAACATCTTGCAATTCTGAACATTTAAATATCGAACTAAACAACATTTGAAGTGGCCAAATCGGGTCTCTCAATTAACAAGCAAATCTTTTAAGTGTTTATTGATTTTCTTCTGTAAGTAAATAAAGGCTGCGGTTAGTATCGTTTTGTGACCCTCCTTATTAGTAAAATCGCCCATAAAATGACTCTGGAAGGAATAAAAGTTATTTATAAACATTCTAAATTACCTAAAGCGAATGCATTCTGGCATTCTAAGCGCTTGTTTTTCAACATTTATTGCCTTTTTCCGCATTTTAGGAAGTTTTCGAGTAGTAAAATCGATTAAAATATATTTGAAAAAGAAAACTCTCATAGTACATTTGTGCTGTCTTACGAGTAGAATGAAGTATGCCTAAAGAAGAAAATAAAATGTTATTGAAAAAGCTATTGAATCGGCTCCTGTTTACTGTCCTGTTTTCAGGATTTTTTATGCTTAGTACGCAGCAAGCTTTCGCTCAGGATGCAGATAATTCGGCAGCGGACTCTGCTGAGGTAGATGGAGGGGAGGCATCCAGTGATGCAACCCAGGAAGCAACCAATGAGAGTGCTGATCTTGACCCCGCAGCTGTAGAGCAAGGTAAAACATTATTCACGACCAATTGTACAGTATGCCACGCCATTTCCGAAAGGGTAGTAGGTCCGGCGCTGGCAGGAGTATCTGAAAGACGAACTACACCCTGGTTGGTTCAGTTTATCCAGAACTCACAGAAACTGATTCAAAGTGGAGACAGTGAGGCGGTAGCACTATACAACGAATATAATAAAGTACAAATGCCCAGTTTCGACTACTTCTCTGAAGAGGAGGTTTTGTCTATTCTGGCTTACATTGAAAATGAGTCGAAGGCACCTGCAGCAGCTCCGGGTGCAACCGCAGAAGGCGGAACAACCACTGCTGGAGATGGTTCAGGTGCTGCCGGAGGCATATCATCAGACTACATAAACCTGATAATTGGCGGGTTTATCTTTGTGTTGATCCTGATTCTTATCGTTCTGATACTATTGGTGATTGTGCTAACGAAATTCTTGAAGGGCAAAAAGGATCTTGATGACGACGACAGGGAAATAATAGAGGGCAAAGGCAAAGTCAGCGACATTTTCAAAAGCAACGGATTTATAGGTCTTCTCACGTTCATTTTCGTAGCGATGGTAATGAGGGCAGTGATAGAAGGATTGTTCACTGTAGGTGTACAACAAGGTTATGCTCCGACCCAGCCTATTGCGTTTTCTCACGCGTTACATGCCGGGGAATACCAGATCGATTGTAACTATTGTCATACCGGCGTTAGAAAAAGTAAAAATGCCAACATTCCATCAGCCAACATCTGTATGAACTGCCATAGCAGCATTCAAACGGAGTCTCCGGAGATCAAAAAGATATACGCTGCATTAGAAAATAACGAGCCTATAGAATGGGTAAGGGTGCACAACATACCTGACCTTGCCTATTTCAACCATGCGCAACACGTAGCTGTGGGAGAAGTGGAGTGTCAAACTTGTCATGGCCCTGTGGAGGAAATGGAAGTTGTAAGGCAACACGCTTCTTTAACAATGGGCTGGTGTATCAACTGTCACAGGGAGACTGAAATCAACGGTGACAACGAATACTACGACAAGCTGGTAGAATTACATTCTGCTGTTAGCAAGGAACCAATGACTGTAAATGACATAGGAGGGCTGGAGTGCTCAAAGTGTCACTATTAATAAGGTCTTAATATTGCACTTTAAGATTTAGGTATAAAAAAAATCGTTATTCATCGCACGCCTTTATTCTGATGGCGAGCGATGAATAATGGCAATAGAACAAATTAAAAGATAAACATGAAATCGACATTAAAAAATCAGCTTCGAATTTTACCTTTATCGAAGTTGCATTTTTAATCAAAGATTCCATGTGACCAATAGAAAAAAAATATCATACACATGAAAGATAATAAGAAAACATACTGGAAAGGTATAGAACAATTATCTAATGATCCTGAATATATAAAGCATGCTCATAAAGAGTTTCCTGAATATTTACCTATAAATAAAAACAAAGATGGGGAGGGGAGTTCTCGAAGAGATTTCCTGAAAATGATGGGATTCGGACTCGCTGCAGCCTCTCTTGCTGCCTGTGAGGCGCCGGTACGAAAGGCTATTCCTTACCTGAATAAGCCTGAAGAAATTGATCCGGGCGTTCCTAATTTCTACGCATCCACTTATATAAATGGGGGTGACACTTGTAGCATTGTAGTGAAAACGCGTGAAGGAAGACCTATCAAAGTATCAGGTAATGACCTTTCAACAGTTTTTCAAGGCGGTACACATCCACAGGTAGAGGCTTCCATTCTATCCCTATACGACCAGGAGAGGTTAAACGCACCCTTCATCAATGGCGAAAAAGCAACCTGGGCTGACCTGGATAAGGAAGTGATCAGCAAACTTTCATCCATTAGTGCTGCTGGCGGGCAGATTAGAATCGTGAGCAATACCGTTGTTAGTCCCACCACCAAGCGGGTTATCAATGAATTTACCAACCGCTTTCCAACGGCAAGCCACGTAAGCTATGATGCAAAATCTTCTTATGGAATTGCAAAGGCTAACCAATCTTCTTTCGGCAGTGCTTTTATTCCTTCCTATGATTTTTCTAAAGCCGACGTAATTGTCAGTTTCGGTGCAGATTTTCTTGGTAGCTGGATTTCTCCTATAGAATTTACTAAACAATATAGCAAGACAAGAAAAATTGGCGAAGGCAAAAAAACAATGTCTCGTCATTATCAATTTGAATCCAATCTGTCTATCACCGGCGCAAACGCAGACTACAGAACGCCCATTAAGGCTTCGCAGGAAGGTTTGGTCTTGGCAGCTTTGTATAATTTAATTGCAGGAAGAACGGGTGGATCCGCAGTAAGCGCTACAAAAATTGACGTTCCAAATTTGCAAAAGGCTGCTACTGACTTGTTGGCTGCCAGAGGCAGGTCCCTTGTTGTATCTGGCTCTAACGATCCGGACGTACAGCTATTGGTAAATGCCATTAATGATCGCTTAGGGAATTATGGTACTACCATCGACATCTCCGCACCGATTTATATGCGCCAGGGCAATGACGAATCAATGGCGCAGTTTGTTGCTGACTTGAAGGCAGGTCGGATAGGGGCAGTTATATTTTATAACGCAAACCCGGTTTATGATCATCCTGCCGGTGCTGAAATAGCTGCAGGCCTTGAGAAGATAAGATTATCCATCGCCACCAATGACAGGCTGGATGAAACCGCTTCTTTGGTTCAGTATATTGCACCTGATCATCATTTCCTTGAATCATGGAATGATGCAGAAGCTAAACGAGGACATCTTAGCCTTGCTCAACCAACCATTTCTCCATTGTTTAAGACGCGTCAGGCGCAATCAAGCTTGTTGACCTGGGCTGGTAACAGTAACAATGACTACTACGAATATTTGAGAAACGCCTGGAGGACCAACTATTTTGTTAGCCAAACCGGCGATTTCGACATGTTCTGGAATAAATCCCTACATGACGGCGTGTTGGAATTTGCTGCCACTCCGGTTACTACACAGGAAGGTGAAGCTGCAGTAATTTCAGCTCCTGGTTTTAGTGGTAATCCCAGCGCGGCGGCGCAAAGGATTAATGGCAAATACAAAGCAGACAGCAACGAACTTGAATTGGTGCTGTATGAAAAAGTTGGAATCGGAACGGGATCGCAAGCAAACAACCCCTGGTTACAAGAGCTTCCTGATTCTGTAACCAAGACATCATGGGATAACTACCTCACTGTATCAAAGAGCATGGCCGACGAGTTGGGCGTTGCGCCTGTAGAAGGCAGCTTTGGAATGGTAAATCTCACTGTAAACGGTATCACTGTTAAGATTCCGGCCCTGGTTCAGCCCGGACAGGCCAAAGGTACAGTAGGATTGGCGCTTGGATATGGCAGGACCAAAGCTGGAAAAGTGGGTAACAATGTAGGTATCAGCGCTTTCCCATTCGTGACGCTCTCCAACGAAGGCACTTACCGATATGAAGTGACTTCAGGAGTTACTATTGAAAAGGCTGACGGAACTTATAAGATTGCGCAGACACAGACCCACCAGACTTACATGGGCCGTGAAAATGTGATTCAGGAGTCCATCCTCTCAAAATATGTGGAGAACCCTTCAGCTGGAAGATACAAGCCAATGATTGCAACCTCTGAAGGTTTCAAAGAGCCAGGCAGGGTATCTTTATGGAAAGGGCACAAATATCCTAATCACCATTGGGGTATGGTAATAGACCTCAATTCATGTACCGGTTGTGGATCTTGTACAGTTGCGTGTAATGTAGAAAACAACGTTCCGGTTGTGGGCAAAGAAGAAGTCCTGAACAGAAGGGACATGCTTTGGATGCGTATAGACAGGTATTACAGCAGTGATGCAGCTCCTGATGATTTGCAGGGACTGGAAATAGCGGCTGAGAATCCTGAGGTTACTTTCCAGCCTATGTTGTGTCAGCATTGTAATAATGCCCCTTGTGAAACGGTATGTCCTGTTGTGGCAACCACGCACAGTACCGAAGGATTGAATCAGATGACTTACAACAGATGTATTGGTACAAGGTATTGTGCTAACAACTGTCCTTATAAAGTAAGAAGGTTTAACTGGTTTAAGTACCATGACAACGACCAATTCCCTGAGAACTTGTCGATGAACAACGACCTTGGTAAAATGGTACTGAATCCGGATGTAACCGTACGATCAAGAGGAGTAATGGAAAAATGTACATTCTGTGTGCAGAGAATTCAGGCTGGCAAACTTCAGGCTAAGATGGAAGGAAGAAGACCAACTGATGATGATATTACCACTGCCTGTGCGAATGCATGTCCGGCTGATGCGATTGTTTTTGGAGATATGAATAATGAAGAGAGCAAAATTTCTAAATTATTACAGTCAGAAGTTGAAGCAAGGGCCTATCATGTTTTGGAAGAGATAAACACTAATCCGAATATTTGGTATCTGACAAAAATCAGAAACAAGGAAACTGAGCAGGCTGATACGGTTGCAGGAGTTTAATTTATAGAAATAATAATAGTAAGAACTAATAAAAGAACAATATGCAGGTTACTTCACCAGTACGTGAGCCTTTAGTTACGGGAGGCAAAACTATTTCCGATGTTACCGAAGATATTTGCAGGCACGTAGAGGGTAAGCCAACAAAATCCTGGATGCTCGCCATGGCCATATCTTTGACGCTGTTGGCTGTCGGCGGGTATGCGCTATGGATGACCTTGTGGCATGGAATCGGGATGTGGGGCTTGAACAAAACAGTAGGATGGGCGTGGGATATTACCAACTTCGTATGGTGGGTGGGTATTGGTCACGCAGGAACATTGATTTCTGCTGTATTGTTGTTGTTCCGTCAGAAATGGAGGACCTCCATTAACCGTGCTGCTGAAGCAATGACAATTTTTGCCGTTATGTGCGCTGCATTATTTCCTGTGGTACACATGGGAAGACCTTGGTTGGGAGCATATTGGGCTTTACCACTTCCAAACGTGTTCGGCCCCCTGTGGGTGAATTTTGATTCGCCGCTTCTTTGGGACGTATTTGCGATCAGTACGTATTTTACGGTGTCATTGGTTTTTTGGTATATAGGATTAATTCCTGACTTTGCGACGATCAGAGACAGAGCTAAAGGAAAAATTGCGAAACTTGCTTATGGTGCTCTTAGTTTTGGTTGGGATGGCGCTGCGAAAACCTGGATGCGTTATGAAAGCGTGTCTTTGATTCTGGCAGGATTGGCTACCCCCCTGGTGTTATCAGTTCACACCATTGTATCTATGGACTTTGCTACTTCTGTAATTCCAGGATGGCATACAACAATTTTCCCCCCGTACTTCGTTGCTGGTGCAATTTTTTCCGGCTTTGCCATGGTGTTGACACTGATGTTGGTTACGAGAAGGGTTTACAAGCTGGAAGATTATATTACCATTACCCATATAGAATTGATGAACATCATCATCATCGTAACGGGTTCTATCGTTGGTATTGCTTATATCACTGAATTGTTCGTTGCCTGGTATTCAGGCGTTGAAGCTGAGCAATATGCATTCTACAACCGGGCCACTGGTCCTTACTGGTGGGCATACTGGGCAATGATGACTTGTAACGTAATTTCACCACAGTTATTCTGGATCAAAAAAATTAGAACAAGTATCGCCGCTACTTTCATCCTATCAATCATTGTGAACATTGGAATGTGGTTTGAGAGATTTGTAATCATCGTAACGTCTTTGCACCGGGATTATTTACCGTCTAGCTGGGCGATGTTCTCTCCAACAATTTATGATGTAGGGGTGTATGTGTTCACATTTGGTTTGTTTTTCACTTTATTCTTCCTGTTCGCGAAATTTTTCCCGGTTATAAACATGGCTGAAGTAAAAAGTGTGTTGAAAACTTCGTCAGCGACAAAAGCAAGATAAAATTATGGAAAGTAATAAGAATTTTCTAGTAGGAGTTTACAGTGATGAAGACGTATTGCTTCAGGCTGTTAAGGACGTAAGAAAGAATGGCGTTACCATTCACGAAGTTTATACGCCATTTCCTGTACACGGATTGGAAGATGCATTGGGATATAAAAGATCGAGGCTTCCGATTGTGGCCTTTTGCTTCGGATTGTTGGGGACAGTGTTGGCCTTGGTGATGATGATCGGTATGATGGGGATTGACTGGCCGATGATCATTGGGGGCAAGGATTATATTCCATTGCCAGTTTTTATTCCGGTGACTTTTGAGATAACTGTTTTATTAGCGTCATTGGGCATGGTAGCAGTGTTTATGGTATCTTCTAATCTCAAGCCTTACGGTAAGCCCAGGATATTTGATATCAGAAGCACTGATAATAAGCACATTATGGCAATAGATCTGGCAAAGAATAAGCTTTCAATAGAGCAATTGAGCCAGATTGTAACCAACTCAGGGGCCACAGAGGTAAATAAGAAAAATTTTGAATAAAGGTATAATATTATAAATATGCATTTTATTACTAGATATAGAGCTGTCTTGATTTTACTTGCAGGGGTAATTGTATCAGCATGCTCTGCGGAAGGAGATAATCCCGGCGTTGAATTTGCGCCGCAAATGTACCACTCTGTTCCTTACGAGCCACTTTCTCAAATTAAAGACAAAGAAATCGGTGGGTGGCTAAGCTCTAACGAGGCGGATGCACATGCTGAATTTTACAATTCAAACCCCTACAATTTACGAGGTATGACCATGAGAGAGCCGGCTCCAAACACAGTAAAGAGAACGTTTGGCGGTAGTTTGCCCCTTACAATTCCTGCAGACAGTG
>CAZWQB010000140.1:0-1076 GCA_964636035.1 uncultured Roseivirgaceae bacterium
ACGGGTTCACCAAATGTTGGACTCTACCATCCAACATTTGATGTGGGAAGAAAAAGCTGTCTAAAACTTAAAAAAGAAGAATTCTGTAGGATGCATTTATCTGAACGCTGTGTGATCTTATCGTCTCGCTTAAAACATATGCGCCCGATTCTGGAGTCTCACCGCTTAGCTTATCAAAAGGAATACCATAGGCTAAAGATAAGGAGAAGTGATTATATTTTAAGCCCAGTTCCGGCATTACACCCAAACCACTCGATTTGAAGTCGGGATAGAGTTCTACTTCTTCGTTATTGGTAAGATACAATGGTATATCTCCCAGTTCCACTTCTGTAATAAAATACCCTAAACCCAATCTTGCGAAGGGACGAATGCCCTGTTTTTCAGGAGCATAGGTGAAATTTAGCATAACATGTGAATTTTCCAACGCTCCTGCTTCAAGATAACCATTGACCCGCTCCCCGTTGACCACGGCGTTACGAATAAATTTAGCCTTGCCATAATTACCATTGAAGCCCACGCCCATATACAAATCATTCGTAAGTGCATAATCAAATGAAATAAAATAACTGAATCCTACGCCAATTTTGGGATTGTATTCCGCATCAGGAAAAGAAACACCATCATCTGATAAGTGAGGCGAAAAATATCCCAAACCAACATTGACACTATACCTTTTGACTTGAGTGGACGGATTGACTTGTGCGTTAGCTGAACTAGCAATCAGACTTAGAAAGGCAACAAAGTTAAAAAAGTGTAATCTAAACATAAAAACACGCTCTTGTTGATGTACATTTTAACCAGGCATGTTGCCAAATTAATTAAAGGCAATATGCTCATTCGGTATGGATTACATAAAACAAGAAAATATTATTAATAGTTTTTTGGTTCAGGATGAATTCAGGCAGGAACAGCCATGGCTCCTCAATTTGGGCATTTTAGCGGCGACAAGAAATTGGCGTCGCCACCTGATAAATTAGATACAATCGCAAAATTTTTAAAACCAACCCGACTCCAACTCAACGCTTTTTTTCGACTTTTTGAACAGGTTGTCGTCAGGGCTTTGCTTCTAATATCAG
>CAZWQB010000140.1:1176-3298 GCA_964636035.1 uncultured Roseivirgaceae bacterium
TTGTGTCCGATGGCTACCATTACTCCTGAGGCCATGGCCGCAAAGTCGCTGACAAATTGCCCCAGAAATGCCTCTAACTTTTTTTCGTCAACCTGGCCTGTTTCCATTGTTTCTGATGCTTGATTGCTCATAATTGTGTATTTAAGTTTTAACTCTGATTTAGCAGCCACCTGGTATCGATCATCATCCAGGGACAATGTTTTTTGAGCAAATTATGGCTTAAAAATTTCCCAAGCATCGGGATTATCACCCAATCTAATTCGTACCGGGAATGGGTGTTTTCACCCAATGTTCGCGAATCGGGGCAGGAAAATGTGGTATAAGTGTGGGGATTTATTGGGCATCCTCCGGCTATATGAGCTGATGGGTATAGGCAAAGGCAGTTATTGCAGACCTTGATGAGACATTCAGTTTCACAAAAATATTGCTAACATGTCGCTCCACGGTTCTTTCGCTGATAAATAGTTTCTCCGCAATGGCTTTGTTTGTCAATCCTCCTGCAATCTCAACGAGCACTTCCATTTCCCGACGGGATAATCCGGATTGATTGTAGGCAGATATACCTTTTTTAAGCAGCGAGGCTACTAAATTTACATCCGGTACCGCTTTAAGTCGCTGAAATGTAGACTTCGCAGCTTCAAACTCCATCGCTCCTCCTTCTTTGTCCCCTAAAGCCTGGTAAATCCTCCCTATTTGTACACGTACTTTCGCAATCTCGTAAGGCGCGCCAAGCTCAGAAAAAATGATGTGAGCATTTTTAAAACAATTTAGAGCCTCAACGTATCTCATTTCATGTTGAAGCGTCATGCCCTTGCATTTTTCGGCCCAGGCGGTAACAATCGGAACTTCGAGCTTGTTGCCAATGTCCACCAATTCATCTGCCGCTTTTTCTGCCTCCTGGGTGGCGCCAATCGCCAGCATGATTTCAACGCAGGCCGGCAGTAGTCCGCAACGTTCCTTTAAAGTTTTAGCCTCTTTTAACGCGACCTCGATAGAGGTTTTCGCAACCAACTGCTGCCCTTGTGCGAGCCGCAATAAAGAAAGCCCCGGATTTATTTTTCTGCCCCACTGAAGGGCCTCACGAAACGCCTGTTCAGCTTCCTGAACTTCTCCTCTGAGCCTGTGCATTTCCCCAAGCTGATAGAAAGCCGCGGCCGTTGCCGGAAAAGAAATAGATTTCGTAAGAAGTTGCGTCGCATTTGAAATAGTTTCCATCCCCTCCGACCAGTTCCCCCGCAGTAGCATAATCTCAGCACGTCTTACCAGACATTCACCACGAAAGGGTACTAATTGCGGCTGGTCATTGCACCATGCTGTCAGCACCCCGGTCCACTCATGCGCCCTTTTCAAATCGAAGTTTTCCATGCAGGTTTCTATAACAACGCAGTAGATAATGCCTTCAAAAACTGGAGAAATCTCACCGGAATCGACAGCGGCCATGGCTTCATCAAGTAATAGCGTGCCCGCCTTCGCATCGCCCAGACGAACTAAAGCCTGACCACGTCCGAGTTGCGTGAGTGCAATCAAATCCGAGTCCCTGAAATGGGCACCAATCCAACCAGCTTGTTCAAATAATGCCAGCGCACGGTTTGCATCTTCCTGGTTAAGACATTGCAGGGCTTCAGGCAACAATAGGTATCCATGTTCCACAGAAGTAGAAGGGCAATCTTCAAGCAGCGTATTTGCGCGCGCAAACCAACCCCCACCACGGGCATACTCTCCCTGATGATACAATGCAAAACCTATCCGGAAGGCACAATAAATAGCATCCTGAATGTTTTCACCATCCAAACAGCTACTATGGACACGCGACCACAGGTCAATACTTTCAGAAGATTTTCCTGATAAATAAGCTGCATTGGCCAGCACTTTAAGATCTGCCTGGTTCAACGGAAGCGCTTCATCGGCCACAGATAAATGATGATAAGCATCTCCCCAGGCGCGTTGCTGGAATGCATCTTTGCCAAGTTTCAGGTGATTAGCATTTCTCATCTTGGAGTGTGGTTTTATCCCTTCAACCTATGGATTATCTAATTTAAGCAATAACGCTACAATCTGAAAATTTTAACGCGATCGGCTTATTTTTACAATAAAAATACTCCACGGGTCATTCTAATTTCAT
>CAZWQB010000140.1:3398-8692 GCA_964636035.1 uncultured Roseivirgaceae bacterium
ACGCGATCGGCTTATTTTTACAATAAAAATACTCCACGGGTCATTCTAATTTCATAGGGATGTTCCCATTCTTCTGGGAAGACCACCTCTTTATCTCCTCCTTTTCCAAGGATAAAGAGGTATGTGTAATTCTTCTTTATTCTTCCCTAAACCATAAATTCTGGAGACAGGAGAAGGATCACGGACGCGCCGAAGTTTTTAAAGAATCTCTATAAAATTGGGGAGATACCTTAGCCGCATTTTTAAAATACCTGCTGAAATAGTATTCATCTTTAAACCCCAGGTCATAGGCAATCTCCTTCACAGGTTTCTGGGTAAGGTACAGATCGCGTTTGGCTTCCATCACAATTCTATCAGAGATCAGCTCCGTAAGTGTTTTATTAAAATGACCCTTGGTAATTTTCGCCAGGGCTTTGGCGGAAATGTTCAGCAAGTCTGCGTATTCACTCGCGCTGTGCTTTTGACGAAAATGCTGCTCAATAGCATCCCGAAGTGACTGCAGTACAAATGGTTCTTCGGTAGTTGGCGTGCTGTTTCCTTCTTCAGGATTTTGCTGGACTTTCAACCTCGTGGCCTGGATAAGGAATATCTTGAGATAGGACACCAGCAAGTCCTGCTGGGCAAGATCCGCGTTTTGTATTTCAGCTTTAATCTGATCCACAATCACCTTAAAACTTGATTCCTCTGCCTCGCTAAGACTGATAAAAGGGGTCTGATAAATATTGTTGAACAAAATGCCGTTACACGCTACTTCCTTTTGATGTTTAATGATGCAAAAGAAATCAGGATGAAAATTCATCATAATACCCTGCAACTCACCCTCAGTCGCTATTTGAAACGGTTCAAAAGGAGCAAAAAACAACATCGTTGGTTCAGTGATATCAAATTCTGAAAATCCTGCTGTAATTTTGCCACTCCCTTTTGAAATCCAGATGATGGAGAAATAGCTGTTTCTTTGTAATTCGTTAAAGTAATTGTTGTCTTCAAAAGTCAATATTCGAAAAGCTAAACTTTCGTCAAGAGAATTTTTTAGTGTCAAGACATTCTCTGCCACCATGTTTTATAAGAAGTTTTTAGAAATGAAGAAAAGAAACCAAATCTGTTTCCTCGTTCAAAATTGCTTATAAATAACATTACCATCCAAATTTTTTCTTTAAAAACACAAGCACTTTATTTAGACGCGATGTAAAACCTCTTTGAATTAGCTTTCCGGACGAGGGACTATCAATCCACTTCCACGATCATCTCTACTTCTACAGCCATATTAAAAGGCAGTGCATTAGTTCCTACAGAAGTGCGGGCATGCTTTCCATCATCACCAAACACTTCCATCATCAAATCCGAAAATCCGTTGATGACTTTAGACTGCTCGGAGAAAAAGTCAGTAGCGTTCACGAAGCCATTTACTTTTACAATTCGCTTCACCCTCGACAAGTCGTTCAATTCTTTTTTTAGTACCGCTAGCTGAATAATTGCCACAAGCTTTGCTGCTTGATAACCCTGCTCTGCCGTAAGCTCTGCTCCCAGTTTTCCTATTATATATTCACCATTTTCCTGCCGAGGACCCTTTCCCGATAGAAAAATCAGGTTCCCAACTTTTACAGCATCAACATAGCTTCCAAGTGCTTCGGAAACAGGTGGCAATTCTATTTTTAAAAGCTTCAATTTTTCCTCTGGAGACTGAGAATATCCCAAGAAGCTTAAGACGAAGAAAAGTGCAAGAAACAATATTTTCATAATGGAGGGGTAGCTTGTTATATAGAGTTTATTAAATAATTAAACATGCATTTTTATCATTTCTCCTTCAGGAGAAACAGGAATGAGGTAAGCCAAAAACAAATGTGTAGTTATCTGTTGGACTTAATATTAAATTACAAAAAGCAAGAAAGAGGTTATCTTCAAGCAGACAACCTCTTTCTAAGATAAAACAGATATTAAATGAACTTCAAAAGCTCTGTATTAAATTTTTCAAGTTCTTCAATAAATAAGGCGTGACCGCTTTTTTCAAAAGGTACTAATTTAGAATCTGAAAGAATAGCGTGCATTTGTTCTGCCAAATCATAAGAGCAAATTTTGTCCTGTTTACCATGCAAAATCAATGTTGGGATTTTAATCTTTTTCAAATCTCCCCTCAAGTCTGAATCACGAAGGGTTTTTAAGGACTCACCCATTGCATAAGGAGAAGCTTGCGCCTGAATGGTACCTAACCAGGCTGCATGACCGGAAGAAACACTGTTTTCATTCGCTGGAAATATTTGACCAAAATTATCGAACAATTGCGGTCTGTTGGTATTATTTAACGCAATTAAACCATCTACATCTTCTTTGGTCCATAAACCGTAGTTAAAATCATCTCTTTTTGTCCAGACTGGTGCTGCTGCACCAAATAGTGCCATTTTGGAGACATGGGCCGCATTATATTTGGCCACATAGTGGATCACGGTAGCACCCCCCATAGAAAAACCACCTATTGTAGCATCCTCTATCTTTAGTTTTTCAAGCACTATTTTAATATCGTCGGCATATACATCATAATTGTATTTTCCGCCTGGCTTATCGGAAAGTCCAAAACCTCTTAAAGTGATACCAATTACCCTAAACCCTTCTTCAACTAAAGCTGCGTATTGGTATTCATACATGGCATCACTCAGGGGCCATCCGTGGATAAGCACCACTGGCTTTCCTTCACCAAGGTCTGTTACATGTAGGTTTACATTGGGCTCTACTTCAATGTATTCAGCCCTTCCAAAGCTCCCCGCTTGTCTTTTAGTTTGAGCGATAGATGTTCCTGCTATAATTAACGCGAAAAATAAAGTTGTTACTGCTGTAAGGGAGATTTTAAGATTTGTTTTCATTTTGTTTTTAGTTTTTAATCTTTGTTTTTAACTGGAAGCTTTGTGCTGCCAACTTTTGTTTTTGTTAATGTGTAATTACAATGCAAAGATGCAGCGGAACATGGCCGGCCAACATGGATTATCAACGCTTATAAATGGACAATTTTCCCCGAGGTTTTTAAAAAGATAATATGACAAGAAAAATTTACCCCGCGTTGGGTTAAGCTGGCCTTGATCGGATGAGGTGCTCTTGGAGATTGAAAATTACTCCATGTTAATACACAAAATACTCCCACAAAGATTCCGAGACAAGAACTAAGGGAAATTTTAGCAATGGTTAGTATATATTAAGAAGTGTGATGGAGAAAGGTGCTACTTTTCACCATCGAATCATTATCGACGGGGCAATTATATCCTATTATTTTTGATAAATGAATTCAAAATTATCATTGCCGGATGATCAGAGATATTTTTGAAATTCTTTTTAAAATTGGCTTCCTTCGTATTTCTATAGCCTACCAAATTCTCATACTCTTCCTCAGACACAGATTTAAAACCCATAGACCAATCAGGAAACCTCCTGTCTTCTGTTGATCCATCTTTGATTTTAATAATGCCCGTATGTCTGCCATCCAGCAAAATTTTGTCATACACCTGGTTAACCGCTTCTTCTTCTCCTTCAAGCAGTTGAATGATACTGCCGTCCATGTAAATTAAAATTCCGGTGATATCCTTTTCTAAATTATTCTCTCTACTTTCTTGTAGGATTTTCGTGAGTTGCGCTTCATCCAGGAGCTTTGTAGCCGAGCTTACATATATTAAGTAATACATTTTCTATAGTTTAAGTCGTGACTGATTGTCAAAACAATCAATGAATAAAGAAAAATTAATTTGTATTTTGCCGCTTTTAAGAAGCATACGAAACATACACCACCGCTTCTAAAAATGTTCGCAATTTAATTTCAAAAGCATAAAAAAACCGACTGAAGACATTAAAGATGTGGTTTTAAATATGCCGGTAAAAGAAAAGGACAAACTCTTGCTGCAGTTACTAAGAAAATCTCCTGAAACAATTCAAAAAATCTACTATCAGAATGTATCTGAGAAAGATGAAATAGACACGCTCATAGAAAACCTTAAAGTTGAAATAGAAGATCTGTTAAGCCGGGAGTATTCAAAAAGAGGCAATGAGTATAAAAACTTGGCCAGAGGAATTGGAAAAGCATCTAAAGAAATTGCCCGGTTCAAAGGTGTTTTGAGCCCGGAGCAGGAAACAGAAATCAATATGTACCTGCTAGATATAATATTTACAGATCTGGCCAATAATCTGGGCACCTGCTGGACTGTTTTTGATCACAAGGTAACGCAAACACTCTCAAAGACAATTAACTTAGTGACTAAAAAAATACACGAGGATTATCGGGTTGAGTTCGAAGATAAATTGAATAATTATTTGAGAATATTAAAGCGGAAGTCGTCCCATCTGGATTATGTCTTTATTTTGCCCGATCGTCTCGAATATTGAAACTTTCAACCCAAGTTAAAATTAACGCAGTATGAATCTCTCTCTTCCCTTTATTACCGACCCAAAACTTCTTGACGCCATTGAAAAAGAAGCGAAGGTCATGGAGTTTGATGCTGGTCAGACCATTATCGACAAGGGCCAATATATTAAAATTGTTCCTGTCATTCTCGCGGGTTCGGTTAAAGTATTGCGCACTGACGAGGCTGGTCATGAACTTTTTCTGTACTACATTGAAGGCGGTGAGACCTGTGCGATGTCATTGACCTGCTGCAGCACTGCTACCCCAAGCGATATCAAGGCAGTAGCGGAAGAAAAGACGACAATTTTAGGAGTGCCTGTAAATAAACACGAGGAGTGGACCAACGAGTTCAGGCAATGGAAAGACTTCGTAGCGCTTACTTACCAAAAGCGGTTTCAGGAGCTGCTTTTAACCATTGATGCTATTGCTTTTCAAAAAATGGATGAACGGCTACTGGGCTATCTGACTACCAAATCAAGGCAACTAAAATCCCTCGAGCTCACAATCACGCACCAGGAAATAGCCACTGAGCTGGGTTCGTCCAGAGAAGTAATATCCCGCCTGCTAAAGCAACTGGAGAAGAAGAAGTTGGTGGAGCTCGGCAGGAATGTTATCTACGTGCGTGATGGCCTCGAAAAATATGTGAAATAGAGTAAAAAATGGACCGCAAGTTACCAAGCAAAACTTGTAGTCCGTACTTTTTCTTTTTACACAGGTGAGTGTTAATCGACCGCTAAATCTTCACAAACTCCACCCTTCGGTTGTTTGCTTTTCCTTCGGATGTGTTGCTGGTATCGGCAGGCTCACCCTCTCCTTTGCCATCTGTTTCCAGACGACTATCATCGATTTCAAAATCTTTTACCAAAGTTAATTTTACCGAAGCAGCCCTTCTTTTCGAAAGTTCAAGGTTGCTTTT
>CAZWQB010000141.1:0-8672 GCA_964636035.1 uncultured Roseivirgaceae bacterium
CCTGCGGATACATAAGGTTATGTATTTTTAAGCTGGAAACAAAACATATTTTTTACAAAATTTTACCATGAAATAGATGTTGCCACTCATAAATGGATAAGACCAATAAAATAATTCATGTTGACATGGATGCGTTTTTTGCCTCCGTAGAGCAGCGTGATTTTCCTTCTTTTAGAGGCAAACCCTTGGCGGTAGGAGGCGATGGCGAGAGAGGTGTAGTGGCTGCAGCAAGTTATGAAGCCCGAAAGTTTGGTGTATTTTCAGCTATGCCATCAGCTATTGCCAAAAAGAAATGCCCGAATCTTCTGTTTACCAGACCCCGGTTTGAGGTCTACAAAGCTGTTTCCAATCAGATAAGAAGGATATTTTTTGAATTTACTGATTTGGTAGAACCATTGTCGCTTGACGAGGCCTATCTGGATGTGACCACTAACAAAAAGCAGATACCCTCGGCGGTGCTGGTGGCGAGAGAAATTAAAAAGTTGATTCTTGAAACTACAGCATTAACAGCATCGGCGGGTGTATCCTACAATAAATTTTTAGCCAAGACAGCTTCCACCATTCAAAAACCTGATGGCCTCACTTTAATACATCCTGAGCGGGCTGAAGCTTTCATCTCAAAATTGCCGATAGAAAAATTCCACGGAATAGGTAAAGTAACCGCTGAAAAAATGAAACGCCTCCAGATATTTAACGGGGAAACCCTCAGAAAACAGGAACTGGAGACCCTCGTGCGTCATTTTGGCAAGGCTGGACGCTACTACTACAATATTGCTCGAGGTATTGATGAGAGAAGTGTCAATCCTAATCGTATTCGAAAGTCAATTGGTGCTGAAAATACCTTTTCTGAAGATTTAGTTACGCATCAACAACTGCTTGAGGCCATGCATAACATTTTAGAAACAGTAGAACTTCGGGTTGAGAAGGCAAAGGTAAGCCCTAAAACTATTACTTTAAAACTCAAATACAGTGATTTTGAGATCGTGACGCGAAGCAAAACAAGTGTGGTTCCGGTGACTCGCAAAAGTGAGGCAGTAAAAATCCTGCAGGAACTACTACTTGAGTTTAATCCTCCTCCTAAAGGTGTGCGGCTGCTGGGGATTTCCTATTCTAATTTTGCCGCTCCCGATGGCCAGTTAACGATCGACTTTTGACGATCATTCTCAGTCGCCGCGGCGCGATAAAGAGGATGTAAAATCTGCGGTGGATAAGCGCCATTTTTTTGATTAATCTCCCAAATGATGCCCAAATTTATTGTATTTAAACCTGCTTTTTTTTGACGAGATTTCTTTAAAAACATACATGAAGAAATTTTTTAATTGTGAATTTAATACATATATTTAGGCTCCAATTCTTACTTTTATTAAGCATAACTTGTACTTTTTATATTTTGTGATATGCTTTTCGATACTACTTATTACATGCAGCGAGGTTTTAAATAAATATTCAGCTAAGGGAAAAGAAACTTCATGTTCAATCGCTCCCTGACTCCCCATTTGAAGATGCATTTAGATATAGAGAAGACTTTTTTATTTACCTTTTATTAACCCTTAAAATCATTACTTATGATGAAACTAAAACCCAATTTATTTATCCTTTTACTCGCGACCTGCCTGTTTAGCTTTCAGGCATTTGGGCAAACTGCTGCCCAAAAAGCAAAGATCGTGAGTGCTACAAAGGTGAGTCAACTGAAACAATTACAGCAGCGGCTTGGTGGGCAATATCAGCAAAATTATGCCAAAGCCCTGAGGCTTGCCAAAGCAAAAGGCTGGCCGATAGAAAAAAGAACAGCAGAGGGGTCCCTTGTTTATCTATATGGGGTGAACCAGTTCAATCAGCCTCTATATCTATCTTCAACAAATTTGGACGCTGCTATCACAACTTCTACCAATGAAATTCAGCCAGGCGGTTCTACAGGTTTAGACCTCACCGGAGACAGTCTTACTATTGGTATGTGGGAAGTGGGAAGAACCCGCACAACACATGTGGAATTCGAAGGCCGTGCTACGCAGGTTGAGAACAGTGGCAATCCTGCGTTTTCTGACCATGCCAACCACGTTGGTGGTACATTGATAGCTGCTGGTATCAATCCCGATGCGAGAGGCATGGCTACGCAAGCATTGCTCAATGCCTATACTTCTGATAATGCGGAAGCGGAAATGGCGGCGGCTGCGGCAAATGGTCTCTTGTTATCCAATCATAGTTATGGTTATATAACTGGCTGGTACTACAATATTTTTGGTGATAACAGATGGGCTTGGTTTGGTGCTGTGGAGGTAAGCGAAGTTGAAGATCACCGTTTTGGCTACTACAATGAAAACTCACAAACCTGGGACCTTATTGGCTACAATGCTCCCTCCTATCTGATTGTAAAATCAGCCGGAAACGATAGGTTAGAAGGACCTGCGGCCGGCACCGAACATTGGTTTTTTGATCCGGTAGCTGACGACTGGGCTTTGTCTACCGCTCCAAGAAATCTCGATGGTGGACCAGATGGTTTTGATGTGCTGGGTGATCAGGCCGTGGCAAAAAACATCCTTACAGTTGGCGCTGTTGATGATATTCCTGCTGGTTACTCCAACAGAACCGATGTGGTAATGAGTTCTTTTAGTGCATGGGGACCTACAGATGATGGAAGAATTAAGCCGGACATCGTGGCCAATGGCGTAAGTTTGTTTTCTTCTACCGCTGCAGCCAATAATATCACCTATGGCTCTTCGAGCGGAACTTCTATGTCCGCACCTAATGCTACCGGTTCCTTAATGCTCCTTCAGGAACATTACAACAACCTGAATGGAACGTTTATGCGAGCTGCCACCCTCAAAGGTCTGGCGATCCATTCTGCGGATGAGGCAGGGCTTAACCCAGGCCCAGACTATGTTTTTGGGCATGGATTATTAAATGCTGAAAAAGCAGCAGAAGTTATATCTCAAAACAATGTTGAGTCATTTATTAAAGAAGAAGTACTTGAAGACGGAGCAAGCTATACTTTTGAGTTTGAATATGACGGTTCAAGTCCTTTGGTAGGTACCATTAGCTGGACTGATGTTCCCGGCGAGGTGAGCGAGGAGCTACCTGTTTTGGATGATCCTACTTTGAGACTGGTAAATGACCTGGACATCCGGATATCGAATGCTTCTATGAGCTACGAACCCTGGATTTTAGATCCTGCAAATCCTGAAGGAGCAGCCACTACAGGAGATAACTTCAGAGACAATGTGGAAAAAATCTTCATTGCTGATGCTCCTGCAGGAACCTACACCGTCACGGTGACGCACAAAGGAGCTTTGGAAGGCGGATCTCAGCCATTTTCATTGATCTTGAGTGGACAGAATGAGCCATCCAGGGCTATTATATCTGTTAGTCCTGAGGCTATTCGTGAAATATTACAGGTTGGAGAAACTGCAACTAGAAGCCTGGTGGTTGAGAACAGCGGTGATGTGCAGTTGACCTACAGCCTGGGACTTCGACTAGGAGAAGAAGGTGGTTCTGAAGTGGAAGAATTCTTAAGAAGCAGATCTACTTTAGAAGGAGAAGCAGTTGCGGGATCAGTAACAAGTATCGAAAGAATGTTAGGCCAGCAAGGAATAAGCAGCATTGCTGCACCGCTTGATGTGAATCCCGGAAGTGTTGTGTTGACGCATTCCGCAAGTCAGGAAGTTCTGGCCGGTAATTCGATACAATGCGGAAGAGGAACTGGTGCCACAAGGTCGCATGCAGATAACAGTTACTGGAGAGCGTTTGATCTGGAAGAATTCGGAATTACAGGAAACTTTAATGTTGACTCTGTTCAGTTCGGAGTTCAGCTTGCTACCAGTGGGTCAGAAGAAGGTCAGCCGGTAATCATCAGACTGTACACTACCAATGGCGATTTTCCTGGATCACCATTAAGCCTCATTGGCTCCACTCTGTATACGCTACCTGACCAATCTCTCTCCATAGCTTCTGTTCCTGTAAATGCTACAGCATTCTCCGGTACTACGCTGGTAGTTGAAGTATTTACCCCGGATGGAGGAGCAGGACCAAACAATTTCTTCATTGGAAGCAACAATGCTGGTGAAACAGACCCAAGCTACATGTCTATGGCTGCTTGCGGCGTTACCGTACCGACACCTATGATAGAATTCGGATATGATGATGTTCACTTTGTAATGAATGTAGTAGGAAATGAGTCTGCATCCTGGCTGACTGTTAGCCCTGATGCTGATACCGTAGAAGCGGGCGGCTCGGCTACAATTGACCTGCATTTTGATGCGTCAGGCTTAGAGCCAGGAGATTATTTCGCTGAATTGGTTATCTCCAACAGCGATTATGAGAATCCTGAAGTGGTAATTCCTGTGTCATTGACTGTAGAAGGAGATTCTTCTGTTGTGGAGCTGATTACTGATTTCCTGTTGATTAATGCAGACGACAATTCTGTCATTGGCACAATTGAGGATGGAGATGTGATCGACATGGCTAGTTTGCCTACAGATAATCTGAACGTAGTAGCTGAAGCTGATGATTCGGTGAACAGGGTAGCGTTTACTCTGAGCAGTGGCAATAAGAGCAGATCCAGGATAGATAATAATGCTCCTTATTCCGTGTTCGGCGACAGAGGTGGAAACTTCATGGGAATTACTCCTTTGGAGAGAAGCTATACACTAACGGCTGTTCCAAGTGTTGATGGAGTAGCTGGTGAAGGAAAAACCATTTCTTTCGAAGTAATTGATTCTGAAGAAGTGACTGCGCTTGTTGCATTCCCTAATCCATTCGATGATGCTATTTCTCTGCGCTTCCCTGCCAAATACTACGGTAATGTAAAAGTTACTTTGGTTGATCGACTTGGCAGAAAAGTTGTCCTGGGAACTGTTGCAGTTTCTAAAGCAGAAAATGTGGCTCAATTTGATGTTTCTAAACTCAGACTTAAGACATCCACCGAGTACTTCTTAAAGGTGGAATCGCAAAAAAATAAGCCTGAAATTATTAGGGTGATCAAGAATTAATCTTGATTTTTAAAAAATAAATACCCGTCGCAGGCGGGTATTTTATTAAAGAAATCGAACTGCGCTTACCTTTAATGCCCGATGACCGCATGGTTTTGGGGCGGTGGTAAAATAATTGCAATATCATAACTTAAAAAAAACACCTGGTGTAATTCAGGTGTTTTTTTATGCCTTAAAATTTTATTTCAAATGGCTTATATGTCCGCAAAAGATCATTCTTCGCCCAAAATTGAAAATTTCCATCCCAACCAATAACCAGGATGCACGAAATCCCGGTATTTCAAATCACCAGGGATAGAACATCGCTCTCAACACATTTTTAAATAGCATTAATTTTCTCAGCTATTGTTGACTTCACTCTCAGGAGGCTCCTATGGAGCCGGGGTTATCATCGTGATTATTCTACAGGCAGGATGCTCCTACGGAGCCACATCCCTTATCGCGGGCAGATTTTATTTGACTAAGCTTTAATTTCGACGATGTCATTCCGCCGCTGGTCCGTATCTAATCAAGATATCATTAATTATTAGCTTGAGCAACACGTTTGATCCGCTGCCTAGGGTATTTGTTGGTGAAAACTTCAAAGAAAAGGTCGGTATTTTATTAAAATTAAACGATTACCCGCCATGCCAGCATGCTCCGGGGTAATGATAAATAGCCCTTATGCTTTAAAAACATAAGTGCTAATGATAGCAATATCATAACATAAAAAAACCTGGTGTCATTCAGGTGTTTTTTATGCCTATTTTGAAATCCCTCTGGTGTGAAAATTATAGTTGATTCAAATTTCCATCGAAGGTATATTCTCTTCCTTTTTCAGTCTCCATACTCACCATTTTATCGCCGTACCTGATCATGCATGCGTTTCCGAGTTTTGACAAAATCCTCACTTCAACAAGCCTGCCATCTTCCCACGCTTGATTTACTTCAAAACCACCTCTTGCCATTAAACCATTGATATGGCCTTCAGGCCAGGCAGCAGGCAGTGCAGGAAGTAACTCGATTTCTTCCGCATGACTTTGCAGCAACATCTCGCTAATGCCTGCGGTAGCACCAAAGTTGCCATCAATTTGAAATGGTGGATGCGTATCGAAAAGATTTGGCAAGGTAGAATTTTGGAGCAAGGCTAAAAGGTTCTCATAAGCTGCTTCCGGTTTTTGTAACCGGGCAAAAAAGTTGATGATCCATGCTCGGCTCCAACCTGTGTGACCGCCTCCTTTTGAAAGCCTGTATTCGATGGTTTTTGTTGCAGCTTCCAACAGTTCCGGATGCTTCTGCTTCGTAATTTCGTTTCCTGGATGGAGGGCAAAAAGATGGGATATATGCCGGTGCCCTGGTTCATTCTCCTGAAATTCTTCTGTCCATTCCATGATCCGTCCGTCTTTGCCAATCCTTGTAGGCGGAATTCGGTCCAGGATACCTTCCAACCTTCCTCTGAAAGCCTTGTCTGTGTTTAGGATTTCAGCCGCTTTAATGGTATTTTGAAAAAGGTCGCGAATGATCATGTGGTCCATGGTTGGCCCCATCACCATGGTCGCCACTTCTCCATCTTTGGTGATGAAAGTGTTTTCCGGAGAAATGGAAGGTCCTGAAACCAGCATCTTTGTTCCCGGATTTTCTACCAGCCAATTCGCGCAAAAAGTTGCAGCATCTTTTAAAACCGGATAGGCCAATGACTTCAAATATTCCCGGTCTTTAGTAAATAAATAGTGCTGCCAATGATGTTGCGCACTCCAGGCCATTCCCATCGGCCACATCGCCCAACGTGGCTCTCCATATGGTTCTGTAAAGTGCCAGGCGTCGGTGGTAAAATGCGTGACAGCACCTTTTATTCCGTACATTTCACGGGCAGTTTTTCTTCCATCAGCTCTAAGTTTATCAATAAAGTGAAGGAAAGGCATGTGCATTTCCGATAAATTTGTAATTTCCGCCGGCCAGTAATTCATCTGAATATTGATGTTGATGTGATAATCTGCATCCCAGGGCGGGTTTAATCCGTCCGCCCATATTCCCTGTAGATTTGCGGGCAAGCCACCAGGCCTGGAACTACTAATTAACAAATAGCGGCCAAACTGGTAATACAATTCAATCAACTGCGGATCAACACTGCCCCTATCCATTGCTTTCAGTCTAGCGTCCGTTGGGAAATAGACCGCATCCGACTCGCCTAAATCGAAATCAACCCGATTAAAATATTGCTGATAGTCTTTAATATGGCCACTCTTGAGCGTCTCGTAATCGCTCTGGAGCGCCTCCATTTCGCTGGCTGAAACTGCAAAAGGATCTTCTTTCCAATAGTCTGTTGCTGCAGTTAAATAAATGGTGACTGAATTGGCATTGGCGACCCGCATGCTATTTGCAGAATGTTCGATCGAGCCACCGTCGTTGACCAGTTTCACCCTGCAGGCCAATTGTACGCCTACTCCGCCACCTACATGCTCACTCATTTCAATCTCGTTGCCATTGTACTTGATCAATGCTTTCCCACCCGGTCTGGTGAGCGTAAGGTTGAAAGATACTGCTTCTGGTTGGTCTGCCGTGATCCTTACAACCAATGCTTTGGCGGGTGCACTCGCAAAAACCTCTCTGGTATAAGATATTTCGCCTATTTTAAACCTGGTAGAAGCAATTGCTGTATTTATATCAAGATCCCGGTAGTAATTTGTAAAGCTATGGGTCGAGTCAAATTGAATCGTTAGATCACCCAGCGTTTGATAGCTGCTGGGTACCGTCTTTTCTCCCATCAATTTTTCCTGCGCCATTTGCTGAGCTTCCGCATATTTACCCTCAAAAAGAAGCTGCCTTACCTTCGGAAGCGCTTTTCTGGCGCCGGGATTTACAAAGTCCGCAGGTTTACCTGACCATACCGTTTCTTCATTGAGTTGCAGGCGCTCTTTGTAGACACCGCCAAAAACCATAGCACCGAATGTGCCATTCCCTACGGGCAATGCTTCGTTCCAGTGAGCGGCAGGTTTATCGTACCATAATTTCAGATTTTGGTTTTCCTGAGCAGTAGCACAGGGCTTTACGAGGAAAACCAGCCCCAATAGCGCGAAGCGAAATTTTAGGCCTAGCTTTAAATCAATCTTAGTCATATCTTACTTACATGTTTAACAGCAATCGGTAAAATTATTATTCCTGATCAAAGTATCCTATTTATTTTGGTTTCGATTATAAATTATCTGGTTTTTAAGTTTCTGATTAAGTCATATAAATTAAATTTAAATGCTAAATGAGGAAGGAATCAATTGAAGAAAAATGAATGATATTTCTATTACACGATTAAAGGATGTAGAACGTGCGGACTTAATTGCTTTACTGCAAGAAGCGAGTCTTCCATTTTCCGATTTACCGGAAGATCCGGAGCATTTCTTTTTGACCAGAAAAGACGGGCGGGTGATCGGCTCGATTGGGCTGGAAGTCTATCCGCCTTATGCGCTCCTTAGATCGATGGTTGTAACCCGTGGTTTACAGGGTGAAGGCATTGGCAGGTCAATGTTAAACCACCTGTTGACCTATGTTTCCAACCATGATCTGGGGATAAAGGCCATTTACCTGATTACGGAAAGTGCCGGCCGCTTCTTTGAATCCGCGGGATTTTCATATGTGGAGCGAGCCGCTGTTCCTGAGGCTATAAAAGCACTTCCGCAGTTCAAAAGCCTTTGCCCGAGTTCGGCGGCGGTTATG
>CAZWQB010000142.1:0-6422 GCA_964636035.1 uncultured Roseivirgaceae bacterium
TGATTTGGATAAATGCAGGATCATAAATGCACCAATACCATTCCGCATGGTCTGGTATCGGGCTTTTGGAGGGGCTCCTCACTGCGCTGTTGCCTTCCGTGCACACCTCCGCTGGCGCCTGCGCCGAAGCCATTTCGGGGCGGCACGGTCAGCACCTCGCAGCAAGCATTGATGCTATTTTCAGGCAGTCCTTTGTTCAACCCTTCCAGAGTTGCTGCTGTCTATATATCCCGCTGTCATGGGTTATTCATTTTCAAGCCCGCTGGGCTTGGGTGGTGGTGTCTAATTTTGAAAATGCGCACAAATATACTGGCTCTCGTCGCCTCCTATAACTTCTTCATCGGTGTCCGGCCATTGCAGATCTCCAGTCAATGCTGGGCTGATAGCTGATACCCGACTCTGCATTTACGCAAAAGATTACCTTCCTTCCCGCCGCTCCGTACAAGCTCCCCATGGTTGTGTGACACATCAGCCATCTGCAAAATTCAAATATGCGGCGAGGCGAAAACAGAATTGCTTACACAAAATTCTTTCGAAGGCATCTTGCAGTGACCTTGCGTCGCAAGAACAAGAAAGCAACGTCGTTTCCTTCAATCTCAGGATATTAAAATGTCAATCAACCACGACCCATACCATGCGAACTAGGCCTTGCACTAAATAGAAGTATCACCGCGGCTCCCCAACCCTGAAAAGGGTTGAACATGAATAGAAGAATTTAATAGAGCAATCCAACCCCAACGGGGTTGAACATTAAAATGCTGTGAGAAAAATCCTCCAGGCTTTAATATCTGCAAAGGAGGAACTTAGATGACAACACCCCGTCCTGCATCCAGAGGAATAAATGGACAAAAAAATACAGCCCCGTTTTTAACAGATGGCTGTATATTTTCTTGTATAAAATTGAATTATTAATCTACCTGTACATTCAGGGATTTTGAATATGCAAGTACGTCTTTAATGACTCTTTCCCCTGGTTCTTTAATTGCTCTTTGAAGCTTTCGTTTCATTAGGGAAAATTCCTGGTAGCACCTTAGCAAGTTATTATCACTCAAAAGTGCACTTTCTATTTCGGCATTCTCTTCATCCGAAGTTTCATTGTAAATGTATCGGACGACATCATTTTGGGTAAATGTTTTGATCATAGGCTATATTGTGTTTTTGCATTTTTTTCCTCAAATTAATGAGTGCATATCTCATCCTGCCTAACGCCGTGTTAATACTAACACCTGTAGAGTCTGCAATTTCCTGAAAACTCATATCCATATAATGCCTCATAATTAAAACCTCTTTTTGCGCTTCTGGTAACTCCTGAATCAGGCTTCGAAGTTTTGTATGGGTCTCTTTTCTAATTTGTACCGATTCAATGGAATCTTCTGAAAATTCGATGGTATTAAAAACGTTGCTACCATCTTCCATTACTATTGTAGGATATCTTTTTGCTTTCCTGAAATGATCAATTGCAAGATTGTGTGCAATTCTCAAAATCCAGGGCAAAAATTTACCTTCTTCATTGTATTTACCGGATTTCACGGTATTCACAACTTTGATAAGGGTTTCCTGCAATAAGTCTTCGGCTTTGTAATTGTCCTTAACAATAAGATAAATCGTGGTATAAATGCGCGATTTATGTCTCTTAATTAATTCTTCAAAGGCCTCTTCGTTACCATTCTTATATAGCGATACTAATTTGCTATCGCAAATAGAGTATTTCTTCATGTAATTCTGATTTAGTTAACGTAGAAGTCTATATCATATTGTCAAGTAAGGGGATATTTGTGTAGATTAATTAATGTAACAATTTCAAATGTATCAATTTAGAAATTAACATGCAATAATTCTTTTTAACAAAAGTTATATCATGTAGGTATTTCTGTGTTTTCGTATTTTATTTATTTCCGGTTGGGCAAGGGTATCCTCGATGCCTTTCATTGTACAGGGAGAAAACAAGCTGCTCGCACAATCCGATTATTAGCCAACACTTAATTTACAGATTCTCAATTGAAAATCCAACCTCGCCTATCCGGTTCGGCCATTAAATCTTATATTTGCGCTGTCCATTAGATTTAGTTCATGAATCAAAAAGCTATTTTACAACCGCCGCTTTCCACTGACGATCTTGATAATCTTGATCCAAGAACCTATATCATTATCAAAGGCGCAAGAGTAAATAACCTCAAAAACCTGAGTGTTGCAATTCCGCGAAACAAATTGGTGGTGGTAACCGGACTTTCAGGTTCCGGTAAATCTTCGCTGGCTTTCGATACACTTTTTGCTGAAGGTCAGAGGATGTATGTAGAAAGCCTGAGCTCCTATGCCAGGCAGTTTTTGGGAAGAATGGAAAAGCCGGAAGTGGATTATATAAAGGGGGTATCACCGGCCATTGCCATAGAACAGAAAGTTTCTACGAAAAATCCCCGGTCCACCGTGGGTACGTCCACAGAAATTTACGATTACCTGAAGCTGCTTTTTGCGCGCATAGGCACTACCTACTCGCCGGTAAGCGGACAGAAGGTAAAAAAGGATACGGTTACTGATGTTGTAAATTTCATTTACAATTTAGATGAAGGAAGCCGGATTATGATTCTTACGCCCTTAAAAACGGCAAAAAAGAGAAAGCTGCAGGAAGAGTTGAATGTGCTGCTGCAGAAAGGCTTCACGAGGATCGTTATGGAGGGAGAGGTAATATTTATTGAAGATTTGCTGAATGCACAGGAAAAAGTTGATCAGGAAACCCCCATCTATGTCCTCATAGACAGAGCAGTCGTATCTCAGGACAATGAAGACAATCAGTTTCGGTTGGCAGACTCTGTTCAGACCGCCTTTTATGAAGGGGAGGGAGATTGTATTGTGCAAATTCCAGGAGGTGAAACCAGGTTGTTTTCTGATAGATTCGAAATGGACGGAATCCGCTTTGAAGAGCCTTCGGTCAATCTTTTCAGCTTTAACAACCCCTACGGTGCTTGTAAAACCTGCGAGGGCTTTGGTAGGGTATTAGGCATAGATGAGGATCTTGTGGTGCCAGATAAGAGTTTGTCGCTGTACGAAGGGGCTGTGGCCCCCTGGAGAAGTGAGTCCATGAAAACCTGGGCGGATGCATTGATTAGAAGTAGTACACAATTTGATTTCCCTATTCACCGCCCCTATTTTGAACTAAACGATGAGCAGAAAAGAGTTCTTTGGGAAGGAAACAATCACTTTGAAGGGATCAACGTTTTTTTCGCGCACCTTCAGTCGAAATCACATAAAATTCAGTACCGGGTCCTCATTTCCAGATACAGGGGGAGAACCACTTGCCCAGAGTGCAGGGGTTCGAGACTCAGAAAAGATGCTTCCTATGTAAAAATCAGCGGACATTCCATAACTGATCTGGTTCTACAACCTATAAGCAAGGTAATCAGCTTCTTTACTGAAGTAGAACTATCTGAACACGAGTACAAAGTAGCCAAACGGATTTTAACTGAAATTCAAAGCCGTCTCAACTACCTGGAGCGTGTAGGACTTGGCTACCTCACGCTCAATCGGATTGCCAGTACGTTGTCCGGAGGTGAATATCAGCGGATCAAGCTGGCTACTTCGCTGGGAAGCGCCCTGGTAGGTTCTATGTATATTCTTGACGAACCCAGTATAGGGCTGCATCCGCGGGATACGCAGAAGCTGATTGGGGTATTGGAGTCGCTGAGAGATTTGAAGAATACGGTGGTAGTGGTGGAACATGAGGAAGAAGTAATGCAGGCGGCAGATCAGATTATTGATATCGGTCCTGACGCAGGAACGCACGGAGGAGAGCTGGTTTTTCAGGGTACATTACCTGAACTGCTGAAGGATGGTAGTACCTATACGGCGAGGTATCTCAGCGGAAGGGATAAAATAGAAATACCAGCCAAAAGAAGAAGGTTTAAGGATGCTGTTTCAATCATTGGCGCCAGAGAGAATAACTTAAAGAACGTGAGTGTAAAAATTCCGCTTGATATTTTGGTAATGATTACCGGGGTGAGTGGCTCAGGGAAATCTACACTGGTGAAGAAAATCCTATACCCTGCAGTGGGGAAAATTCTTGGAACGGTAGGAGACGAAACGGGGAAGTTTGACAGACTCGAGGGTGACTTTAAGAAAATAAAGCAGATAGAGTTTGTTGACCAAAATCCTATTGGAAAATCCTCGCGGTCGAATCCCGTTACCTATGTAAAAGCTTATGACGCAATCAGACAGTTATTTGCAGATCAAGCGCTGGCCAAACAGCGTGCCTATAAGCCTTCACATTTCTCATTCAATGTAGATGGCGGCAGATGCGAGGTTTGTCAAGGTGAGGGCGTGGTTAAGATAGAGATGCAGTTTATGGCGGATATTCAGCTCACCTGTGAAGCATGTAATGGGAAGCGCTTCAAAAAAGAATTGCTGGATATAAAATACAAAGAAAAAGACATTGCCGAAGTGCTTGATATGACCGTAGAAGATAGTATTGCCTTCTTTGAAGGTAAATTGCCCATTATATCCAAACTAAGTCCTTTATTGGAAGTAGGTTTGGGCTATGTACGCCTGGGCCAATCTTCAAGTTCACTAAGCGGTGGGGAAGCACAAAGGGTGAAACTCGCCTCATACCTCAGCAAGGGATCAAGCGGACAGGATAAGATTTTGTTTATTTTTGATGAGCCCACCACAGGACTTCATTTTCATGATATAAAAAAGTTACTAACCGCGATCAATGCACTGATTGAACAAGGCAATAGCGTAGTGGTAATTGAACACAACATGGACATGATCAAGTGCGCCGACTGGATCATCGACCTTGGACCTGAAGGCGGAGAAAATGGAGGCAGGATCGGCTTCGAAGGAACCCCTGAAGAAATGCTGCTATTGGAAGGAAATCATACTGCTCAATTTTTGAAAGAAAAGATGAAGTAGGGGGTGGAAGTTGGAGGAAATCTCAGTAAGCAAGGTGGCAGTAGGCAAAATGCTGAGAAACATTCATTCTACAGCATTTTCTTGTTTTTCGTCATTCCTTGCGCAGCGGAGCGGAGACAAGGAATCTCCCAATCGGGTGCACACCAGGATATCACAAAGCCTTACCGCATGTTTCTTTTGCGCGGCGGAAAAGCATTGAGGGATCCCGGATACCCGGAGTTCCTTTCGGGGTTCCGGGATGACGGTAGTATTATAGTGCTGTAGCGATGACATCCCTCTTCTCTCATTTGTTGCAGGATGACCAATCACCCGCAACAATTGGTTACAAAAAGGGATGTCATCGCTGGGTTCTCTGCTGGCGTCCAAAATGAGAAATAGGAAGCTTTTGAATGGGGCTAACTGTGTCATCCCTTTGGGATTCTCCTCTTTTCCAATTTTTGCTACAATAGTTTCACCCCTTCTAGGTTTATGTTTTCTACTGACAAAATTGCCTAACCTTAATTAATCTTTCCATCTGAATAATCCACCAATGCCCATTGTTTCTTCTCCATTAAACTTCCGATTTCCTGGCCGCGGACGGCAGCGCTTTACAAAAGCACAAGAAGTAGCAGGATGCTTCTTGCGTATTAGAGGCAAAACTTCTAATTTGTTGCTACCTTTCCTTCCATAACTTCAGAAGTTTTGTTTCAATTTGCAGCGCGGAATCGATTAGGCACACAAGCCGGGGCTCCTCTGAAGATAGAAAATTGCGAACTTCGGAAGTTTTAGAATGGGTAATCTGAGCCCTTAGCGATGACATCCCTCTTCTCTCATTTGTTGCAGGTTGGCCAATCAGCTCCATTATTGGTTACAAAAGGGATGTCATCGCTGGTTCTCTACTAAGGTTCAAATGAAACTTCCGATTTCCTGGCCTTCGGCGGCAGCGCTTTACAAAAGCATCAGAAGTAGCAGGATGTTTCTTGCGATTGCGGGCAAAACTTCTGATTTGTTCTTTTCTACAATCATTCCTTGCGAAGCGAAGACCCAGACCGGCAAAAAAGGAATCTCCTCGTCGGTTGCAGTTCCCAAGTCTATGGCCTATTCATTTACTTGCTGCCTACTGCTTACTTTACAAGAGATCCCGGATATCCTGGAGAAAAAGCCGGGACTCCGGGATAACGGTAATAAATAAAACTTCCGACTGCGTAGCCGTGGGCTGTAGTGTTTTAATAAGGCATTGAAATTCCGCCTTCGCTCGACTCCGGCGAGTGATGTAGCCTCCACTCCCAAGCCATATATTCTGAAGCGAGGCAAGCAATAACAGTTCAACAAAAAAACCCCCACCGTTCAAGGTGAGGGTTACATTACAATTAAACGCAACAGGTATTTTAATAAGTATTTGTTTTTTCTTTTACCGGGCCATTTGATGGCTGAAAAGTACCTGTTTTATTTTCCCATAGACCTTCCAGTTCTTCAAGACTTCTTCCCTTAGTTTCCGGAACCATCTTCCAAACAAAGAAGAAGGAAAGAATACTCATAAG
>CAZWQB010000142.1:6522-8653 GCA_964636035.1 uncultured Roseivirgaceae bacterium
ACCGTTTTTCCATAGGAAAGCAACTTTCCTGAATGGTGGCCAATTGATCCTTTGATTTCAGCGAGAATTGTCCTGGCCCTGTCCAGCCCATTTACTTTGGTTAAGACTTTGAGAGCCTCTTCATCTTTGTTAATCAAGCTGAGATATCGTGGGGTTTCAGGAACAAAGAATAACAATATCCCAAAAAGGCCTGCAGGTATGGCTTCTGATAAGAACATCCGTCTCCATCCTACTTCATTGATCCATTCAATCGTTTGTCCATTGGCGATGCCCCAATTGACAAAATACACAACCAGCATTCCGAAAATAATAGCAAATTGATTAAGCGAAACCAGTCTGCCCCGGATGTTGGCAGGAGCCAACTCTCCGATAAAGATCGGCACGACAGCAGATGCAAGCCCTACGCCAATTCCTCCAATAATTCGGTAGAAATTGAACATATATAGCAGGCCTAAAGTAGGCTTTCCCTCTTCAAAGAATAAAAATTCAGGATAAGCTGAACCTAATGCGGAAAGAAAAAACAGCACCGCTGCTATAATCAAGGATTTTTTTCTGCCGATGCCCGAAGCCAGAACGCCGGAAATCGCTGCTCCAATAATACATCCTATTAGCGCACTGGAGATCGTGGCTCCGTGTATCCAGGAGCTGAGGCCCTGGCTATCTATTAGAAATGCCTGGACTGATCTCTCAGCACCGGAAATTACTGCGGTATCATACCCAAAAAGCAAACCGCCGAGGGTAGCGATCAAAGTTATGCCTATAATAAAAGGCATATTTTGACCGCTGTCAATTGAAGAATTTTTCATGTTTAACGGGTTTTATTTTAGATATATCTGTTAATGATGTTCTCCAGATATTCTTGTCTACCGCTTTTTACAGCCGGCTCACCATTTTCGATAGCATAAGCTTTCAAGTCCTCAAGTGTAAGTTGTCCATCTTCAAAGGCTTTTCCTTTTCCACTATCAAACGAAGCATATCGCTCCTGACGGATTTGCTTAAAGTCAGATGATGTTAAGATTTTATCAGCTACAATTAATGATCTTGCGAATACGTCTGCTCCGCCGATGTGTGCATAGAATAAATCTTTAGGATCTGTAGAGTTTCTTCTGATTTTAGCATCAAAGTTAACGCCACCTCCCTGAAGTCCACCTGCTTCCAAAATTACAAGCATGGCTTCTGTGATTTCCATAATGTTGTTAGGGAACTGGTCAGTGTCCCATCCGTTTTGGTAATCACCACGGTTGGCATCAATAGAGCCTAAAAGGTTATTGTCGGCCGCAACTTGTAATTCATGCTGGAAAGTATGGCCGGCCAGGGTGGCATGGTTTACTTCAATGTTCAATTTGAAATCATCCATCAGGTCAAACTGACGTAAGAATCCAGCCACAGTAGCTGCATCGTAGTCGTACTGGTGCTTGGTAGGTTCTGCTGGTTTTGGCTCGATGAAGAACGTCCCTTTGAAGCCTTGCTTTCTTGCATAGTCTTTTGCAGCATGCAGGAAACGAGCAAAATGCTCCTGCTCTCTCTTCATATCTGTGTTCAACAGACTCATATAACCCTCACGGCCTCCCCAGAAAACATAATTCTCACCACCCAATGCAATGGTTGCATCCAACGCATCTTTTACCTGAGCAGCTCCGTGTGCAAGTACATGGAAATCAGGGTTTGTAGAGGCACCGTTCATGTACCGTGGATGAGAAAACAAATTGGCTGTTCCCCACAACAATTTTATACCACTTTTTGATTGCTTCTCCTTTGCATACTCTACCATGGTGCGCAATCTTCTTTCATTTTCTTTCAGATCATTGCCGTAATCCACCACGTCAACATCATGGAAGCAATAATAAGGAAGCCCTAATTTGGTCATGAATTCGAAAGCAGCATCCATTTTATCTTTAGCTCTTTCAACCGGATCAGATTTGGCATCCCAGGGAAAAATATGGGTTGGCGCTCCAAATGGATCAGAACCGTTTCCACAGAAAGAATGCCAGTAGGCAACAGCGAATTTAAGGTGCTCTTTAAGGGTTTTCCCTGCTACTACCTTATTTTCATCATACCACCTGAATGCAAGGGGGTTATCAGATTCCGGCCCCTCGTATTTAATTTTGTTTACGTCTTTAAAAAATTCCTT
>CAZWQB010000143.1:0-8577 GCA_964636035.1 uncultured Roseivirgaceae bacterium
GATAATGCTGAAAAATGGGTGACTCTATATCAGACCAGAGACGGACTTGCTACTTTAAAAACAGCCGATGGATTGAGCCACTTTCTTAGTTTGGAAGTGGATTGCGTAGAAACCTCAATAAAAATCAAAAGAGAAGAGCATTCTGATTTTTCCTACCTTCATTATGAGCATCTGGATCCTGTGACATTTTATCTTTCAGGAGTGTATTTGAATGATTCCGTAAGTATGACCCTGAAAAAAGTGGAAACCGACTACGAATTACTGACGCGAGGCTTCCATTGGGTAAATGAATATCCATACCAGCGTTGAACTTTAGCTGAATAGCTATTTTTTGCAGCCGGAGAGATTTTCTAAACTATAGAGAATCGAAAAAGAATTTATCTCTATCAGGATTTTTTAGTTAATTTACACGGATGTTCAACCAGGCGGTTCTATTTGTAATTCCACTGCAGTTTCAATATGCTCCAATAGAAAAGACCGGTATGGAACAAGCTCAAAATTTTAGAAATCACTCCGTTGAAAAAAAGATGGGACGGATATTAAAAAAACTTTCATGAGTCGTTTTATGCTATTAAAGAAAAACCAGATATTCCTTATTTTGATTGTTGCAATCGTTGTTTATTTGCCCTCCTGCAACAACAAATCAGATTCCTCACAAGCCCGACTTGCTTTCGAAAGTGTAACTCCCAAGCCCGTTTCTGCGGTAGCGAGTGAAGGCGCATTCGAATTGAATGATAAAACTACTATTGTCGTGGAAGGAACAGCGTTGACGGACGTCGGGGAATTTTTGGCTGCTAAACTTAAGCCTGCTACCGGTTTTAATTTTCCGGTTACAGTTGAAGAAGCTGAAGAAAGTAATAATATTTACTTAACCACAGCGGATGCAGATCCTCAATGGGGAGAAGAAGGTTATCAATTAACAATAAATGAAAATGGAATAAAACTCACCGCAAACACGCCTGAAGGTTTGTTCCGCGGCGTTCAGACGCTTCGCCAGTTGCTTCCTGAAACAATTGAAGCGACAACAAAGCAAAATGGTCAGTGGAAAATTGCAGCAGGAACCATTGTTGATTATCCCAACTATAAATGGCGTGGAGCAATGTTGGATGTTGCAAGGCATTTCTTTAGTGTGGAGGACGTAAAGCGCTATATTGATCTTATCAGTTATTATAAAATTAACATCCTGCATCTGCACTTAACCGATGACCAGGGATGGCGGATTGAAATCAAATCATGGCCTAACCTGACAGCCATAGGTGGCCGCACAGAAGTGGGAGGGGGAGAAGGAGGTTTTTACACACAGGAGCAATATGCCGAGATCGTGGCCTATGCGCAAAGCCGTTTTGTGACCATAGTTCCGGAAATTGACATGCCCGGGCATACAAACGCTGCGCTTGTTTCTTATCCGGAACTAAACAAAGGAGCAGCAGTCACACCTGCAAACGCCTCTTTGTCGCTGGAACAGGAAGAAAAAGATAAACCAAAGGCCGGAGAAGTTTACACGGGAATAGAGGTTGGTTTTAGTACCTTACATTTAAACAATGAGATTACCCTCCAATTTGTAGCTGATGTTATAGCAGAATTGGCAGCAATGACTCCAGGTCCTTATCTACATATTGGTGGCGATGAAAGCCACGTCACGGATAAAGAAGATTACATCGAGTTTGTAAAAGAATTCCGGACAATGGTAGCCTCTCATGGAAAGAAAATGATAGGCTGGGAGGAGATTGCCCAATCGGATATTGATGCTACTGACATTGTACAATTTTGGAATTCACCTGAATATTTAAACCTCGCCTTAGAGAAAGGGGCAAAAGTAATTTTATCTCCTTCCAAAAAAATCTATTTGGATATGAAATACGATTCTACCACAGCCATAGGATTAAGTTGGGCAGCCTATATAGAAGTCGATGCCGCCTACCAATGGAGCCCTGAAACAATTGTTGAAGGAATTGAAAAGGAGCAGATACTTGGTGTTGAGGCGCCCCTTTGGACCGAAACCGTTGAAACCATAGATGATATCGAGTATCTGGTTTTTCCTCGATTGGCAGGCGTCGCCGAAATTGGATGGTCTCCGGCCTCCCATAGAGACTGGGATGATTATAGAAAGCGCCTGGTACAACAAGCTAAAAGGTGGGAGATCATGGATATTGACTATTACAAATCGCCATTGATACAGTGGGAAAAGTAAGTTTATCTTCTTTCGTACCTCTGCACCGAAATGCTTCGGTGCGGAACCTATATCCCCCTCCTAAAGAGGAGTAGCACGGAGCAGCGGAGATTAGTCTTGCTTCTGATATTTATTTCAACTACTGCAGTAACACCCTTCTCCAGAAGGAGAAGGGCAGGGGGATGAGGTGGTAAGTTTTTCCTCCAATCTTGGTGACCATTTAGCCCCATCAGAGTCTCCTTTTTCAGGGACTCTGATGTCCTTAAAATAGCGATTGCATCGCACGGGCTTACCAGCTATTCTGTCCGCACCATCGGCGGAATATCAGAGAACCCAATGATATCAAGGAGATTAGAAGCCAACCGCGGCAAGCTTGCCGTTAGTCGAATGGCGATGCAATTAATTTTCTCGACAAACCCCAGTACAAACCAGGTTTATTGGTACGTGCCAGTGTTGCTGAGATTCAGATTGCTTCTGATGTTCTATCAACCACGGCTTAACACCCTTTCCCAGAAGGAGAAGGGCAGGGTACACCCAGAAGCATTTCGGGGGAATGAGGTGATAAGCAAAGATTTGAAGCTCACCTAACTACCCGATGAGATGGGGGACGATAAATCTCCAACAGGATTTCTCAAAACGTATACCCAAGTCTTAGATGTAAATTTAACGCAGCGTCACTTTCATTTTCCAGATATCCCGCTTGTTTTGCAAATATATACCTGTAACCAATACCTATCCCTGCCTCTAGAGAAAAATGGTTTCCGATATGTCTTCTTATGCCCCAGGTGGGAATAAATGAAATTTCGCTTATAATTCTGATATTTTCATAATTAGAAATCACAAACCAGTCAGGATGGTAGCTGGTTTTTAAAGTTAGGAAATTTCCAGTATTGCCATTGATCTTCCTCGATTTGTTGAGTCGCTTACCTAAGTTATAATACCATCTTGGCTCCAAAGTTATTACGGGAGTAAACAAATATCCGGTCTTGTCATAGAAAGCGCCGCCCCAAATTCCGCTGTCAAAGCCCAATTCGGTTCTTAAAGCTATTTTGCTCGACAGGCGGGCTTCCTGGTGAGCCCATATTCCCAGGAATCCCGTTTGAATTCCAAAAATTGATTTTTCTACCTGGACATCTTGCGCGTTTGTTATGATTGAAAATGCGCAAAGCGAAAATACGACCAATAGCTTTTTCATTAGGTTGAATATTAGTTACAGTATCGACAATTATACAAAAAAAAGACAGGATGATGACTATCCTAATTTTTTTCGAATTAAAGTGGAGGTAGTGTCGATCTTAAGTCAAAAATTATTTTCCCTCAGACTTGGTGCCCTTGCGCTTAAAGCGTCCGCCGTATTTGTGCCAGCGGCCAACCACCTGGAAATCCAGCTAATTTTTAGCATCAGAGCCTCTTTTAGCCCCATCAGCGTCTCCTTTTTCAGGGACTCTGATGTCCTTATAACCCAAGCCATTAAACAAATCTTACCCGATATACTTTAAACATTGTTTGGTTATGACAAGCGTTGATTTGACTACGCGCTTTATTTATTGTTTGGCCAAATTTGAAGTGTAATCTTTTAAACAATAACACTAGAGACAATGGAAACAAAAAAAGTATGGTTTGTTACAGGCGCATCCAAGGGATTAGGCCTGACACTTGTAAAAGAATTATTGGCAAATGGCTATAAAGTGGCAGCCACTTCAAGGAGTAAAGGGGCATTAAAGGAAGCTGTCGGTGAAAATACTGACTTCCTTCCCCTCGAAATGGACATCACCAGCAATAGTGATGTAGCTAAAGCGATAACGGCAACAGTGAGTCATTTCGGAACGCTGGATGTGGTGGTGAATAATGCGGGGTATGGCCTTATAGGAACCGTGGAAGAACTCTCGGATGAAGAAGCAAAGAAAAATTTTGAGGTCAACGTTTTCGGATCGCTGAACGTAGTCCGAAATGCAGCGAAACACCTGCGAGAACAGCAGTCCGGACATATCTTTAATCTTGCTTCCATAGGGGGCTTCGTTGGTAACTATCCCGGATTTGGTGTATACTGTGCCACTAAATTTGCTGTTGCCGGCCTTACAGAAGCGCTGGCCGAAGACATGAAGCCATTTGGAGTGCATACCACCCTGGTTTATCCCGGTTATTTCAGAACCAATTTCCTGAAGGGAGGTTCTGTAAAAACACCTCAAAATCCGATTGATGCATATACTGCTGCCCGTGAAGTGGAAGCCGCACATTTGAACCAGATCAACGGCAACCAACCCAACGATCCGCAGAAAGCCGCAGAAGTACTTATTAAAGTAGCGCAGGAAGAAAATCCTCCTGTTCATCTGTTTCTCGGCGAAGACGCGTATGAACTGGCGACAGGTAAAATTGATTTGATCAACCAAGAAATGACAAGATGGAAAGAATACACGCAGGCTACCGCTTTCTAACCTTCGCTATTTTGTCTTTCGGTTTGGGTCGTATGCCAGGCGAAGTGGCAGAATTTAGCGTTACTACCTAAAACTTCCGATTCGTGTAGCACATCTTTAGCCGAAGGAGTCACAGTTTTAATTTAATTTGCCGCAGCGGGAATTTATTCGAGACATCTTAAGTCAAGCTCGATTACGAAATAATAAATGGCTGCGGACTAAAAGAAATTATAAAAATGATTAGCGCTAGCCAGCCCAATACTTTCCTTTTCGTATCCAGCGGTTCATCAATTAATGCAGGTGGGTGGTACACGCCCAATACCCTTCCTATAAGGAATGCGAATAACAGCCAACCGGTATAACCTTTAAAAGCAGGCAAGAAATAGGAGAAAAGAATTTGTCCTGCAAAAACAGCCAATACCACGGTGAGTTTGTCCAGCGGTTTCCTATACATTCTTCCGAAAGCCACGTACAAAAATGCGACGTACAATGGTACATGCCACATCAGCTCCTCTGTAGGCATGAAAGGCGTGATAACCCCTAAGCCTGCATAGAATATAAAAATGATATAGAAAATGCTGGAAGCCACCCTATTTCTTTTATATCCCAGCAATCCAAAAAGTACATGTCCGCCATCCAATTGACCAATGGGAATCAAATTTAAGGCCGTTACGAAGGTTGCCAGAAAACCGGCAAACAGCCAGGGGTAGTGCATCATTTCAAAATCATGCGGAATTCTCGACTTATCTTCCACCACATATTCC
This sequence comes from uncultured Roseivirgaceae bacterium, assembly GCA_964636035.1. Classification (GTDB taxonomy): domain Bacteria; phylum Bacteroidota; class Bacteroidia; order Cytophagales; family Cyclobacteriaceae; genus CAMPJM01. Next base: position 5,349 of record CAZWQB010000143.1, read on the forward strand.
TTGAAAAACTTAAAAATGAGGTTTTCCCCAATGGCAAAACCGATGGTAGAATCATTATCATACACATGTTCTGCATAGTCTGCTCCGTACTGCGCATATTCGGGATGAATCTCATAGATGTAATCATGAGGGGGTAAATTGGCAAAACCATACCACAATACGCCTACTGCGACTACAAAGCCCGCCAGAGGCCCCGCAATGCCTACATCGAAATACTGCTTCCTTGTTTTGATGCGTTCTTTGATTCGAATAAAAGCGCCCATCGTGCCAATGCCGAAAAACAGCGGGATGTAGTAAGGCAATGTCACTTTGATCTTATACAAACGGGCTGTAATGTAATGACCAAATTCATGCACAGTCAGAAAGCCTAGCAAGGGAACCGAATAATAGAATCCTACAGAAAAATCTGCCCAGTTGGCACCCGCTTCAGTATAAAAAAAAGGCCTGGCTAGGATCAGTTCAGCGCCGACCATGGTAGTGCCAAAAACCGTTAGAATAAATAATACAGCCTGAATTAAATGGGTTTTATTCAATTTCATTCTTAAAGTAATCAAATAGCGTATCAGGAGAGGTTACGTGTAAAGTCTGGATATTTAACTTGGCAGCCCCTTCAATATTGTGAATATTGTCGTCAATAAACAATGTTTCTTCCGGATCCAGATTGTTCTCTTTGAGCACAAACTCAAAGATCTCAAGGTCAGGCTTCCGCATGTTCATTTCGAAGGAATAATAGACCTTGTCGAAAAGATCATTCAGCTTCTTCACGCCGGTCTGCTCCTCCAGGATTTGATTTACTTTTTCGATGTGAATAAAATTAGTGTTGCTAAGAAGGTACAGAGGATATTTTTTCCTTAATGTACGAAGCAGGTCGATGCGCTCCCGCGGGATATCCAGGAGCATTTTGTTCCAGGCTTCATCTGTATGTTCATCTGTAACATGAGCTTCAAAACGATATATCTTTCCTACGGCCTTCCTGAAAGCAGCATCATCTATTTCACCCCTTTCGTACTGCAGAAATATTTCATGTTCAAGGTCCTGAGGCATACTTTCAGCCGTAAGATCCACGAGGGCTTCGAGCGCTTTTAGGGATGCGTGAGGGTCAAGATTGATAATGACGCCCCCTAAATCAAAAATCAGGGTTTTAATATTTTTTGCAGCCATTTGAATTATTTTTCTTGTGAATTAGACTGCAAATATGTAACATTGCAAACCCAAATCAAAGACGTTTACAGACGAATTTGTCGGGCCTATAGCTCAGCTGGTTAGAGCATCAGACTCATAATCTGAGGGTCCCTGGTTCGAGCCCAGGTGGGCCCACTTGATAAAGATCAACCCTGTCATAAACGGCAGGGTTTTTTTATGCAGTGCTGGGCGAGAAGTTTATCCCGATGTAGCGAAGCGGATATCGGGAAGCCCAGGTGGGCCCACTTGATAAAGATCAACCCTGTCATAAACGGCAGGGTTTTTTTATGCAGTTTCATGGACATTGGGATTGGTGCACCTGTCACTGCAACAGTTGACATTGAAGTTGAGCAATGGTAACAGTAGCGTTAACCGCACAATTTTAGCATTTTTTGGGTATGCAGGTCAGTAGGCATGTGGCGTCGGATACCACAATTTAATTTCTGCCAAAATCCAATTTTTCAAAAAATATTTTTAGTTTTGGTGTCGAAAAATCGCTATATACGCACTTGGCTTATTCCAACAAGTTATATTCGAAAGACAGCCTTCGCCGCTGCAGCCTGAAGGAAAAAGGTAGTGTATTAAAAGAAACATAAGTAACCAACTATAGGATATGGCTTCAGGCTTTTTTGCTTTATTAGATGATATTTCTGCCCTGGTGAAGGCAAGTGCTGCCAGTTTAGATGATGTGCCTACCCAGGTGGCTAAAACTACAGGCAAGGTTTCGGGGATTGTAATTGATGATACAGCGGTTACGCCAAAGTATGTCGTAGGTCTTGACCCCTCGCGTGAACTATCCATTATTTTCCAGATTGCCAAAAAATCGCTGCTCAACAAGCTCCTTATCCTTAGTCCGGCTGCCTTGCTGCTGGGATATTTTGCTCCCTGGGCCATTACGCCCATTCTAATGTTAGGTGGCGCTTATTTGTGCTTTGAAGGTTACGAAAAGGTGCACTCCATGTTTAGCAAGCACAAACCGAATCACGAGCAGGTTGAGACTGAACAGCTAAAAGTAATTACACCGGAAGAGCTGGAAAAGGAGCGGGTGACCGGCGCCGTACGCACAGACATTATTTTGTCTGCCGAAATAATGGCTATCGCATACAGTCAGGTAACCGAAGAAGCGATTGTAAACCAAATTGTGGTGATGCTTGCCGTAGCGGTCTTTATTACCCTCGCTGTATACGGTTTTGTAGGCCTGATTGTTAAAATGGACGATGTCGGGGTACACCTGGCCCAGGATAAATTCAATGCGACCACTCAAAAACTTGGCCGGGGCATTGTAAAGTTCATGCCTCATTTCCTGCGCATCTTAGGATATGTGGGTACGGCGGCCATGCTTTGGGTAGGTGCTGAAATCATTGCGCATGGCATCCCTTATACCAGTCACTTGCTACATGAGATAGAACATGCCTTGGCGAACATGCCGGCACTGGCCTGGTTTGCAAAAGCGACGGCTTGTGGTATTGCCGGATTGGCGATAGGTTTTGTGGTGGAGCAGCTTGTTGTGCTATTTAAAAAGCTATATCCCGGTAAAAATTAAGACTACACAAATTTGTTTTGCTATCCACTTTGATACTCCGAAGCTTCCCGGCGCGTAGAAATATTGGCAATTTCTTTATTGGGTAAATGAAGGAGGTGCGATGCTTTACTGCACGTTTCTTGATTTTGCCTTCAACTTAAATCTATGCACCCCGCAATATCTTCTCCATTTTACGGCCCTTCGCCAGTTCGTCTACCAGCTTGTCCAGATACCTTACCTTTTGGGTCAGTTCATTTTCGATTTCTTCCACGCGATACCCACAGATTACTCCGGTAATAAGGTGTGCATTCGGATTTAAACGAGCCTTCTGAAAAAACTCCTCAAATGTGACCTTTGCTTCGGTGAGTTCCCGGAGCTTATCTTCATCAAATCCGGTCAACCAACAAATTACCTGATCCAATTCTTCTTTAGTCCGCCCCTTCCGTTCTACTTTGGTGACATACATAGGGTAGACCGAAGAGAAGGTTATTTTTGCCATGCGTTCATCATGTTGGCTTGTAGTTT
>CAZWQB010000144.1:0-8570 GCA_964636035.1 uncultured Roseivirgaceae bacterium
ACGGCGAGCTGCGTTTGTAAAGCCTTTATGCTGGGTTTACCGACGAGAGCGAAATGGGATATGTCTCCCGAAGTCTTGCAAAAATTGCCTTCGCCAGTAGATATAAAGCTAAACTTCGAATTTTACTGCTAAAGTTTATAGACAAGTCTGATCTCAGCAGCCTGCACGATCGTACAGGTCATGCCGACGAAGGAGGAACCTTCTCTCCAAAAATGCAGAATGCTCAAACTAATCCCCGAGAATGTTAAAAGAGATGATGCGTAACCCACGGCTTCTCGCGCTAGCGGTGCCTTTTCAATAGGGCATGTCTCCCGATCAAACTGATCTCTGTTCTTGCTCAAATTACTTCTTTACCGATTCTTTCATTTTTTTGTCCCCAGTAAATGTACATTGCTTTACCTATCACTAATTCTTGCGGGAGAAGGCCCCAGTATCTTGAGTCCAATGAATTATGTCGACTGTCACCCATCATGAAATAGTAATTCTGTTTAAATTGGTATTGCGTGACAACTTGTCCGTTTATTCGAAGTTCCGAATTATCTAATTCTACCAAATCATTTTCAAACTCAAAACATTGCAAATATAAGTCGATGTTATTAGGGGTAAGTTGGATTTTATCATCCTTTTTTGGAATGTAAATGGGACCATAGAAATCAGCGTTCCAAGTCAAATTCTCTGACTTAGGATAAATCCTTGACTCTGGCTCTCCGTCAGTAGCAAGAGATAATTCGACATTCTTTAGGAACACTAATTCTTTAAGTGCTTTCGATTGTTTCTTTGTCAAAAAGAATACGTAGCTATCAGGGGATACCATATAATAGTCGTTTTCTTCAATTTCGTGCTTCTTAAGGATCCTTGAATTGATTTTTGAGCCATCGGTTGTCACATGATACCGGAACTTTAATGGAATGTCTTCCGACAGCATTCCGTTAACAAAAACTGAACTACCTTTTATTTGCAAACTGTCACCTGGTAAACCAATACACCTTTTAACGTACCTGGTTTGTCTTTCATAGGGGTACCAAAAAATCGCCACATCTTTTCTGTCAATTGAGTTTGTCTTTTTATAGGCTAATCTATCGCCAACGAGTAAAGATGGTTCCATTGCTGGAGTAGGTATATTTGCAAAATTTATCGGAGTAAGTCTGTCCAGTGTCCTTCTATCAAGCGAATTACCTACCGCCATATGAAAGATAATAATTAAAATATAGATATACCATCTATCAAAGCGTTCTGGCTCATAAACCTTATCTTTTTTAATGTCACGATATCCACTTATTATCAGAAATAAATAGTAGGCGATTATTAAAGTCAACGAGGCAATGAAAAGCGGGAAGCTGTAAGCGATAAATCTTAGGCTTAAAACAACCACAAAAAACAGAATGTAATGCAAAATTCCTTTCTTTAAATTTCTGCCGTAAGCATTTCCAAGTCCGGGAACTAAAAAGTTTAATAGTGATCCTAACCACTTCTTCTTTTTCATATTTTTTAGTCTTGAGGGATAGTGGGAATATTCCGGAATAAGGTAACTCAGAAGGAAATATATGACTTTGCATCCTGACTTGTAATGTTAAACATGTCAAGCTACCCAATAAGAAATGTACTACATTCGAGCCGTAAAATTAAATACTAAATCTGCATTAAATAACAAAATCTATTTTATACATCCTATGGAAGTTTCTAAAAAACGTGGGATCATCTAATTTTTTATTATCTAAGAACGGTTGTGATAACTGCCTTGGGAGGCAGGAGAGAGGAGTGCGGGGTCAGCGGCTATGGTCATATAAAATCTTCAAATCGTTGGGGATCTTTGCGCTGCCTGAAAAAATGCTTGGCCGATGGCACAATCACGGCGATCTGCCTTGTAAAGCCTTTATGCTGGGTTTACCGACGAGAGCGAAATAAAATATGTCTCCCGAAGTCTTGCAAAAATTGCCTTCGCCAGTAGATATAAAGCTAAACTTCGAATTTTACTGCTAAAGTTTATAGACAAGTCTGATCTCAGCAGCCTGCTCGGTCGTCCAGGTCATGCCGACGAAGGAGGCACCTTCTCTCCAAAAATGCAGAATGCTCAAACTAATCCCCGGAGAATGTTAAAAGAGATGATGCGTATCCCACGGTTTTTCGCGCTAGCGGTGCTAGTTCAATTGGGCATGCTGTTTGATCACTAAACTTATACACAAAAGTATAGGGTGTATCACTTTTGGAAAAGGAGGCCCCTGTCAATAGAACTCTTCTCTCCGGAAGTCTTCGACCAGAAACTGGATTACATCCACAACAACCCTGTAAACGCAGGAATTTGCGCGCTGCCCGAAGAATATTTGTATTCCATTGCACGATTCTACTATGAAGGCGTCGATCCCTGGAAGATGCTGATGAATTTGTACGGGTAGCAAATGCTGACGCTTTTGTACAGGTTGCAAGTGCTTGGCCAATGGCGCAACCACGGCAATCTGATTTTGCAAAGGCTTTAACGGTTTTTACCGACTATTGCGGAAAGAGGTGCGTTGTACAGCCTGGGATTTCCGCCTGCGCAGGAATGACGGCCGGCGAGAAAGAGCTGAGATCATGCCCTTTGATAATAGTTTAACATTGCTCCGGAGGTAAAGGTCTCTGTCTTTAAAAACTTAAAAATTGTCCGCTCGTTTAAATTTTCGAAGAGTGGCAATCCTTTTCCTACGATAACAGGATAAACACAAAGCTGATATTCATCAATTAAATGAAGGTTTGTGAGTTGTGCAATCAAACTTCTACTGCCTACAAAAATATCCCTGCCTGGTTGTTGCTTGAGTTTTAAAACCATCTCTTCAAGCGGTTGATCTGACAAGCTAGCGCTGTCCCAATCTACGTCTTTCAGTGTATGCGAAAAAACAATTTTCGGAATTTTGTCTATAGCAATAGCAAAGTCGTTCATTGATTTTTCATCTGAAGGATGCTCTAGCACCGTCCGCCAAAATTCCATAAGCTGATAGGTTATTCTGCCATATAGAATCAAGTCTCCCTGACCTAATAGTTCCGTATAATGTTGATGAATTTCTTCATCGGGAAGGCCTGCCGTATGATCGCAAAACCCGTCTAATGTCATATTGAATGCTGCAATTATCCTTCTCATAAATTATTCATTTTACAGGTATTACTGACAACCGCCTTTCTTTGGCCAATAAGTACCTCTTCCAACGCTTATTTCTTGCCAAGCTCTTCAGCCAACCCAATTAAAAGTCCTTCGGTCCCGCGGATGTAGCAGAGGCGGTAAGCGTCCTCGTACTGAACCACTTCACCCACAAGCTGAGCCCCATGCCTGGAGAGTCTTGAAACCATTTCATCAATGTCTTCAACGGTGAACATGACGCGTAGATAACCGAGGGCGTTTACGGGAGCTGTCCGGTGATCAGCTATGGTAGATGGGCTTAAAAATCGTGATAGTTCAAGCCGGCTGTGACCATCCGGGGTGATCATCATCGCAATCTCTACACGCTGAGAACCCAGTCCTGTTACACGACCAGCCCATTCCCCCTCGATGGTGGCTCGCCCTTCGAGCTTCAAACCAATCTCCTCAAAGAAAGAGATCGCCTTATCCAGGGATTCCACGACTATGCCCACATTGTCCATTCTCAATAATTTGTTTTTTGTCATGGCTTATCTTCTTGTGAGTACCTAAATTATTTTTTAGCAAATCCGGCATCATCTACACGACCACATTTCACATTTCATTGCCGTTTTATTTGCGATTTCAATATCGGAAACAAATTTGGGTTTAAAGAAGTGTAAATGTGCCAATCGTAGTGGCCAAATGCGCCAAATGCTTCAGGACTCTCATGCAGACTCCCTCCATCCAACCGCAATCCTTACTACCTTGTCCGCGACAATAGACTGGACCTTTTCCCTGACTTTGGTTGAAATTTTATCAGGAGATGGTAATAAATTCTAGCGAAAAAGGGAATTCTGGAAGACACCGAGACCTTTGGAAACAAAGAATTTTCCTTTAGGCATGATCTCAAAGGACATAAATCGGTGAGATTAGAAGTATGGGACGGGACACCAAATTGTACCTTCTCCCAGTTTGTGTGGTTAGAATAAACATTTATCAACCTACATTGTGAAAACAATAAAAATGGCTAACTTGAGAAACAATCTTATCTATCTTGATATAGCGCAACAGACAAACTAGATGCTGACTGACATCAATCCCAAACTACCGATGCGTGACAAGGCAGTCACCAGAGACTACTATATTAGCAAGCTTGGATTTTCGGAATTTGGAGATGCTGATTACGATGGCTATCTGATGGTTCAAAAAGACCACATTCAACTCCATTTTTTTGAGTTTAAAGCGCTTGACCCAAAAGAAAATTATGGACAGGTGTATATTAGAACCAATAATATTGATCAGCTTTATCAGTCATTTCTTGACAAGAAATTAAAAATTCATCCCGCCGCACCTTTGCAATTAAAACCCTGGGGTCAAAAAGAATTCGCCATCCTCGACCCTGACAATAATCTGCTGACCTTTGGGGAGTCCATAAATACTTAACATTGCCATTTTTCCTTACCCTTTCCCGGTTCTTTAGTCAAAAGAGAGGAGGGGAGGCTTTTACTATTTCCCTATTGCTTTTGCCTCCTCTACCAATATCTCGTTCTCATCATTCAAACCCGCTTCAATAAATGCGTCAATCTCAGAATTACGTACCAGCCCTTTGTTAAGCAACACTCCAAGCACTATCATCACTCCGATACGGGTTCCCACTTTTTTGGCTGCTGTATTGAACAAAGGTTCCAGATCTTCGTATGCAACGCCCTCCGCAAGATTCATGATGCTTGCCCGGGCAGCGGCCAATTTATCGCCAGACAAGTTCGTGTATTTCTTGCTGATCTTCTGGATCTCGTTAATCGCACTTCTTTGTCCTGCCTGCTGTGATCCCTGCCCTTGTGGAGCAGCGGGTTTCTCCGGCTTATTATTTTGATTTGCAGTCTCGGACTGTTGTTTGGTCCAGGAGTCTCTCAGACCTACTGTTTTGTTGAAAATCAGATTTCCCGGAGTCGCATCTTTGTCCAGCGTAAAATAGCCGAGGCGTTGAAACTGAAATTTATCATTTAACTTCGCGGCCGCCAAAAAAGGCTCCACATAAGCTTCTTTAATTACCTTCAGCGAATCAGGGTTAATGAACTCCATAAAGTTTCTATCTTCATGAGTATCCGGCGCTTCATCCAAAAACAGGCGATCATATTCCCTGATTTCAGCTTTTACGGCATGCTTTACAGATACCCAATGCAGCGTGCCTTTCACTTTCCGCTCACTTGCCTCCGTGCCACTGCCTGACCTCGATTCCAGGTCACAGGTACAATGGATTTCCGTAATATTGCCGGCAGCGTCTTTCACCACAGACTCTCCCTTAATGATATAGGCATTTTTCAGGCGCACCTCACTGCCTATTGTCAGTCTGAAAAACTTGGCCCCGGCGTCTTCTTTAAAATCTTCCCGCTCTATGTACAACTCACGGGAAAACGGTATTTCGTGTGTCCCGGCGGTGTGATCTTCAGGATTATTCTCCGCTACCAGCATTTCTTCCTTGCCCTCGGGATAGTTCGTAATCACCAATTTTACCGGATCCAGAACCCCCATCACCCTGGTGGCTATTTTGTTCAGATCTTCACGAATACAAAACTCCAGCAACGACACATCCGTCACATTGTCGCGCTTGGCAATTCCAGACAATTCACTGAACTTCCGGATCGACGCTGGTGTATAACCCCTGCGCCTTAATCCGGAAATAGTGGGCATGCGCGGATCATCCCATCCCGAAACAGTTTCGCTTTGCACCAATTCCAGCAGTTTCCGCTTGCTCATTACCGTATAATTCAGGTTACGTCGGGCAAACTCGCGCTGTTTTGGCCTCAATTTTCCCTCTTCATAAATCTGATCCAGAAACCAGTCATACAACTCACGGTGAGGCTTAAACTCCAGGGTACATAAGGAGTGCGAAATCTGCTCAATGTAATCCGATTCTCCGTGCGCCCAGTCATACATCGGGTATATGCACCAGTCCGTTCCCGTGCGATGGTGAGGTTTGTTAACGATACGGTAGAGTAGGGGATCCCGCATCAGCATATTGGGAGAACTCATATCTATTTTTGCACGCAGTACATATTTTCCGGCAGGAAATTTGCCGTTCTTCATCCTTTCAAAAAGATCCAGGTTTTCCTCCACGCTTTGGTCTCTGTGCGGACTTGCCACGCCCGGCGTAGTAGGGGTTCCTTTTTGCTCCGCCATCACTTCGGAAGACTGCCCGTCAACATAAGCTTTTCCATTTTTGATCAGCATGACCGCCCAGTCATACAACTGCTGAAAATAATCAGAAGCATAACATTCCGTATCCCACTGGAAGCCCATCCACGTGATGTCATTTTTAATCGCATCCACATATTCCTGCTCCTCTTTGGAAGGGTTGGTATCATCGAAACGCAGGTTTACCGGAGCCTTGTACTTTTGGCCCAATCCAAAGTTGAGGCATATAGACGCCGCATGGCCGATGTGTAAGTAACCATTAGGTTCGGGAGGAAAACGAAAGCGCAGTTTATCAGGCGATAAACCGTTCGCCAAGTCCTCTGCAATGATTTGTTCTATAAAATTGAGCGATGCTGAAGCTTCTGACATACGTTAAAAATTTGAGTTGCAAAATTACAGCAAATACAAACAATTACAACCAGAGTTTCAGATTTAGAAGATGCTTGATTGGCGTAGATAATTTTGACGTTATTATTTATGTCGATAGTACTTTACTTATATGTGCAATGCAGATTTAGAATTATTTTAACAGAAGAATAAAAATAAGCTGCCGTACCACATCCTTACATAACTTTTAGCGTCAAACACTTCCTACTTTAACGCTCCATTTTTTTAGTTTTTCTATCAGCTCCGCCATTTTAATTGGCTTACTAATGTAATCATCCATTCCCGCCTCAAAACACTGTTCCTTGTCGTCTTGCATGGCGTTTGCCGTCAAAGCAATGATTACCGGCTGCTTTTTAAACTTTCGGCGAATTATCTGCGTAGCATCCAATCCATCGAGTTCAGGCATTTGAACGTCCATAAAGATCAAGTCGTGGGCTTTCTCTTTCAGACTGTCTATTGCTTCTTTTCCGTTGCTGGCGAAATGTACTTCATACCCCAGCTTTTCAAGCACCATTAGAATCAGCTTTTGATTGACCGGATTATCTTCTGCAATCAGGATCGAAAAAGGATATTGTTTTGAAAAACTGGTGTCTAGTTTTGTTTCAGGCGTTGTGGAGCTTTCTAAAGTGGTCAACTTTTCGTTTGCCAACACCTTGTGGATTTGCTGGAAAAGTACTTTCTGCTTCAACGGCTTTGTTAGCACTGCTGCAAATAGATTGCTGTTCCTGTTGTCCCGCAGTTCTCCAACAAAACTCAAAAGGATAATGGGCAGGTTTGGATACTGTTCGTTTATTAATCCGGCCAATTGAAAGCCATTTGTACCGGGCATTTTTGAATCGGTCATAATCAGATCAAAAGGGCCATGTTCTTTCAACTTATGCATCCCATCAGTGGCCGATGTTGCTACTTCGGCAATGAGGTGAAATTGCTCCATCTGCTTTTTTAAAGTATGCAGCGTGGTCTCATTGTCGTCTACAATAAGTACACGTTTTCCTTTCAGAGACGCGGAATGTTCAGTTGACGCATCGTTCTCGGAAGGATCGCATGTTAGGGCTTCTATTGTAAATGTGAAGGTGGAACCTTTGCCTTCTTCACTTTCCACCCTGATGGAGCCACCCATGAGTTCGATGAGTTTTGCACAGATGGCCAATCCCAACCCGGTGCCCCCGTGCTTTCGTGTGGTAGAGGAATCTACCTGCGAAAAAGCTTTGAAAAGCCGGTCTATTTTGTCTGTCGGAATTCCTATTCCCGTGTCGCGAACCTGAAAACGCAGTCGCAACGAATCCTTATCAGTATGGTCCAACGAAACGCCCAGATATACTTCTCCTCTTTCGGTAAACTTAGTAGCATTCCCAATAATGTTCAGAAGAACTTGTCTTAACCTTAAGCCGTCTCCTTTAATTTGCATGGGGACGTTGTGCTCAATGTAATAAATTAAATCGATCCCCAGCGCTGTCGCTTTCCCAGAAAACAGGTCCAGGACTTCTTCAATAAGCTCCCGGAGATTAAATTCCCTTTCTTCGAGCTCCATACTTCCTGATTCTATTTTAGAGAAATCAAGTACGTCATTGATCACCTGCAACAGGGTCTCGCCGGAATTTATGATGGTATTCGTGTAATCGCGTTGTTCCTCATCTAATTTGGTTTCAGAAAGCAAAAAAGCCATGCCTATCACGCCATTCATAGGCGTCCGGATTTCATGACTCATGGTAGCAAGGAAGGTGCTTTTAGCTTTGTTTGCCTTTTCTGCTTCCATCCTTGCAGTTTCTGCTTCTATACGTGCTTCTTCCGCTTCGTTTCGTGCTTTTTTTTCTTCATTGTTAGACAAGGCTAGCCATTCGGTCCTTTCTTTTACCTGCAACTCCAACTCCTGCCGCTGCCTTTGAGCTACGCCCATTCG
>CAZWQB010000145.1:0-8520 GCA_964636035.1 uncultured Roseivirgaceae bacterium
TTTGCAACCACCAATCTGGAAGAGAAGCTGGTTGTGCTGGTGTGTAGGAAAGTTGACAATAAGTAATGCGATCAGCCTGCTGTTAACTTGCCGGGACGTCTGGCAATGGTGGTCACTTGCCAGGGTCAAGCGAGGGTTGGGGCTTGGGTAGATTTGGCTTTAGCCGAATCAGGTGCAGTTGGATTAATGTCGCTGTGAAAGCCCATACGGCGAGGGTAAGAAGAAGAGCGCCTGTGAGAATACATCTCGCGGCGGTGAAAAAGGTGGCTCAATTAGTGTGAGAAGGTGCAGTCTGGTACTGTTGCCAGGCCATAGTAAACCTCCATTTATAACATATTGCGTATACTTCGGCCACTTAAAATTTTCCTTTCTAGTCATTTTGAAGGATCATTTTCGATTAAGTTGATACGATCGAATAAAAGCCAGAGTTCTCTATCTCATTAAAATTCCCTATTTTACAGTTTCATATTTACATTTTATCAATTCTCTATGTACCAACTTGTACCATACTTTCGTCAGCTATCATTCCTGCCTTTAGTTCTTTCTTTCTATTATTCGTCTGCGCAGGTCGAACAATTAAACGGGCCTTATGATGTTCATTACATTAATGAGTTCTTAATCGGCAACGATAATAGGGTATTTGTTTCCACCACCGGAGGGTTGTACCAATCCGACGATTTTGGTGCCGAGTGGCAAAAAGTAGACGCATATTTCAATAATGTCTATTTTGAACCCGTATTGGCAAAGGATTCTACAGGGATTCTTTATTTAGCAGATCGATACACAGTTTATTTTTCTGACGACAACGGAGTATCGTGGAATATGCTGACGGCCCTTCCCGATATGTATGATGAAGGTGATATTCGGAGCTTATATGTTAAGTCAGACACTCTTTTTATCGGAACAACCATAGGTTTGAGATATTCGGTTAATAAGAACTGGGAAACAATTGAATTTTCGGGTCTTAAAGGGATAGACATAGGAGGAATAAGGAATAGCGAATCAGCCCTGTTGGTTGCTTCTAAAAATCAGTTTTTTATTTCTACGGATGAGGGTAAAAACTGGACGAATCGTACCCCTCCTAACGAAAATTTAGAAATTACGGATCTGGAGGTTATTAATAATGAGATTTACGTGACCACAACTTTTGACGGGGTTCTCTTTACCGATGATGCTGGGTTGAATTGGCAGGAAATGAACGTTGGAATTCATGTTAAGGATAATCTTTTGGATATCTTCCGGACCGAAAATACATTATACCTTCTTAGTGGACAAAATCTTTATACATCAGGTGCTGACATTGCAGGCTGGAAGTTGAGTGGCAATATACCTAAGAATGGACCTCATACTGCTATTGTAGCTAAAGAGAATCAAATTTTGGTAGGAGGTTGGTTTGGGCTTTTTAAGAGTACAGATGCCGGTCAAAACTGGAGTGACGCTATGTCAGGAATCACGGATGCCGATATCAGGATGATGGAAATGTCGGAAGACTCTACGATTTTTGCGATGAGTTCATCTACAGGTATTTATCGGAAGAAAAAAGGTGAAGAAACATTTTCAAAATTTAACTCACGTGAGGGGCTGCTGCTGGACAAGAACCTAATATATAGTTTTGGCGGAGTTGTACAGGCGAATGATATTTATACAGGGGAATTGGTGAAGTCTTTTAAATATGAGCCAGAATTAACTGCCGTAGGCACCATGGTCAAAGCAGGAGGCGAGTATTTCATTTCCACCCTTTTTAACGGTATTTGGAAGTACACTGACCAGGAGGAATGGGAACGTTTTAACGAAGGTCTTCCGACTCAGAAGATCGGTGGCATATCATTATTTGGAAGCACTCTTTATGCAGCTACGGAAAAGGGAATTTTCATATCTGATCTAAGTGAAGCAAATTGGAAAAAGATGGATGTAGCAGGAGATCCGGCTGATGCACGACATTTGCTAGTTGAAGGAGAAATTATAGTGGCCTCTTTGGGAATGAACACTTATGTCTCACGTGATTTGGGAAAAAGCTGGACAGTTTTAAAGATGCTGGAAAATAAATGGGTGTATGATATAGCATCTCAAAATGATGAGATCTTTATTGCTACCATTGATATGGTTTTTGTTTCAAAAGATAGGGGGCTCAACTGGAGAATTTTGTGCAAGTTTGAACGCAATCCATCTATTGAATCTCTACTGCCTGTTGGAAATCACTTGTATGTTGGCACTACAGAGAACGGAACCTTTAAAGTCAACACGAATATATTTGAACCGAAAATAGCCTTAGCATTAGAAGAAGGATCAATCATTGACAATCGAATTTCTTTTTCCGACGCTGCTAACAGTGATATTGATAGTATCCTCCTCACCATCTATAATAGGGGGAACGATACTTTGATACTCGGTGATCCGCCGGTTATTATCGAAGGGGAAAATGCTTCGTCGTTTTCTTTTGCCGGACTTCCTGCCCATGAGGAGATAGCGCCATATGGTAGTGTTTCTTTTTTATTGAAGTTCAGGCCTACCGCCGTCGGCGAACATGAAGCCAAGGTTAAGATCGTCAGTAATGATGCTCAAAATCCAATTTTGTCGCTGGGTGTCTATGGAAAAACCGATATTCTCTCTTCCGCTCACGAAAAGAAGCCTGGGTTTCCAATCGTAATTGCGCCGAATCCGGTGCAAGGGAATGTGCGATTATCGGGACCGGAGTGGCTGAAGAATTCGGTTGTTATATTACGGGATGCAACTGGAAAGCACTTGAAGACTCAAAACATTAGACATGGTTTGGGTGGCTACGAATTAGATGCAAGCGGTTTAACGAGCGGAATGTATATACTTACAATTATGAATAAAGGCAAAATCTGGCACGGTAAGTTCTTAAAGGAATAGATTCCTCAAACCTAGAATATTAAAGGGAATGCATGGGGTAGTAAAGTTCAGAACATATTCTGATTGTTAGAAAACAATTACATGCAGATGAAATAATCATAAGGGGAACCATACCCACCGAGAATGAATAACTGATCTCGGAGGGCCGGGTATTTCCTCAGAAGAAGATAGATTATTCCATCTGACCATTTAAAAACAATTTTATACAGATGAAAGTAAGAACAAAAAAGCCGGACGAAATTCCGGCTTTTTTGTTCTTTCGAAAGACACAATCGTCGCTTGAATGGCTTCTCCGCCTAACGTATGCCCCCTTCCGGTTGCGTATTGCTTTCGCCTTCTTTGAGGTCATTGTTTTGAATAGAACGGCGATTGCGTCTTGGTCGGGGATCGGTGCTTAGCTTTCCAATACGATAACTGAAGTTTATTTTAAAGTTCATATTGTTCATTTCGTTGATACTGCTTTGGCTGATCAACGGCGAATTGATTTCTCCACGCATTTTGGTAGCGGAGGAAAGGAAGTTTTCTGCTCCAATACCGATACTTCCTTTTTTGTCATTGAAATCCTTCTTCAAGCTAAGGCTGTAGATATAAAAACCAGTTTGATAGCCTTGTAGCTGTATCTGTTTTCCTCTGTAGAATCCGAAAAATTGTAAGCCCCAGGTCTCCGCGAAATTATAATTTCCAAACAAGCGTCCACTGAACACGAGCCCCTCATTACTTGCACTGAAGTCAGGATTTGGCGCATTATTATCCAGCACCGCGTAATAGGCGTCTATGCCGCCATTTAGTGTAAATTTATTGTTAAGGTTAAGGTTTGCAAATATGCTCAGGCCGTAAGCATCTTCCTGGCCAATATTTTCATAGGTGGTTAAGATTGTATCCTGCCCGATAGTCGTACGCACCGGCTGAATAGAGCCAGAGGTATTACGCATAAAAGTCGAGAAGTTCAGGGAGGTGTTCTTTAAAAAAGTACTGTAAGACAGCTCATAATTATTCGTGTATTCCGGTTCCAGCTCTGGATTTCCCTGGGTAATGTTAAGTGGGTTTGAAGCTTGGAGGTTGGGATTCAGAAACTGTAGCGACGGACGTTGCACCCTACGGTTATAGGCCGCTTTTATCATATTGCCGCCCTTTAGCTTCCTTGACAGGTTTAAACTAGGCGCAAAAAGACCATACGCCGGTATTTCTACCTCTTGCTCATCCTGGAAATTTGCCGTGATGGTAGTGTATTCATACCTTACCCCGGGCTTTATGCTGTAATTTTCCAGAAAATTAAGCGTGTAGGAAACATAACCAGCGGTTACATTTTGATCATAGTCAAAGACATTCCCCAACGCGCGGTTGTTTATCGCTACAAATTCGCCGTCCGGACCCGCTTCATAATATTGAAAATCACTGGTTACATTTCTGAAGATATTCTTGGCACCGAACTCTAGTAACTGCGTTTCACCGTCTCCTATAGGATTTATAAAGTCTGCCTGTACCGTTACTTCCTGGTTAAAGCTCTCATTTTCGTTTTTCAATCGGCTTGTAATGGTATGAGCATCTTCACTCAGAATGTCGTTTATAAAGTCATTTGTACGGTTGTTCCGGCTATAAAGAGCCATAAAGCTTAGTTCCTGACGTGGTTTAACAAACGTGCGCGTATAATTCAGGTTCAGGTCTACTGTGCCAGACAGGTTCGTCATTTCTACGTCACGCGAATTCTGGTTCAAAAGCGAATTATCCCGCCATGTTTGTGTAAGTAGGCCTTCCTGACTATTTTCAAAGTTAAATGTACCATACTGTACAGATGCCGAAATCCAATTGTATTTGTTAATATCGTAGTCTATCCCTAAATTAAAACGACCGAAAAGCATATCACTTCGCGTGTCAGCTTGTTGGAGCGATGTAATCATGCTGCCATCCGCTTGTTCCGTGCGCTGTTCATTTGTAAACTTTCCCTTTATATTATAGCCTGCACGCCCAAATCCGCCGAGGGAAAGCCCCAGTCTTCCACGGCGCAGCGACCCGTTCAGTCCGAGGTTGGATCCACGAAGACCAGCACCTGCATCTATTCCCAGGGAGCCTCCCTGCAAATTATTCTTTTTGGTGATGATGTTAATGATACCCCCTGTTCCTTCAGCATCGTATTTGGCCGAAGGAGAAGTGATGACCTCAACAGATTTAATCTGATCGGCGGGAATTTGCTTAAGGGCATCAGCAACACTCGTGGCGGCAATGGTAGAAGGCCTATTATCGATAAGCACCCTTATATTCTGACTTCCTCTTAAAGAAACATTTCCGTCGAGGTCTACCGACAGCATAGGCACCCTGCGCAAGACATCTGTAGCATCGCCTCCTTTGGTGGTCTGGTCGTTCTCCGCATTGTAAATGGTACGGTCTACCTTCTCTACAATGAGCGCCCGTTGTGACTGCACAACTACTTCATCGAGCTGTGTAGTTTCAGATGACAGCGTTAGCGTACCAAAGTCGATCGTATTTCCCTTGTCGGTAATTTTCACCCCGGCTTTTTCTATTTTTTCATATCCTAGAAAAGAAACAGAAACGGTATAGGTACCAGCAGGAATATTTTTGATGGAGAACTCTCCCTTTTCGTTACCCACAGTACCATCCAGCGGCTTCATTGTTTCCGGATCAAGAAGCGCAACGGTCACATAAGCAACACCGTCTTTTGTTTCTGCATCTACCACGGTTCCGGTAATCTTTCCATAGCCATTTGCTACGTATCCCGCCTGAGGTGCCGCTCCGCGACCGAAGCCACTTTGCCCGGCACCAGCTGGAGGAGGACCGCCCGTCGGATATTGTGCATAAAGTAAGGGACCTGTGGCAAGTATTGCCAACAGCATGATGAATTTTGTAATAGCTCCTTTCATTTCAGTTGATTTTTACTATGCTTTAATTATAATGACATTTATTGCCATTGACTTCAGTTTCTTTTTATAGAACAGTATGCTCCAATCAGGAATTATGCAAACATAGCTTTCTTTTTTTATGTAAAACGCTAAAACAGACCGTCTGCCGTAGAAAAACGACCATTAAGGCATTTTACCCGACGGACCGCATTTTCTTGTATCAGGATTTGTAGGAACTTCTTTCATAGACAAAAACCAGGGGGTCTGTCGGCACATCCTTTGAATTGGCAGATTAAATTGGCTGCTATGCTTAGGAAATAGTAAGTTTATTAAAAAAAGTTTCCTATGGCCATCAGCAACTACAGGCCCTATATTAAATCACTGATCCATATACTGATATGGGTATTCCTTGGACTTGTATTGCTGCTCTTCCATCCCTTATCCCTGCAGGTGGAATTTCCGGAGGAGTTCTGGATCAAGCAGGGGTTTCTGTTTTTCCTCCTGGTAGTCATCTTCTATCTCAATGCTCAGATACTGGTTCCCCGGCTTCTTTTCCAAAACAGAACCGCTTTGTTTTTAGCCGCGTTAGTCGGTGCATCTCTTTTATTAATGGTCCTGGTTCAAACCGTAGACCTTTGGCTGAATTTGCCGGAATTGATGCACAATACCTTCAGGGATGGAGAAGAAGAAGCGCCCCCGGTAAAGGCCGGGCATTGGTTCAACGCTTTTCTACTGCTGATTACTTTTCTTGTACTGGGTATCAGTACTAGTGTAAGCTCCATTCAGAAGTGGCAGAAAGATACGCAGCTCAGGCAGGAGTTGGAGCAGCAAAGGGTGAGTACAGAGCTTCTTTTTCTTAAAGCACAAATTAATCCCCACTTCTTCTTTAATACCCTCAACAATATATATGCCCTTACCCATACCGATGTAGAGTTGTCACGCAAAGCCTTGCATAAACTGTCGCGGATGATGCGTTACGTACTATATGAAACGCAGAAAGACACAACTCTCCTCAGCCAGGAAATAGCTTTTTTGCAGGATTATATCGGACTCATGCAGTTGCGCTTGTCTGATAAGGCAGTGGTTAATTTTCAAAAACCTGAACCGCTGAAAGATATCGCCATAGCTCCTATGCTGTTTTTACCGTTCGTGGAAAATGCCTTCAAGCATGGTGTTAGCGCCCTGCAGGCTAGCGAGATTTATATAAGTCTTCAACAGGAAGAAGGGCAATTGCATCTAAAGGTTCGAAATCCGATATTTACCAGACAAGGCTTGGTGGCGGAGGAAAGTAATGGGATTGGTTTGGTCAACACCCGCCGTCGTCTTGACCTTCTTTATCCCGATAAATATAGCCTTTATGTGAATGAGGATGGCTCCGAAAACGAGTTTCTGATTCAGCTAAGCCTCCAGACAGTATGAAATAGGCATAAGTGGAGCATGCCCGCGGAAAATGTTCGCAAGACTCTCCTTATCGAGTCCGGAGTCTTTCGGACCGGACTTTTGCGGAGAATTTAGATGATAACGAGTTCTATTTCGGTTCTAAGGGTTCTATGCTATTCCATCCCGAAAATAGTCAGGGACAAGATTCTGGCAATTAAAAACAATATATATGAAATTTCCATGAGCAGCTTTGCACACCCGAACAAAAATGAATATTGAGTCAAAAGGCGTTGGGAGTACTGGTTTTTAAAGATAGGATTATTCCATGACAAACATTGCACAAAACATATTATATACAGATGAAATAATCATAAGGGGAACCATACCCACCGAGAATGAATAACTGATCTCGGAGGGCCGGGTATTTCCTCAGAAGAAGATAGATTATTCCATCTGACCATTTAAAAACTATTTTATACAGATGAAACTAAAATGTATTGCAGTTGATGATGAACCATTAGCGCTCGGCCTAATTTGCACCTATATAGATCAAACGCCTTATCTTGAACTTGCTGGGCGCTACGATAATGCTGTAGAGGCATTACGGGGCCTGCATGAAACAGAAATTGACCTCATATTCCTGGATATTCAAATGCCCGATCTTACTGGCATTGAACTCGCAAGGGTGTTGGATCGTGGCCGGGACCTCCAGGGGCCGCGGATTATTTTTACCACCGCTTTTAGCCAGTATGCACTGGAAGGGTATAAGGTAGATGCCCTCGATTATTTGCTCAAACCTTTCAGCTACGAGGAGTTTTTGGGAGCCGCAAGTAAAGCCAAAGCTTACGCAAGGCTGTATGAGCAAAATAACAATCTGCTTGGTGATGGGGCAGTATCCTCAACCAGGGAACCAAAACCAGAGGAAAACTACTTATTCCTGAAGGTGGAATATCAATTGGTAAGGGTGGCTTATGATGATATTTTGTATATTCAGGGACTGAAGGATTATGTAAAAGTATACTTGCTGAATAACCCTCGTCCGTTGCTTTCACTCAGCAGTTTAAAATCACTGGAAGCAAAACTACCCGCCCGAAGATTTATGCGTATTCACCGCTCGTTCATTGTATCGATGGACCGTATTAGTGCCATTAGAAAAAACTCGGTGCAGATTGGAGACAAGATCATTGCTGTAAGCGATCAGTATAAAGAAAATTTCAGCGTATTCGTAAGCCGCTGGACAAATTGAAATAAATTACTTCCCATACCAGGCTGGTTTCATGGCCTGTCCATTAGTCCTCGCTTGTTTATCCCAATAGCTTCAAAAGCCAATAAAGCAAGCAACACGCCAAAAACATGGTCCCATATATTCTGAATACCTTGAGCCGGTTTGAAAAATCAGACCACCAAAAGA
>CAZWQB010000146.1:0-1815 GCA_964636035.1 uncultured Roseivirgaceae bacterium
TGTTCAGCACTTTACATTAATACATAAAACCTTAACCAAAGCAAAACAATTTTTTATGCCACGCATATATTATAAAGAAGATAAAATAGCCGGACAGGCGATTGACACCGGGTTCATCAGCCCTGCCTTATTTGACTATATATTTGATAACACTGACTCCAGGATATTCAATTATTCGGCGCTTTCAAATTCATATTTGGTTAATCTCCTGGGCACAGACAACCAAACATTTAAGAAAGTTGAGCTTCGAAAGGACGGAATTTTCTATAACTCGGCAAAGGGGAGATTGTATTTACCAAGTGCCATAATATTTTACGATGAAAAGGATTTCAACTTTCCATCTGAGTTTTACTTTATTGCCAAAATAGGCAGTGAGATAGAGCTTAGAAAGTGCAAGGGTGGTAAGGACGTAGAATGGTTTCACATACCAGCGCTTCATCAATCGGTTGACGATCCAGGCATTATCTCCAAAATAGAAAACACGCTACGTGAAGTAAAAACCCTTATGGAAGCAATTCCTAAAGCGGCAGAGAATGTAACTTCAGGCTCCGACCACCAGCCACTAAGCGAAACCCAAAGAGCGGCATACCGGGAGCTAACCAATCTATGTGTGTACAGCAAGTCGGATAAATTAAAAGTCGGGGAGTTTATTGACTCACTTGAGAATTATGACGGTGATGAAGAATACTTTACGACGCTCAATTATTTTATGGATTTTCTGGAGGACGAACAAATCCCTTTTATAATGAGGATGGACATGAAAGCGGGCGTAGAGGATTTGGAATGGCTCTTAAACTCCTGTTTGAAGAACCATCCCGATATCACGGTGAGGTTGCCGACAGCAGCCAGCTATGAAGCCGAAACCAGTGTCTCCGCAAACCATGTCTTTGAAGATTTTGACAAACCGCTGAGGGAAAAAGGCCTTCAATTAGGATTTATTGATACTGATTCGGATGAGTATATCGCAATCCTACACCACGTCCAAGACAAAGACAGAGTCGAAAAGGCTGTAATTGGTCTCGGCTATAGCTATTTTGAGAAGTAGAAGCCTGGAAAACCTTCGCAACTAAACCTATCAGGTGTTAGAGAATTGCAGGCATTTTGCTTCTGTACAATCCCAACAAGTCTATATAATTTCGCTCATGATCCGAAACCTCGTAGGTTTTTGGAGTGTGTGCAAATTCAAACCCAACTCCTAGTCCACCTTATAGCTTGAGCTTGAAAGCCCTGGAAAACCTAATAGGTTTCCAATCATCGGCGGCATATAGTAAAAAAAGCAGCCCGTAGCAGGCTGCCATTTTCACTTATTCACACATTATTTCACACTTAAAAACCCTGTTGTACTATTCCTCCCTGCATAAAATCCACCTTCTCCAGCTTTAACACGTTCATTGGGTTTGTTGGCTTTAATCCTGTCACATTGTTTTGGGTAAGCCTTAGTACTTCGTCATAAAATAAGACTATCACCGGAGCTTCTTCCATGATGATGTTGTCCATTGCCAGGTAATAATCGAACCGCTTAAATCCTTCAGATTCAAACCTTGCAAGGTTGTACAAAGAATCAAACTTGGCATTTTCAAAATGGGTTTTGTTGGGTCCCAAAGGCGCCTTATTTTGGCTATAAAACATCGACAAATAATTCTCTGCATCAGGATAATCACCCAACCAGGAGCCCCTGAAGAAGTTTACCTTGCTGTTATCTACC
The DNA here is from genome assembly GCA_964636035.1 of uncultured Roseivirgaceae bacterium. GTDB lineage: Bacteria > Bacteroidota > Bacteroidia > Cytophagales > Cyclobacteriaceae > CAMPJM01. The sequence goes on from CAZWQB010000146.1 coordinate 1,706, forward strand.
AGCTCCTGGTGCGTGGGTACCTGGTTTATTTCTATTTTAACTTTCACACCGATTGCCTCCCATTGCTTTTGAAGGTACTCTACCATAGGCTTTGATTGAATGGTAGTATT
>CAZWQB010000146.1:1915-8496 GCA_964636035.1 uncultured Roseivirgaceae bacterium
GTATTCAAATAAGGTTCTTTTTGGACCATAAATTTCCCTGAAAAATCAATGGTTGGTGATCCATCTTTGTTTAGAATAATATCTATGGAATTTGGCTGACCGGAATAAGATACAAAGTCCAGTTTATCCTGCTGAAATGTTAGCAACTCCTGGTTCTTGTCTGCGATGAATGATACCTGCACAGCGTCTAAATAAGGTAGGGATTTGCCATTTTCATCTTTCCTCCAGTAGTTTTTATTCTTTACCATGATCAAACTGTTGCCTTCGTCCCATGATTTAAACTGAAAGGGACCTGTTCCGACAGGGTTTACCCTGAAATCCTTTCCATATTTCTTGACCGCTTCCTGTGGCACTACAAACGTGTAAGGCATGGTCAGTATTTCAAGAAATGGACCAAACGGTTCGTGTAAGTGAATCTTCAATTCGTATTCTGAAGTCGCTTCTACCCAATTAGGATCTGTTTTTCCATCGGCTGTCCTTTTAGCCTTGTCATTAAAAATCCATGCACCTGTACTTGCTGTTTTTGGGTCAAGGATCCTTTTAAAGGTATAAACAAAATCGGAGGCCTTTACTTCCCTCCCTTTGCTTCCCGGAAACACTTCACTATCATGGAAATAGACGCCTTTTTTAATATTAAAAGTATAAGTCTTGCCATCTTCGGATACTTTCCAGGTGTCTACCAAGTTCGGAACGGTGTATAATTCGTCACTAAGTTCAAATAAACCACTGTAAAGCTGTGTTGCCACCCAGCAATTGGCCTGGTTTCTGGCGAAGGCCGGGTCCAAAGAACTTAATCCATCCGCCTGGTTGTATCTAAAGACTTTCTGGCCAGTTGCTCCATCTTCATCGGTACTGCTGTCTACCGGTCCCGTGCACGAGCCAAGCAAAAGCCCCGCTATTACAAGTAACCATAATTGTCTTAACATATTCATTAATAGTGTTTTAAGTAAGAAAGTAAAAAATGGTGTCGGTAAAAAAATACGACATCATAAAGATTGACGTAAACGGTTTTAAATAAAAAGCTATTTGGAAAGAATACTTACGCAAAATACGGTTTGGAAAAAGCAAGCAAACCGGGTAATCCACACCTTTCTTTGATAAATCTTACACGAAAAGGTCAGAAATTTCACTCGTTAAAAAAATACTAAATATTCAAATAATTATAACAAAGAAACTGAATGGATTAGGGCCGCTAATAAAATATTTGAGTTATAAGATGAGTTCGACAATTAATTATTATGCGGGAAGCCATAGCTCTAAAGGGTCAAATATCGGTAGAATAACAGATTTACAGTGAACCGTGCGCCGTAGGCCCAATTTTCCGTCACTATTCAGATACACTGTGTGGCCAACGGGAGGGGTTTGCCTTTGTGAAGATGTTTCTACAAGTACCTCCTTCAATCTATTCCTAAATTAACTGCTATTGCTCCTCTTCCGAGGACTCACAATAGGTATTATCCTAAATTTAAATCGAACGCAGGTAGATGTTTGAAATCCAACGGGCTGACACTGTTATCATTTTGCTTCAAGGATTATTTTTTATATTTTTCCTTTTTTACGATACCAGAATCTAACCTGTTGGATTAGTCCTCTTACTCAGCAGGAACATCTGTGTTCGTAAAAATAATTTGTGTCTGGCATACTTTTATGTGTCTTTTATAACATATTTTTGATTGTTTTTGGAAAGGTTTGAGTTTGATTATCTTTTTCTTTTAAAAAAGACTAATTTCACCTGTTAAAATTAGGAAAGGATAAATCTGGAAAAATACCGAAATTCTAACAGGAACGGGAACTAAGTTTCTTTTTCCTTTCTTACATCAAAACTGTTTTTTGAACAGTATTAATTTACTTCTCAATAATGCAAAAGGGTTAAATTTGATGCAAATTGTGAATTAAGCAAATAAAACTTAGGATGGGTAAAATCATAGCAATAGCAAACCAAAAAGGCGGAGTAGGAAAAACAACAACCGCAATCAATTTGGCGGCGAGCCTTGCGGCATTAGAACATAAGACTTTAATAGTAGACGCAGACCCGCAGGCCAACTCTACTTCCGGATTGGGCTTTAACCCCAAAAATATCGAAAACAGTATTTATGAATGCATGGTAGACGGCATTGAAGTCAAAGACACTATCATGTCATCAGAAATCGCATATCTCGATCTATTGCCTTCTCATATAGATTTGGTGGGTGCAGAAGTAGAAATGGTAAATTTGGTAAACAGAGAAGAGAAGATGAGAGAAGCCCTTCAGGAAGTGAAGGAGCTTTATGATTACATCGTGATTGACTGCTCACCTTCATTGGGTCTGATTACTATCAATGCTCTTACTGCGGCAGATTCTGTTATTATACCTGTACAATGTGAGTATTTTGCACTTGAAGGATTGGGAAAACTGTTAAATACAATTAAAATTATTCAATCACGTTTAAATACAAACCTTGAAATTGAAGGCATCCTGCTTACAATGTATGACGTTCGATTAAGGCTTTCCAATCAGGTAGTGGAAGAGGTAAATGCACACTTTAAGCAAATGGTGTTTGAAACCATCATTCCGAGGAATATAAAATTGAGTGAATCTCCAAGCTTCGGAGTTCCCGCAATTTCACATGATGCAGAAAGTAAAGGTGCAGTGGCCTATTTAAACCTGGCAGAGGAAATTATCAAAAAGAACGCTGTAGCATAAGAAAGACAGCATGAGGCCAAAAGGCAGCAGGCACAGTTGGCATAAACAGGGGAGCGCGCTCCCTTGTCTGACAATACATATATACCAAAGAACAAAAACCAAGAATGAGCGATAAGAAAAATGCTCCCAAAAAAAGAAATGCTTTAGGAAGAGGATTGGGGGCTTTGCTAGAAGATAGTGGCTCTAAAAAAGAAACCAACGAAGAAAGAAGGGCCAACATGGGCGGAATGGATGAGATCCGTCTTACTGAAATTGAAGTAAACCCATTTCAGCCCAGAACTTTTTTTGATAAGGAGTCGCTGCAGGAACTCGCTGAATCCATAAAAGTACAGGGTATTATTCAACCCATCACAGTTAGAAGACTTGAAAGAAACCGCTACCAGTTGATTTCAGGTGAGCGCAGGTTTCAGGCTTCTAAAATAGCGGGGCTCGACAGCATTCCAGCTTATATTCGTACCGCGGATGACCAGCAGATGCTGGAGATGGCATTGATTGAAAACATTCAGCGAAAAGATTTAAATGCCATAGAAATTGCCTTGAGTTACCAAAGGTTGCTTGCCGAGTGTGATCTGAAGCAGGAACAATTAGGAGAAAGAGTTGGTAAAAACAGAACGACGGTAAACAATTACCTTCGTCTCCTCAAGCTCCCCCCCGATATCCAAATAGCCCTGAGAGACAACCAAATCTCCATGGGACACGCCCGTGCCATCATTAATGTTGAGAACGTGGATGCGCAATTGGCCATCTTTAAGAAGATTATTAACGACGATCTGTCTGTAAGGAAAGTGGAGGCAATGGTGCGTGACTTGATGAGCGACGGTGCAGATGAAGACAAAGCATCGGAAAAGAAAACAAAATCACCTGCCAATGATTATGAAATCAGACATCTTCAGCAAAAGCTATCCTCTCACTTTGGAACCAAAATCAATATCAAGAGTGACGATAAAAACAAGGGAGAAATAAAAATACCCTTCGTTTCCGCTGAAGACCTTAACAGAATTCTTGAGATTCTTAATTTGTGATGCATCATCCAATCAAATTCTTTTTTTTAATCTTTTTAGGGGTTCTGGCAAGTTTCTCTGCATCAGCGCAGGTACAGATTGACTCTGTTTCTCAGGATGAAAATAGACCTCATGTTATTGTGGAAGATACTGTAAGCGCACCTGGAACCTCAGAGAGACCCTTTGTAACGGCAGATGCGGTAGACACTACACTTGTGGAAGATACCTCAGAAGAATTTTCACCACGGAAAGCCTCTTTGTACTCCGCCATTCTACCAGGCCTCGGACAAGCCTATAATAAGAAGTACTGGAAAATTCCGCTTATTTATGGAGGAATCGTAGGTTTGGGGCTTGTCGTTGATTTTTATGCTGATAATTATTCCTACTATAGAAGGATGTTGTTGCTACAGCAATCAACTGGAGCCAACCCCACTGGAGCAAGTGAAAGAGTGTTGGACAACGCTGTGGTAAAGTCGCGCAGAGAGCGAGACTTCTATATCATCATGTGTGGCTTGGCTTATATCATTAATATTGTGGATGCTCATATCGATGCCCATTTAAAGGGCTTTGACATAAGCGACGACCTTACCTTAAAAATGAAGCCGTCTTTAAATTCTACCGCCTTTAACACGCCTGTTGGAGGCATTGGTATAGCTTTACATCTAAAATAGCGCATGCGAATGATATTGATGAAGCATAAATTTCAGATTATCCAAAAGAAAACTTTTCTTTGTAATCACCAATTTCACACGCGTTAAACCACTGATCAGTAAAAATGAAAATAATCATATTTGGGTATGGAAAAATGGGCAAAGCAATTGAAACGATTGCTGTTGAAAGAGGACATACCATCATTGCCAAGGTAACCATAGACAACAGGCACGAATTTGATGATGGCGAAGTTGTAAAAAATGCAGACGTCGCCATTGAATTCAGCGAGCCTGATGCGGCAGTAGAAAATATTAAACTCTGTTTAAAGCACCAGGTACCGGTACTGTCTGGCACTACCGGTTGGTTGCAGTATAAGTCTGAGATTGACGCTTATACAATTGAAAAAGGCGGTGCCTTTTTTTACGCATCTAATTTCAGCATTGGCGTAAATCTATTTTTTAAGCTCAACCAGAATTTAGCTGCTTTGATGCAAAGGCATGAAAACTACAAAATCAGCCTGGAAGAAATTCATCATACGGAGAAGAAAGATGCTCCCAGTGGCACCGCAATCACGCTGGCTGAAGGGATAATAGATAACAGCCCTGCAAAAACGCAATGGGTCAACCAATCCACTGATCAGCATGATACATTACCCATAATATCTTTCCGCGAGCCCCAGGTTCCGGGTACTCATACCATAAAATACACTTCCAGTGTGGATGAAATCGAGATAAAACATACCGCATTCAGCAGAGAAGGTTTTGCAGCCGGTGCCGTTCATGTAGCAGAATGGCTTCCTGGTAAAAAAGGCGTTTTATCAATGGATGATTTTCTTAAACTTTAGCATTAACAAGAAAGTACGAATAAATATATGAATTTCAATTTCAGAAGATCAGGTGGACCTAAGTCGAAGACCAGAGAGTGGGTAGATGCGATCGTATTTGCTGTAATAGCAGCAACGCTTATCAGGTGGTTACTACTAGAAGCTTTCACAATTCCCACCCCCTCGATGGAAAAGTCGCTTTTGGTAGGAGACTTTCTATTTGTGAGCAAGATCCACTACGGGCCGAAAACCCCAAAGACACCACTGCAGATTCCATTAACGCACAACCATATCTGGGGAATGCCGAATGTCCCCTCCTATCTGGATTGGATTCAGTTGCCCCAATACAGGCTGCCCGGATTTACCGAGATCAAACAGAACGATGTAGTAGTTTTCAATTATCCTGAAGAACTGCAGCATCCATCTGATCTGAGAACACATTATATAAAAAGATGTGTGGGATTACCTGGCGACACAATTACCATAGTTGATTCGCAGGTCTATATCAACGGCACCGCCATTGAGAACCCGGAGGGAATGCAGTTTCAATATTATATTTCCACTAAGAATGTTATCAACGACCGCGTTTTTAAAGAATATGAAATTCGCGAGTACGGCATTATTCCTAATCTGGGCTATTATGCCATGACTACGCCCGAAACGGCTGAAAAATTAAAAGCACTGCCTTTTATTGACAACGTACAAATAGGTCAGGAGGAAGAAGGAAGAGCAGAGTCAAGAATTTTTCCAGATGGTGGCAAATTTGCCTGGAATAAAGATTTTTATGGTCCCCTCCACATACCCAAAGAAGGGCATACCATTGAGATCAATGAAGAAACGCTTTCGAAATATGGCGATATCATTCAATATTACGACGGAAATGAAGATGTGATTATTGAAGACGGGAAGCTGAGTATTGAAGGACAAAATCTGCAACAATACACGTTCAATCAGGATTACTTCTTTATGATGGGAGACAACCGCCATAACTCTCTGGATTCAAGATACTGGGGATTCGTGCCGGAGGACCACGTGGTTGGAAAGGCTTTCTTCATATGGCTGTCGCTAGATCCTGAAGGTGGCTTTTTAGACAAGATCAGATGGAGCAGATTTTTGCAAATGATTGATTAAACCGGTTTCATTGTTCAGGGTTCAGAGTTCAAGGTTCAGGGTTCATAGTTTAAGGTTAAAGGTTTAAGGTTTAATGATCGCTTTGCTAAACCTTGTATAACCCTCCTGCAGATGATAAAAGAAACTGTGTTCAAGGATGACTTCCGGTGCGAAGGAAAAGCACAGGTTTCGTAAAGCTAAAAGGTTCATTGACCGCTTTGCTGTACCTTGTATAATCCTCCTGCAGATGATGAAAGAAGCTTTGATCAAGGACGACTTCAGTGCAAAGGAAAAGCACAGGTTTCGTAAAGCT
>CAZWQB010000147.1:0-8487 GCA_964636035.1 uncultured Roseivirgaceae bacterium
AGCTTCTCTCCTTTCTACATACTGACCTTTCAAGTCATTTATTCCGCAGAATGGAAACCTGTCCTCGCTAAATTAACCCCGATATCACTTTGATAATCCGAACTGGTTGGAACGCAGGGCATTATGTAAAAAAAAGTACCACATTTATAAATATCTTACTTAGATATAAAAACATAATCCTTTTCTTTGCTTTGACAATTCAATTTTTTAGCATAATCTTAACTTTCAATATAAATATCTCACCAAGACTACCGGGTTTTCCGCGGCTAATTATGAACTATTTCTATTCAACCCTCGCTATGTTTTTGCTTTGCGCAACAATATCAAATAATAGTTTAGCGCAGAATCTGTTTCAGGATCATAGATTAATTGAGGCAGGAAAAGGGTATAATATCACTCCTTTACCTGGTGATTACGACAACGATGGCGATATGGACATCCTGGGAACCGGAGATTATGTTTACGGCGCCAGGAGCAGTAATGCCACTGTGTTGCTTCGAAATGATGGGGAAGAATTTGTGGTTGTGGACACGGAACTCCCAGCTTTCTACAGTGGTGGAATGTATCAATGGGCAGACCTCGATAATGACAATGACCTCGATATTATTGCCGGAGGTTGTGGTTCTTACTGTTACAACTCGAAAGCCATATATATCTACAGAAATGATGGGGCAGACAAATTTACTTTGATTACGGAACCAACGAATCTGATTGGAGGAAAACTATTCAGTCTGGCTGACTATAATAACGATGGTTTAATCGATATAGAAATAGCAACGCAGTCAGATCATAATGGCAATGTGATTGGGCACACGTTTTACAAGAACACGGGCAATTTTAACTTCGAAAAGACCTTCGAACTGGATGTTACCAGCGGTGAAACTGCCTGGAGTGATTTTGACAATGATGGTTGGATCGATTTTGTGTTACTTGACAAGGCCTACAAGAATCTCCGGGATGGCACTTTTCAAGCATTTAGCCCGACTGAAACTATGGAAAAAAGTGTTCGATATTTCACAATAGATATAGATGGCGACGGAGATCAGGACGTAATAAATAGAAAAGGCATCTTAATGGAAAATGACGGAAACGGCCAGCTTAGCCTCGGACGAACCATTATTCCCTATGAATATATACAAAGTCTTGTCATAGCTGACTTTGATGGAGATGGAAATGAAGATATTGTTGCTTCGGGAAGTAATTCATCGAGGAGCCTTACACAGTTATTTAGTTCTAATGGTGACGGAACTTTCACTGCCGAGAATTTCGATGGACCAATTCATTCTACAAATTTCCTTGCTGTTGCGGACATGGACAACGACAAGGATCCCGATATTTTGCTTAGCGGAGTCTTTATCGATGATATTATTATTTTTGAGAATGGATTAACTACCGAATTGTCCAAGCCACAAGCACCCTCCAATCTCGAAGCTAAATTTGATACTGAAAATATTTCTTTTTCCTGGGATGCCGGGAACGATAAAGAGCAATCTTCATTGAAATACAACATGTATTTGTCATACAATGACAAGTACATAATCGCGCCTGGTTCGGATACGACCAGCGGCACAAGTTTTATACCTGGAGCTGCAAATATTTCAACGGCGCTTAGAAATCAAATTTCAACCTCAGATTTACCTGAAGGGTACTATAGGTGGAGCGTTCAATCCGTAGACGATGAATTAAATACATCTAAATTTGCGGCACCTAAAGAATTTACCTACTATTCAAGCAATCCGGCAAACGCGCCAACAAACCTGACAATAACTACGGTCGACGATCACTCCGTTGCTTTGGCCTGGTCAGATAATTCGATAGACGAGACATCATTTACGCTAGAGCGGTCTTCAATAAATGGAAATTCAGGATTCGAGCCAGTGGGTCAGGTGGTCTCAAATGCTGTAGAATTTACAGACAATACGGTTTCGCCTCGACATGTTTACTACTATCGTGTGCGCCTGGACGGTTCGGCAGCAGTGGCCTACTCGAATGTTATTAGGGTGATTACTAAAGCTGAACTTGCCCATGCTCCTACGAAGGTTGCAGCCGTTGCACAGAGTAGTGCTTCCGCCAGGGTCAATTGGGAATATTCAGGATCTGAAATCAAAGGATTCGTAATTGAGCGGTCCCTGGCAGATAAAGCGCATTTCACTGTCGTCGGGTCAGTTAGTGCGGAAGAAAGAACATTTTCAGATCAACAATTGGAGTCGGGCAGTACCTATTATTACAGGATATTTGCAGCCAATGGCGACGAACTTTCTGACTACAGCAATACCGCCAAAGTTACGCTTCCACTAAAAGAGTTTGAAAAGTTTACGTTGTCTTCGTTGGCGTATGAATCAGCAGGTATTTCGGGTGCCATTGCCTGGGGAGATTATGATAACGACGGGTATGATGACCTTTTTCTGGGCTATAAAGCGCAGCTATTTCACAATAATGGTGATGGTACTTTTCAACCAGTGATCGAAACCGGCATCTCAGCGCCTACGGGCGACTACAGTCTCTTCGCCGTTTGGGGTGATTATGACAACGACGGATTTCTAGATCTTTTCTATTCTAATGATCAAGACAAAAGTTCCATATATCGCGGTCACGGAGACGGTACTTTTTCGAAGGTCGTCACCCTAATTGACGGTGATCGTTCCGAAGTTACAAATGCTACCTGGAGCGACTTCGATTTGGACGGTGATCTGGACCTATCTATGAGCGGTAGCCGTTACATTTACCGATATGACGGAAACGACACTTTCTTTCGTCTTGAGTTTCCAGGAGAAAATCTGTCAGGTTATAACAATTCATCTGTAGCCTCATGGGCTGACTATGATGATGATGGCGATCCCGATGTATTTCTTGGAAATTACGCAAAGGATGAATTCTTCCAAAACAATGGAGATGGCAGTTTTACCGCCATTACTGATCAGCGAATCACTGATGATTACAATTTTGACTGTTGCCCAATTTCTACGCCTACTGCTCTTTGGGCGGATTTCAACAACGATAGCAAACTTGATCTTACAGTCTTTCACGCCGGAGGACCAATATACGGATATGCCAATAATGGAAATTCTTTTGACAGCGCCTTCTATTCTTATGAATATGACCGGCACTACTGGAAAAAGTTGTTCTGGACGGATTATGATAATGATGGTGATCTCGACCTGTTTTCAATGGGGCAATACAACCTAAGGACGGAAATATGGGAGAATAAGGAAGGACAAGGATTGAGCCGTTTAAGAGGCGGAGCATTATATGACTACGTGCAATCTGCCTCAGCTTTTTCATGGAATGATTTTGACAACGATGGATACAGCGATCTTTTTCAGTTTGATGAAGATCATCAGGTGTACAAAAATATCTCGAATGGGAATAGTTGGATCAAGATCAGGCTTAGAGGACGCTCTTCAAATAGTACCGGATTGGGAGCAACAGTTTTAGTAAAAGCCAAAGATCGTTGGCAGCGCACAGACATTACAACGCACCATAGTTTTCAGGTACAGCATGGATTTATGTCATTGTTTGGTCTTGGAAACGCCGAACAGGTGGACAGTGTAAAGATCCTTTGGCCCTCCGGTAATCGACAGTACCTTACAAATGTTGCTGTTAACCAGGTAATCCTAATAGATGAAAATGATGCCCAGGAAAAAGTAATACAGGCACCTTCTAATCTTACTGCTCAGGTTGAATTTCCGGCTTCTGTTACCCTACATTGGACAGACCGTTCAGATAATGAAACTGGGTTTGTTATAGAAATGAAAACAGAACAAGGCCAGTTTGAAGAGGTCGGAACGGTAGGAATAAATGTTGATTCATTCAAAATTGACAATTTAACTACTGGAGCTAAATACAAATTTCGTGTTCGAACAGCTCTTTCTCCAAATAGCAAATTTACAAACACGGCAGAAGCCCAGATAAGATTATTTACAGAAGTATTCGCAGGCGATTTGACTGTATATAATTCCATACCTGAAGGACTGGCATGGGGAGATCCGGATGGTGACGGAGATCCGGATCTATTCGTGGGTTCTGAATCTTTTGAGCCGGACGCGGTTTATTATAATGAGGACGGTATCTTTGAACGCAGGCTTTTAAGAAATACGGATAATTATTCGCATCAGGCGCAATGGATTGATTATGATAACGACGGCCATCAAGACCTTCATGTCTCAGTGGGCGGAGGAATAATTGCGTCATCAGAATATCTGAATGACTTTTTGTATAAGAATGACGGGTCTGGCCAATTGATTGAACAAGTGGGCCACGTACTTGCCACTGATGGGTACTCCGACTATACAGCTCCGTGGGGAGATATCAATCAAGATGGATATCTTGATATGATTGCACCAAGATCCAACGGCCACCCTATTGTGTATCTAAATCGCCAGGGTATTTTCACGCAAGAACAAGAGTCATTAGGGTTAGTTGTCCAGTCAACGGCTGTTTTTTCCGATCTGGATAGTGACGGCGACCTGGATGTTATATCGTCTGATGCATACTATGGCACTTCGTCTGTCTATGAAAATGATAACGGACGATTTACGCCTTTTGCAAAAACAGGGCTCCCCTACTCATTGAACGCGTTTCAACTCGAAGACTTCGACAATGATGGCAATTATGATATGTTGGTAATTGACCAGAATCAAACATTGAGGTTGTTTTTGTTCGATCCCAATTCATTATTATTTAAGGAAAAGATGAACGCATTTCCTTCAATTAGCCCGGTGTCGAAAATTTCGGTTGGTGATTTCGACAACAATGGTTTTATGGATGTGTTTGTGTCGGGCAAGGTCACTTTTGATTCGAACAGCAACAGAATATTTCTGAATAATGGAAGCCTGCAATTTACTTCCCTGGACGATCCAATACTCGAGCATAGCTTGCACGGTACAGCCATTGCCGACGTGAACAAGGACGGGCACCTCGATATAATTGCCCTGGCCTCAGACGGTTATTGGGATACCAAAAGATATCTTTTACAGGGAACCAGAAAGAAAAATCATTGGCTACGCGTAAAGCTAAGAGGAAAAGAAGCCAACAAGTTTGGAATTGGTGCGAAGATTCGACTGTTTTCTGGCAATACGACTCAGGTGCGTGATATTCGCAGCGGATCGAGCGGAACATTTAGTGATGAACAAGTTGCTCATTTCGGGCTCGGCGATCTTACATCGATTGACTATATTAAAGTGGAGTGGCCGTCGGGAGAAGATCAGTGGATTGCCAACCCCTCGATTGATATGGAATTGACAGTGGAACAGGATAGTTCTTCAGTTCCTGACTCCCCTGCCAGCCCATCGGAGCTTGTTGCCGACTTCCAACCCTCCGGACATATTTATCTTCAATGGAAAGACAACAGCCACGATGAAAAGCAATTTCGAATAGAACGTGCAATAGGAACAGACGGCTTTTTACTCCTCAAAACTCTTCCTGCGAATACCATATCATATATTGACAGCAGTTTCGCTCGCCATACTGGAAGTATCCTGGATGTCAGATATCGTGTAATAGCTATTTCTGTTTATCAGTTTGAATCAGGTCCGTCTAACGAGGCCTCCGTGGCAATTTCGAATATTACAGGCCTTAATGACGACATAAAAAGTGTGACCGTATTTCCGCAACCTGCATCTTCAAAAATTTATATTAGAAGTGAACAACCTTTGAATAGGATTACACTTCTAAACATACAGGGTGAAACTGTCTCGGAAGTAGAAGTACCCGGATTAAGGGAAGTTGAAATTCCGCTTAAAGCAGTATCTAAAGGGGTATACTTCTTGCGGATCACCAATAACAAGAGAACGCATATAAGAAAGATATTGATTGCTCCTAATGACTGATACTAGATTCTATTTTTCCCAAACTGTCCAGAACCGTATTACCACAACATCCGCTTTGCTTTACAGGACAGCCTCTAAAGTGGGGCAATATTTTCGAGGAACGATGTTCGCTTACAAAAACACGTACAAATCGTGATTCTAAGCCTTTTCCAGGTCCTTTTTAGAGTTCATTAATGTGGCATTTCTATAATGCTTGTTAATTTCGGAAGACAATTTGTAGGGGCGATTGAATGCGCTTTGGCGAACTTTGAACCTGGCGGACAAAACACGAATCACATTTTTGGAAAGTCCTTTTTTATAATGCAAAATATCCGAAACATGACCTTTGGATATTTTTAACAACTCAGCAAGTTCCTTCTGGCTGATATTGTTTTCGCTCATTAGAGATTTTAAGAGCTGAATGGGATCAATCTCTTCTAGTTCAACATTTTCCTCGTCATATTTCTCAGTAAGCAGGGTTATGGTATCAATCAAATCAAGAAGTTCTTCGGATGGATCATCTTTGTAGGCCTTGCTCAACTTTTCAAGATCATTGCAATATCTCGTATATTGTTCCTTTGAGCGGATAATGGTATAGGGTCTATTCTTCATGTTATTACTATTAATTAAAAAGATCGATGGCGTATTGCAGATTTTCCCTGCACAATTTTGTGTATGCAGCATGGGTTCCAATCCATTTAACATACAAGTGCACCATTCTCGGGCCAAACCAGAAAGAGCAAATCAACCGGTAATTATTCCCACCAACATTGAAAACTATTCGATCATTGCCAATAGGATCTGCAGTACCAAATGTCTGCTTTATATCATTTATTGTTTCCCAATCAGCATGCTTTATAATGTCTCTAAACCGTTGGAATGAGACTTTCGAACGAGTATTTGCTGCAAAAAAATCTTCTATTGACCTCCATTTTATAAGATGTACCTTCATAAACAGTTCAATATAATAAAAAGTTCGCAAAAAGCGAAACAATGGCGGGAAACCAGACTCCACCGGCTGACATACAAGGCAAAGAAGAATTACACATGCTTTTATAATAACCACCTCTTGATCTCCTCCTTGTAAAAAGAGGAAAATTGATGGTATGTGTAATTCTTCTTTATTCACTCCTACTCATGAATTCGTTCAAGAAATTATGACGGGCTTAAACTGGACTGCAAATCCAGCGCTAATAAGTCCGGATTGCAAATCCGCACTGGGGAGCCAGCAAGACTAGCAAGATCAGGAAAAAGAAGAAACACCCATGCTTTTATAATAACCACCTCTTAATCTCCTCCTTGAAAAAGAGGAAAATTGATGGTATGTGTAATTCTTCTTTATTCACTCCTACTCATGAATTCGTTCAAGAAATTATGACGGGCTTAAACTGGACTGCAAATCCAAAAGCAGTAATTCCGGATTGCAAATCCGGACTGGCCCTGAGTCTTCTTTGCTCCCCCCTACCCAGCAACCTATGTTCTGCCCGTTACCCACCTGGCTTCGTCGAGACAAATTCCTAAATCCAAAAAAGGCCAGCAGCAAGCGCTGCTGGCCTTTTTGAGGCGAATAGATGGGAATTACTACTCCAACTTTAAGGAGCCGGTCTATTCCATCTATTTTATAACATAAACAAAATCACCTCCCCCAACGGTTTTTTTATTGGCATTCATTTGCGATACTGAGAGAGAAAATTGTTCGCCAGCGGCCAAACCTGAAGGAAAATTCAGATGAACAGACATGGGTAGGATTTCCGCTGCTTGTTTTTCCAGTTCTACAACCATTTTACCCGCAGTGACTTCTATGAGCCGCTTTCCATCTTTAACAATCAGATTTCCACCTTTGATGTCAATAATCTCATTTCTTTTCTTATCGCAGAGGAATTGAAGCGAGCTTCCCTTTTCCAAAGTCAATACGCTATCTACGCATCCGAAGCTCGTTTTAATCCTGGTGCGCTCTAAGAAAAGCATCTTATCCTCACCGCAACTACAATCTTCCGTACTTCCGTTATCGCCGTGATCATAGCCGAGGTTTTCAAACTGCACCATCGGAAATGCACTTCCGTCATCGTCTAATGAAAGATATACCTTTATGCCTGAGGGCAATTTTGAGCGGTCTACCTGTAAATACATTTTACGTTCCTTGTTCGCCTTGTTGCCCGCAATAAATGGACTGCTTAAAGCGCTGGTGCCTGCATTTGCCAATACATCGATCACCGAAAGATTGCGTTGTGCGATATTATTTTTTCTTAAAACCAGGTTGCCGAAGCTCAGATCTGACGAAGCAAAAGCATAGTCGTTATCCGCGGTTACTTGTGCCAACAGGCAGGGATGCCAGGGATTTGTGTATTGCCACCCGTAAAGCGTATCAGTTTGGGCGGATGATATGGTAAACTTGGCCAATACGGTAGATCCCGATGGGACGGTTGCAAATTCGGCGGCAACAGGAGTGGGCTTCACATGCATGCCATCTTCAAGTGTCCAATCATTCGGATAGATAAATTCTAATCCCACGTAAGGTGTGATCCGAAAATCGACCACTACGTTCCGTGCTTCACGCGGCCCATTATTGGTAACCTGTACATAAATATAGTTGGTCTGTCCCCGTTCAACATTTTTTGATTGCGCTGGATCGCTGGGGTTAAAGACCCCATCGTCTGTAATTCGAACAACAATATCAGAA
>CAZWQB010000148.1:0-6293 GCA_964636035.1 uncultured Roseivirgaceae bacterium
TTGCAGGTTGAAATTAAATTATGCTTGATTACGAGATTTTTACGCTCCCCAATGGGATCAGAATTGTTCATAAAGAAGTTAATTATACAAAAATTGCCCATTGCGGATTCATTTTAGACATTGGGAGCAGAGATGAAGATACATCCCAGCAAGGAATAGCCCATTTTTGGGAACACATGGCATTCAAGGGAACCAGGAAGAGACGCTCCTTCCATATCTTGAACAGATTAGATTCTGTTGGGGGAGAATTAAATGCCTACACCTCCAAAGAAAAGATATGTTTCTATGCTTCTGTTTTAGATAGCTACTATGAGAATGCGATGGAATTGCTTTTTGATATCACTTTTGATTCAGTGTTTCCTGAGAAACAGATTGATAAAGAAAGGAATGTCATTCTTGAAGAAATGGCCATGTATTACGATGCGCCGGAAGATGCTATTCAGGATGATTTTGATGATCTGGTATTTGCCGGCCATCCATTAGGGCGAAATATCTTAGGTACTTCTGAGAGTATAAATGGCTTCAGGCGGCACGATTTCACCCAGTTCATCATGGAAAATCTTGATACAGAAAAGCTCATTTTTTCCTCGGTTGGGCCGCTTCCCATGAAAAAGGTGGTACGTCTTGCGCAAAAACATTTTAGCGATTTGCCTGCCAAACATACTACTAAAAAGAGACTTCCGTTTACAAAATATTCACCGAAACAAGAAGTTACATACAGAAATCTGACGCAGTCGCAATGTGCCATCGGCAGCCCAGCCTATAGTGTTAAAGACCCTAAAAGACTTGCGTTTTTTGCGCTTTTGAATATTTTGGGCGGTCCTGGAATGAATTCGCGATTGAACCTGGCGCTAAGGGAAAAATATGGATATGTATATGCGGTGGAGGCGTCTTATACACCTTATATTGACACGGGAATATTTGGAATATATTTTGGTACGGAGCCCGGGCAGCTAAATAAGGGCATAAAAGTTGTGCAGAAAGAGTTGAAGAAGCTGAGAGAGGTTCCATTGGGAACCTTGCAATTGCACAGCGCCAAGGAACAACTAATAGGGCAGTTGGCAATGGCCGAAGAAAACAATGTGAGCCTGATGCTCATGATGGGAAAGAGTTTGCTCGATCTGGGAAAAATAGAAGATATTGTTGATATATATAAGAAAATAAAAGAAATTAAAGCTTCTGAGCTTCAGGATATTGCCAACGAAATGTTTGAAGTAGACAATTTAAGTGTCCTGACTTTTAAACCCAACAACGATATACCAGTAAAGAACAAATAATACCTTATGAACTTTATCGACGATGCACTCCAAAAGTATGTTGAAGAAAATACTGAAGACGAGCCACTGTTACTAAAGAAGATAAACCTGGCAACAAATAAGGAAGTACTGAGGCCACGGATGCTTTCCGGACATTTTCAGGGGAGGGTGCTTTCGTTGTTTTCACACATGATCAAACCAAAGGCAATCCTGGAGATAGGCACCTATACCGGGTATTCTGCCATAGCACTGGCGGAGGGATTGGAAAAAGGCGGAACGATCGTCACTATTGATAAGAATGACGAGCTTGAAGAAAGGGTGAAAGGATATTTCGAAGAAGCAGGACTGACCAACACTGTAAAATTTATTGTAGGCAATGCATTGGAAGAATTGCCGAAACTGGAAGGTCCTTTTGATCTGGTGTTTATTGATGCTGACAAAGAAAACTACAGAAAGTATTACGACCTGATTTTTGACAAGTTAAAATCAGGCGCTTATATTTTAATTGATAATGTTCTCTGGAGTGGCAAAGTGCTGGTTAACAACAGCGAAAAGTTGGACGTTGATACACAGGCTATCATTGATTTTAATGCTTATGTGCACAAGGATTCGCGCGTTCAAAACGTTTTACTCCCAATCAGGGATGGCCTTATGATATTGAGAAAGTTATAAATTTATAATGATACGAACACTGTTTTTATTTATTCTGGTTTTAGGTATTCCGGGCTTGGTGCCGGGACAAACGCCTCAGGTGCCGACAGAGATGCAGTTTGCTGATATGCAGCTTAAGATAACAGAAGGAGCGAGGAAGGAAATACAAAGCCACGTAGACGCGCTCTACAGAAGTGAAAAGTATTTTACCATCAAATTAGAAAGAGTTGACCTGTATTTTCCGCTTATTGAGAAGATATTCAAAGAAGAAAATCTCCCTGACGACTTTAAATATCTTGTGATACAGGAAAGTGCACTCATTTCTGATGCAGTATCTTCTTCAAATGCTGTGGGATTCTGGCAATTTAAAAAGGCTTCTGGAGAAGAGGTAGGGTTAAGAATAGATGGATCAGTAGATGAAAGACTGAACATTATTTCTTCATCAAGAGGGGCAGCGCGATATCTTAAAAGAAACAATAATTATTTCGGAAACTGGCTTTATGCCCTCCTGAGTTACAACACAGGAGCAGGTGGAGCCCAGAAAATAGTTGACGATAAATACTTTGGTGCAAAGAGGATGGAGATTGATAAGCGTACACATTGGTATATAATCAAATTTCTGGCGCATAAGGTGGCCTTTGAAAGCGCGATAGGAAAAAATGCCATGCCGCCCATGGTGTTATTAGACTATACAGCCGGAGCGAATAAGACTTTGCGACAAATTGCTTCTGAAACAAGGGTGGATCACCAGCTTTTAGAAGATTACAACAAGTGGCTAAAGCGGGGTGCGGTGCCCGACGATAAAGTTTATTCAGTAATTATTCCTTCCCCTTATACTGATGTGGGAAACATGGTGGCAAAAGACTACAATAATTTGAGCGAAACGGAGCCATCGGTCACAACACATGAAAAGCCAAAAGTGACTTTGCACAGCAGGTTTAGTAAAGGAAGTGATAAATATCCTATCATTGAAGGAGAAGTCCCGGCAGTATTGAGAGAGGCTGTGCGTGTGAAAGTGAACGGAAGGCCTGGGATCATAGCCGGGCCGGACGAAACGCTGTTGGAGCTTGCCGAAGCAGGTGACGTTCCGATTAGCAGATTTCTTAAATTCAACGATTTGAATAGCACCAACAGGACGGTTCCAGGCCAGGTTTATTACTTAAAGTCCAAAAGAGGAAGGGCTGCCGAACATTATCATGTTGTGACTCAATCCGACAACTTGTGGTCTATCTCTCAGAAATACGGTATCAAAATGAAGAAGATCCTGCAAAAAAATAGGATGGAGAAGAACGAACAATTAAAACCGGGGCGGGTGCTTTGGTTGCGATTTGTAAGGCCAAAAGACGAGCCTGTGGAGTACCAGAATGTGCCTGAAGTAAACGCGGTTGCCTCAGGCCAGACACAAAGGACGAATATCAATCTGGAAGAAAAAGAAGTTGAAAAGAAACTGCCTCCACGTGGCGAAGTTAGGAAGCAAGTCCCGGTAAATGCTGATCAAATAGAAGCCAGGGAAGTTGGAAATACTCAGGTGCCGGAAATCTTACCCGAAATGCAGACGGAACTGACTGATTCCGGAGAAGAAGATCTCAGTGAAGAAGACCTTGTAGATCAGGAACCTGTATATACTGAAAATGAGGAGGACCAGAGGGCTTTTTCTACTCAGGGAGACATACGGTTTGTAGACACAGAAAACCATGAGCCCGAAGCATCTTCAACCCAGGTGGAAGGAAAAATTACGCACAAGGTAAAACAAGGAGAGACCTTGTACAGCATTGCCAGAAAGTATAATATCCAATTAGGTGAAGTACTCCTTTGGAACGGCCTTTCTCTAAGAGATGAAATCAAAGTTGATCAAATTTTAAAAATATCGGCTCCGGCAGATCAAGCTGCTGCCGAACCTGAAAATCCTGTAATAAAAGGAGAAGAATTTATCATTCATGAAGTTACTAGTGGAGAAACGATGTATAAAATTGCCAGAGATCACAACGTTACCATCAAAGATGTGATGCAATGGAATAATAAAAGTGATTTTGGGGTATCTATTGGAGAGAAATTAAAAATAAGAAAGCCTGTCAATTAAAGCTTATTGCTCAGAAACATTAACTATTGATTTACGTTTTCAATAATATGGTTATGCTATGGAGGCACTTTTTGATCTTCAAATGTTAAATTCTTTTGATTATATTACTTAGATAAGGATTAAATCAAATAATTTAAATCGTACGGCTATAAATAACCTATCTTTGATAAACAATTTGGTGCAATATTCCCTGGCGAATACCCACTGGATTATTTGTAAAATATAAAAAATGTCAAAGCATTAAACTTTTTATTCATGATTAGTGAGGACAAAAACATCGACTTAGTTATGCTTGTAGATGATAATGATACAGATAACTTTATCAGCAAAAGAATAATTGAGATAACTAAGTTCGCAAATTCGGTAGAGATTAAGAACTCAGGAAAAAGTGCTTTGGAATATCTTGAGAAGCATAAAGATGATGCAGTGAAACTTCCTGATATTATTTTTCTGGACATCAATATGCCTATAGTAGATGGTTTTGTCTTCTTATACGAGTTTGAAAAATTTTCAGATCTTGTGAAGCAAAAGTGTAAAGTAATAATATTGTCAAGTTCTGATAATAAGCGCGACATCGACAAGATTGTGAATAATGACCATGTAATCCGTTTTATCACCAAGCCCTTGACTGAAAATGCTTTGAGTGAAATTAAATCAATAACGGTTTAGCTGATCGTCTAAACCTTGTATATTTGGCCCTTTATTGGGCTTTTTTTATGTCCTTTTTAAGGTTTTATAAGTTGTTGCGATTAAATGAAGTTTTTAGTAGCGGTTGTGTGCGTGGGGCTAATTCAGATTTCCTCGTGCGTGGCTCAGCAAATTGATTCTTTGACAGTAGAAGAACCGGACACGCTCTGGGATCTTGGCGGTGATATCAACATAAATTTTTCCCAGGTTAGCTTAAACAATTGGGCAGGAGGTGGACAAAGTTCCATTTCTTTAGGCAATATTGTAAACATGCACGCTAACTACGACGACCGCAAAAATCTGTGGAACAATAAGTTTCAGGGTACCTACGGCTTGATCCGCCAGGGCAAAGGTAAAGGGCAGCCTATCCGAAAATCGGATGATTTGTTTATTATCGAAAGTCAGTACGGTAGAAATTTTAGCGATAACTGGATGGCCTCAGCACTGATAAATATCCGTTCGCAGTTTGCTAAAGGAGAAGAGGTAGCGACTTTGGCCGATGGAAGAGATTCTACCTGGCTTGTTTCGGAGATTTTTTCTCCCGCCTACCTGCAGTTAGCTTTGGGTGTTACCTTCAAAAAAAATAAGGTTTTTAATTTTACACTATCTCCGCTCACGAGCAAAAATACTATTGTTCTGAATGAAAACCTCGCCTCAAACTATGGATTAGAGGAAGGAAAGCGCCTAAGATCGGAAGTTGGAGCAAGTTATAACGCCAACTTTAAAAAGGAAATAGTGAAGAATGTGCGGTTGGAATCTAATCTTAACCTGTTCTCCAACTACGAGAAATTTCAGAATGTTGATGTCAACTGGTCGGTTCATTTTGTTTTGAAAGTAAATAAATTTATTACTTCCAGCATCATCACGCAATTGATCTATGATGACGACATAGACGTTCCAAGAGATAATGAAGAAACGCCGGGCCCTGCCACGCAGTTTAAAAGCGCGATCAATGTCGGTTTTGCCTATAGCTTTTAGAACTTTTGTGCAATGGCTTCTTTCGGCAACGCTGTACCAAATATGTGGACGGACATCGATCAGTCTTCTGCATGCAAAAGCGGAATTTGTCCGGAAGCTAAAATTCGGGATCGAGCCCTAGTGTTTCTTTTAAGGCCAGGAGTGCAGGATGTTTCTCGGCCAGGTAATTGAATTTTTCAAGTGGCGTATAGATCATCTTCTTTGAATCGGGCTTCACCACTTTTGTAGCTATGCTCACATTTCTATTTTTAAGCTCCTTTCTAAGATATTGTACAATCTCGGTACGGAAGTCATTAATGAGATCTTCCTGAAGTGGACTGGTTAATGTAAGGGTGATCAATTCACTCTCGTATTGATATGGTTGGTTTAATAACATAAAGAGGTGATCCCTGCCCTCATCTTTCTTCTTTCTCGCAAACCTCATCCAAACGTTTTTCAGATTTTCAGGATCTATGTGTTGAACCTCGTCTGTAGGAAGGTCAGGGTCAACAGCATCCTCCACCGGCTTCGTTTCGGGCTCTGTGGCTATCTCCTTTAACTTATCTACTTGGGGAATCTTTACCGTTTTTTTTAAACTTCCGAAACCGTTGGCCTTGAAAGCTTGAAGATTAGGAGTTGGTCTGGCTGAATTTGCAGCTAAT
>CAZWQB010000148.1:6393-8464 GCA_964636035.1 uncultured Roseivirgaceae bacterium
GTCTCTATGCTTTCTTTGTCAGAAATGTATTGCAGGTGTTGTGTGATATCGTTGACCTGGATTCTGTTGAAATCGAAGATCTGGCACCTGCTAAGGATGGTAGGAATGATTTTGTGTTTTTCTGTTGTAGCAAGTATAAATATCGCATAGGAGGGCGGCTCTTCCAGGGTTTTCAAAAATGCGTTGAAGGCCTGGTTGGATAGCATGTGCACCTCATCAATGATATATATTTTATACTTGCCTGATTGGGGTGCGTATCTTACCTGATCAACGAGGTTTCTTATATCCTCTACGGAATTGTTGGAGGCCGCATCGAGCTCATGGATGTTCATTGAATTGCCACTGTTGAAACTCTTACAGGAGTCGCATTCATTGCAAGCTTCAATGTCAGACTGTAGATTCTGGCAATTGATGGTTTTGGCCAGGATTCTGGCACACGTAGTTTTGCCTACTCCTCTGGGGCCACAAAATAAGAAGGCCTGTGCGAGGTGGTTGTTATTAATTGCGTTTTTTAGCGTGGTGGTAATGTGTGATTGCCCCACAACGCTGTTGAAAGTACTGGGTCTGTATTTTCGAGCTGAAACAACAAAATTTTCCATTAGTGCAAGTTATGAAATACTAAGGGTAATTGACAACAGTAAAATAGATTTTAAGCTTTTTTCTTGCCTTCACCTGGTCCAGGGTATAAGGTCTGCTAGAAAGAATACGCCAGCCCGTTGGTAACGGTATAAATAAACTTTTTCACAGGCACAATGGGTCTATTTTCGAATGTACAGGTAAATGTGGTGACCAATGCGAGCTTGTTGGTGATGTCTATGGAGAGATTAAAATCTCCACTGATTCTGTGTCTGAAGTTCTCTATGGATTTGTCGTAACCTGTTTGATAATAAGCGATTGCATTGAATTCAATGTAGTCATTTACATTTTGCCGTATGCTCACATAGTTCGTGCTTTTGTAGAGTTCAGCTTCCCGATCTGGTTGGCCTTCTTCGGGATTTTCCCATTTTTCGTATTCGTACATGACTCCCGGACCAAGAACCACATCTGTATTTTCACTTTTGACGAGGTTGATTCGCAGGCCGGTACCGATGAGCCATCTGCTTTCAAGCCCGCGGCCCAAATCATATTGGTATTGCGTAAATAGCTCATTGGAGGCTCGTGCCCTCCTGAACAAATTGACACGAAAATGAGAATATCCTGTTTGGACAATCGGATCGTTCTGAACAACCGTGTAGTTGATAAAATTGATGAGGATGTAACTATGTTTTTCGGCCATATAAGCGATGTTCCCATTTCCTGAAAGCCCTATAAAGTTGCTGGGGTTGTCTTCGTCCGCATCTCTGTTATGCAAAGTGAAATTTACGCCAATATTCCCGATGAAGTAGTTAGATGAGTCTTCTTTAATTCTTGACTTTTCAACATTTAATATCTGGGCCTGACTTCCACTGCCAATGAAGAGGATGATGATAAAAGTTGGTAATGAGAAGCGTACTGCCAAATTGACATCCGAAAAAGTCATACTGAGATGTTTAAAATTTGCTAAGGGGTAAATTTAGAGCAAAATATTCTTGGATACAATTTGGCAGGAGATTTGATGTAAATACAATGATTTACATAGATGCTTTTCGACGTCTCTTAGATTAAATTATTTACCTTATCTTTGTAGTCCGATTTGATCTCAGAAACTAAATATGGGGCCGACTGGAATTGACAGTAGGTGTAAGTCGAATGTAAGCATGCCGGGAGTTGTGAGTATTTCCCGTAAATAAAACTTTCATACTTATAATTGGCGAGTCTAACTACGCCCTTGCTGCCTAACTAAGAGTTAAGTAGTAATGTGTCTCGCTAGCCCTCTGTTCTGCCGGGTTAGCACCGAGGCATCGAAACGCAGAACTAGTTGGTGCAGGTTCGTGATGCATCGGCGAATTTAATCGCGAATAAGGATGGTGTGGGTTTGTGTAGTGCCAGCAACATCTCGAAAACCTAAACTATACTAAGCATGTAGAAGGCATTACGGGTTCCTTATCTGGACGCGAGTTCGAATCTCGCCGGCTCCACGAAATCCTCATCT
>CAZWQB010000149.1:0-8464 GCA_964636035.1 uncultured Roseivirgaceae bacterium
GAATTACAATATTCACATAAATTTTTAGTTACCTTTACACCGCGATTTGGCATTTTTTTATGTAATATAGTCTGTTTAAGCAATAAACGACTGGATCCAAGGTCTCTTTAAACTGAAATCATTAAGTGTGAAAAATCTATTTTTATTATTCCTCATTCTGTTTTCCAACAAACTGCTTTTTTCTCAGAACACAATAAACCAGGACAACCCTGAAAATCTGTATGTTACAGGCATTGAGCTACTGGACAAGGAAAAATACGGGGCAGCAAGACATACATTTGAGCAGTACTTACAGCAAGCGAACGTTGATGATGTGAAAGCAGTTGAAGCATCCTACTACGTGGCCTACAGTGCACTTCGCCTCTACCATGCAGACGGGGAAAAACTCGTGGAAAATTTTATTTATAACAACGAGGATCACCCAAAAGCTCTGTTGGCCTATTTTGAAATGGGGAATTTTTATTTTAGGGAGAAAAATTATACCAAGGCGCTTAAATATCTCGAAAAAGTAAATCTTGACGGTTTATCAAAAAATCAGCGGCTTGAAACGCAATTTAAAATCGCCTACGCCCATTTCACCCGAAAGGATTTTGAGAACGCTTTGGCTCAATTTAATCAGATTAAGAGTTCTGAAAACCGGTACACTTATGCTGCAAGTTATTATGCCGGGTTCATCGAATATAGAAACGGCGATTTTGAGGCGGCCCTCAGGGATTTGAGAAGGGCAGAAGGCAATGATTCTTATGCTGCTGTAGTTCCTTACATGATTACCAATGTCTACTATCAGCAGAAAGATTATGATAACATGCTGAAATATGCAGAGTCGGCCGTAAAACGGCCAAATCTTCAAAACGAAGACGAAATCTACCTCCTGATAGGAGAAGCTTATTACAGAAAAGGCCAGTATGATGTCGCCGCAAAAAACTTTGAAGATTACCTGGAAAAGAAACGAGGAAGGCCTGATTCAGATGTGCTATACAGAATCGGACACTCCCAATATATGAGTGGCAAAAACGAAAACGCCATCAGCAACCTCAAGCAGGTTGCGGCAGTAGGAGACACTTTGGGACAGTTTGCTTCCTATTATTTGGGTGAATTGTATATCAAAGAAGACAATAAGATTTTTGCAACATCTGCTTTTGAGGTTGCATCCAGACAAGATTTTGTGCCGGAAATTAAACAGCAGGCTTTGTTTAAACTCGGCAAAGTAAATTACGACATAGGGAAATATGATGATGCCATCATTATCCTAAACAATTATATCAAGGCCTATCCTTCAAGTAAGAATTCAACAGAAGCCAACGAACTTTTAAGCGAAGCCTACCTCAATTCGAACAACTATGCGCAGGCTATTAAACATATAGAAGCGCTACCTCAAAAGTCAGCCCGGGTGAAACAGGCTTATCAAAAAGTCACATTTTTCAAAGGCACAGAGTTTTTCAACGATGCTAAGTTTTACAATGCGGTCCAAATGTTTGAAAAATCACTGGAATATCCGCACGACAAATCTTTTGTTGTAATGGCTCATTTCTGGTCAGGAGAAGCATATACCACGGGTAAAAAATATGATGAAGCAATAGCATCCTACAGCGCTGTATTTAGAAACGCCGATGAGAACAACCCTCACCATTTGAAGGCCAGGTATGGTATTGGTTATGCTTATTTCAATAAGAAAGAATATGACAAAGCATTGCCCCACTTCAGAGCTTATGTGGAGCGACTGCAAAACGCCAGCAATAAAATGTTTTACAAAGATGCGCTGATCCGACTGGCAGATTGCTACTATACGGCTAAATCTTATGGCAACGCATTGAAGTACTATGACGAAGCCATTCGGGAAGAAAATCCGGAGATTGACTACGCATATTATCAAAAGGGCGTCATTTCGGGAATCCAAGGCGACTATAGCAATGGCAAATCAAATCTGAGCAGGGTGATCAACCAATATTCCAACTCGAGGTATGCGGATGATGCACTTTTTGAATTGGCTCAGTTGGAGTTTGAACAAGGGAATTATGAGCAGGCCGTAAGTGAGTTCTCCAGGTTGATCAGCACGAAACCCCAAAGTGAGTTTGTGCCTTATGCCCTACAGAGACGAGCTATTGCTAATTTCAACCTGCAGCAATATGCAAAGACCGCTGATGATTATAAAAACATTCTGGACAGGTACATCACCCATGACATAGCTAATAGCGCGCTTGCCGGACTTCAGCAAGCTTTGACACAATTGGGAAGGATAGATGAGTTTGATACTTACCTGACGCAGTATAAGGTGGCAAACCCCGACAATCAGGCATTATCAAGCATAGAGTTTGAGGCTGCAAAAAATCTGTATTTCAGCCAGCGCTATGAAAAAGCGGTAGAAAGTCTGGTGGCTTACATAAGACAATATCCTAATACTTCAGATGCCTTCGAAGCCAAATATTATTTAGCAGAGTCATATTTCAGGTTGGATCAGTTTGACCAGGCTATAGACCGCTATAAGCAGGTAATTGCTGATAACAAAATAGCCCAGGTTTCGCGCGCAATACAACGTGTGGGAGAGCTTGAACTTCAGAGGGAAAATTACGATGCAGCCATTGGACATTTTAATCAATTGTCCAAAATTGCCCGAAATAAGCGGGAACAATATGGCGCCTGGTCAGGACTGATGGAAGCTTACTTCCAGAAGGAGGTGTTCGATTCTGTCTCGGTGCTTGGAAGGTTGATTTTAGAACGAGGAAATGTGAATGCCAATGCCGAAAGCCGGGCCAACCTTTACCTTGGAAAAGCAGCCTACAGGACTGGAAACAATGAAGATGCAATGGATTTTTTCCTGACGACGTTGAATACGGCCAAAGACGAAAATGGCGCTGAAGCACAATTTCTGATTGCCGAAATACAATATAAGAATTCAGAATATAAAAAATCTATCGAGACCCTTTATGATCTCAACACCAACTTTTCTATCTACGAATGGTGGCTGGGCAAATCCTTTTTACTGATAGCAGATAATTATATTGCATTAGATGAGAATTTCCAGGCAAGGGCTACCTTGGAGTCGCTTATAGAAAAATCACCCAACAAAGAGATTGTAGCTATGGCAAAAAAGAAATTGGGAAATCTTCAGGACAAAGAAGCTAACCAAAAACGAGCTGCCGAAGCCGAAGTAGATACTACCACTTTTGAAATTATTGAAGATTGACCCGTACCAAAAAATTTATGATGGATTTTATTAGAAAAAACTTTTCCCGGATAAATTTTTCTTTTGTCGGAAGAACACTTTTAGCCTTTATCGCACTGAACTATATAGCTTTCAGTACCCATGGCCAGGATTGGGAGGAGAACACCGCGGAAATAGATGATGCGCAGGTAATTATAGAAAAAGATAGAAAAATTGAGCTTCCTGCGGCCAGCAGGAGTTACGAAAAGGTTCCACCGCTTCCCGGAGAAGGGGCTGGTGAGTCGCTCGAGTATGAATTTCAGGACTTCAACTATTCCCTGCAGCCGCTGGACCCGAAAATGAGGGTACTGACAATTCAGGATGAAAAGCTGAAAAAATTTTACGGGAATTATGTAAAAGCGGGGTTTGGAAATTATCTGACGCCGTATTTGGAGGGATTTTTCAATAACAAAAGAAACGACAGGTATGCCGTTGGAGCACATATCAAACATTTGTCTTCCAGAAATGGCCCGGTTGATAAAGAAAATTCCGGATCCAGCGAAAACCTTGTTGGCCTTTACGGAAAGCTCTTCACAAAGCCACTTACCTTTACCGGGGATATCCGATACCAAAGGAACAAAGCGCATTTTTATGGCTATGATCCTGGTGCTGAGATTAACAGCGAAGACATCGAGCACATTTATAATAGCTTTAATATCAGTGCGGGCATCGTCAGTAATGGTTCTAACGAGGATCTTTTCTATAAATTAAATACGTCCTTCAATTACCTGTCTGATAATTATGAGGCCAGGGAATCACAGGTTGGTTTCAACCTGGAGGGGCGATACACATTAAGTGAATTGCTTGAACTGAATCTAAAATCTGATTTGTATATCTCCAAACTGGAGGATGCCGGGAGTATAAGCCGCAATTTCTTTAGAATTTCCCCCACCTTTACAACAGTGTTTGAGCCGCTGGAGGTGACTGCCGGCGTAAATGTAGTTTATGAAAATGATTCTATTGAAAACGCAAATAAAGTCCATTTTTATCCAATGGCCCGGGCCACCTTGCACCTCAATTCAGATATAAAAGTTTATGGCGGTATAGAAGGCGATATTAACAGAACTTCTTTACAATATTTTGCCAACCAGAACATGTTTCTTAATCAAAACATTGCTGTTTTTAATTCAAACAAATCGCTGGAGTTCTACGGTGCATTGGAAGGAAAAGCCTTTAAGTTGTTGAGTTTCAAGGGAGGATTCTCAATAGCGAATTATAAAAACATGTACTATTTTGTGAATAGTGCAACAGATTCAACCAAATTTGATGTGGTTTACGACACTGGAAATACAAGTTTGCTAAACCTGTTCGCTGAAGTTGGCCTCAGCAAGTCGGAGTTGTTCAACCTTGTTTTCAGAACAGATTACTATGGTTACGGAACTGACGATGTGGAAAAGCCTTGGCATAAGCCTGAGTTTGAACTAAGGATAATAGGGTCTTATAACATATATGACAAAATTCTTTTAAGCGCCCAACTTGCAGCTTTAGGGGGAATAGAAGGCTATAACGCACAAAGTGAGACCAGTAAAAAATTGGATACCATTGTAGATCTAGGTTTGAAGGCAGAGTATCTATTCTCTGAACGCGCTTCCGCCTTTATCGCTTTCAATAACATATTAGGAAATAACAATGAGCGTTTTCTAAATTATCCATCACGAAAATTGATGTTCATGGCTGGGGTTACGTATTCTTTTTAATCTAATATTGCACATGTACAATTAATGCAGAATGCTATAAGTTTCATCTTAAAGGCTTTTTATTATATTTGCCAGTATAAATTTTAAGAAGGCTTTAGCATATTAAAGTAGATTCGTATGGATGATGAAAGATACAGAGAAGGTGAAAACCTCTATGAAAATAAGGACGAAGATTATGGGCTTCCAAAAGTGTCTTATGACCCTATCAACAGGGAAGAAACCAGAGAGCCCATTATTATGAATCCCAAAGACCAACAGGCATCAAATAAGAATAATGATAAAAATCCATCAGCCTGGCCCATTGTTGTCGGGATATTTGTTATTATTGCAATTGCAGTAGCGCTAATCTATTTCTTTCTGATCAGGACGCCGGAAAAACCGCCTGTGGTGCAGGAGCCAGTTGCTCCGGTTGTGGAGGAAGTGATCCCGGATCCTGAAGATTTTGAGCCTGTGACTACTAACTCCGAATGGGAGACTCCGGTTGAAGCTGTGAAGCCATCTGTTGGAAGCATCTCGACCATAAATGCAAGAACAGGCCAGGCCTATGTAATTGCCGGAAGTTTTATTGATGTAGATTTAGCACAGGACTATGGTAATAAACTGGCAGGCGAGGGCGTTAGTACAACTATAATAGAGCCTTATGGGAAGGTGAAGTATTACAGACTATCTGTAGCAAATTTCGCCACAGTAGGAGAGGCGCTTGAAAATGTTGAGCAATTGAAAGCAAAATACGGAGACAATATTTGGGTACTTAAATACTAATATGCAATTATTACAAATAACCACTACCGCGGTAGATACTGCCGCTGTCAGTAATGGCGAAGCATCAGTATCAATTCTTGATCTAATATTTGCAGGGGGTTTCATGATGATACCCCTGTTTTTGTTATCAATTCTTGCTGTTTATATTTTCATTGAACGGCTGCTTACTATCCAGAAAGCAGCAAAAACGCCCAATCAATTCATAGAAAAAATCCGAAATCTCGTTTTAAACGGCGATATCAACGGGGCAAAGCTTCTTTGTGCTCAAACCGATTCTCCTGTTGCTAAAATGATTGAGAAAGGCATCAGCAGAATCGGAAGTCCTTTGAAAAATATTGAAGTTTCGATAGAAAATGTCGGCAGGATAGAAATATACAAACTTGAAAAACGACTGTCACTCATGGGTACCATCTCGGGTGCTGCGCCTATGCTTGGATTCTTAGGTACGGTTACTGGTATGATCCAGGCTTTTATTGCTATTGCGCAGGAAGAAGGCTCTGTGAGCCCAAAATTACTTTCTGCAGGTATTTATGAAGCTATGATTACCACGGCGGCCGGACTGGCAGTGGGTATTGTTGCTTATCTCGGCTATAACTACCTGGTATCTCAGGTTCAAAAAGTGATTCATAAAATGGAATACTCCTCCATTGATTTTATCGATTTGCTTCAGGAGCCAAGATAGGACACTGCACGTTGGTGCGCGATTAAAGAAATAGTTCAGCCGGGTTAATAAGGGACTAATAAAGTAGTTTATTTGTAGATTCCGACAAACAGCAATAAGAAGAAAGCGTTTAATAAAAAGTAGCTTTATATGCTGACTCGAAAGAGGGACTGGTATCCAAATTGCATAAAATTTCACTTCGGTTGTCGTCGCATGTCAAGTCTGAAATCTAACATCTAATATGGCACTAAAATCAAAAAATAAGGTAGAAGTAGCATTCAGCATGTCGTCGATGACAGACATTATTTTTCTATTGCTGATTTTTTTCATGCTTACTTCCTCGTTCATCACCCCGTCGGGACTTCCTGTAAACCTTCCCAGTAGTGCATCATCCAACATTGTGATGCAGCAGGTAAGCGTCTCAATTACACCCCACCTGGAGTATTTTGTAAATGATCAAAGAGTAGCTGTTTCAGAGTTAGAATCCTATCTCTCTGCGGAACTCCAGGGTCAGGAATCTGTTGTAGTATTACATGTAGACAAGACAGTACCTGTTGAACATTTGGTGAGGGTGGCTGGTATTGCTACAAAATTAAAAGCAAAGGTTTCTATTGCAACCAAACCTGAATAAGATGGCATCGGAGGAAGAGAAAAAGAATAAAAGACTAGGATTGACCATTTCTATAGCGCTTCACGGGGCACTACTGGTGATCTTTTTCTTTTTGCTTGCCTGGAGAGAGCCCAATCCGCCATTGCCGGACTATGGCATTGAATTGAATTTTGGCATGGTGGAAGGATCTGGTGTTACACAACCCACCACACCCCCTAACACCTCTAAAAGCATTGAAGAAGCTGCTCCGGAAAAATCCGCGGCGGCAGAAGAAGTTACGGAAGAAAGCGCTGCTCCTGAAGAAATAACCGAGTCCGCCAGCGAAGTGGTTCCTGAGGAAACCGAACCTGTAAAAGAGGTGGTGCCAACCCAGCCCACCGAAAGCCCTGTGGTGAAAAAAACACCAGAAGTAAAAAAGGAAACTCCCAAAAAAGAAACGAAACCGGCAGAAAAACCCGTAACAACCCCCAGAGAAGATAAAAAAGTAGCGGAAAAAGCCGCTAATACCGACTCAAAAACCAGCGGAGCGGATGGCACCACTGGAAATAAAAATGAGCCCAAAGCAAGTGGCCAGGGAAATGCTACAGACAAAGCGGGAGACGAGGGTGATCCTAAAGGTACCGTAGACGCCAGAGCGCTGTATGGTACGCAGGGCGGAGGAGGAGGAGGTCCGGCGCTGGAAATAGCAGGTTGGATGTGGGACCAGGCTCCCAACAAGAGAGATGCGTCCTCTGAAAATGGTAGAATTGTGTTTGAATTTCAGATTGATGATGAGGGTTACGTAATTTCTATCCGTACTATCGAGACTACTGTAAGTCCTCAGGTACTCCAGTTTTACAAACAACAGCTACAGTCGGTTACTTTCAGCCAAACTACCGGGTCCGCACCACCACCCAGAACTACCGGCAAAGTGACTTTCGTAATTAAATCCAGATAAGCCGCCTTCCTTATTATGAATTATCCAGAAACGGTGGATTATTTGTACACCCATCTTCCTATGTTTCAGCGGGTTGGAGTTCAAGCACTAAAGAAGGACTTGAACAATACGCTTCGTCTGGCCGCGGCATTGGAAAATCCACAGTCTCGATTCAAATCAATTCACATTGCTGGTACAAACGGCAAGGGGAGCTCTGCACATACCATCGCAGCCATTTTGCAGTCAGCGGGATATCGAACAGGGCTCTACACCTCCCCCCATTTAAAAAATTTCACCGAAAGAATCAGAATCAATGGAAAAGAAATACCGGAGGAAAAAGTAGTTTCATTTGTGAAGAAGATCAAATCGCAAATTGAAAGTATTCGACCCTCATTTTTTGAAGTTACTGTGGCTATGGCTTTTGACTACTTCGCCAGTGAAAAGGTCGATATTGCCGTCATTGAAACAGGACTCGGTGGAAGGTTAGATTCAACCAATATCATTCAGCCTGAGGTTTCGCTGATTACCAATATCGGGTTGGACCATCAGGCCATACTCGGGGAGACCCTGGAAGAAATTGCGATGGAAAAGGCTGGCATTATTAAAGAAAGTACTC
>CAZWQB010000150.1:0-6877 GCA_964636035.1 uncultured Roseivirgaceae bacterium
TTTTTCCAGTTCCAATCGGTTCGTGCTACAGAATCATCAATATGATCCGGCCAGGAATCCGCAATCTCCTGCCTGTAATCCGGTTCGTAGTCAATCTGAAAATCGGGGATTTCCTTTTTTATAGCCTGTGCAATCTCCTCAGGTGAGCAGCTAAACGCGCCAACGTTATAGCTATCACGGATGCTGATGGAAGAAGCGTCTGCCAGCATCAGATTAATTGTACCTGTAATAGCATCGGGCATGTACATCAGAGGTAACAATGTGTCTGGTTTCAGAAAGCATTGAAATGCCTGGCCTGCAACAGCTTTGTGAAAAATATCAACAGCATAATCTGTAGTACCCCCACCCGGCATCGATTTATAACCTACCAATCCCGGGTATCGAAGGCTTCTGATATCGATGCCGTATTTGTAATGATAATATGCACACCATCTTTCACCTGCCAGTTTGCTGATCCCATAGACCGTGGTGGGGTTCATAACGGTGTTTTGTGGTGCCGTTGCCGGCGTTTCGGTTCCAAAAACGGCAATTGAGCTGGGCCAGTAAATCTTCTGAAGATCTAATTCTTTTGCGGCGTCGAGTACATTTAACAGTCCCTCCATGTTCAATTTCCACGCAAATTTGGGGTTTCGTTCGCCAGTAGCCGACAACACAGCGGCAAGGTTATAAACCTGCGTGATCTTATGCTTTTTTATGATTTGATGAAGGGCCTCTGTGTCTAAGACGTTCAATTTTTCGAAAATACTGTTTTGAAGCGCTGAGGGAGGTGGATTTACATCGGAGGCTATAATATGTTCATGGCCGAAAATATGCTGCAGTTCAAGCGTAAGTTCCTGACCTAACTGTCCACATGCGCCAATAACGAGTATTTTGTCCATAAAAAATTTTCAACAAATGTAGAAAAAAAAGTTTTTTTGAGTGCGATATGAACAACAAAGTATAATTTACTTATTTTGCTGCAATTGCAGCGGTTTAAAAGGAAGTAGATTTATGGATTTTGAAGATTATTTAATTCGTAAAAAGATTGATCCTGCTGGGTTTAGAAGTAATGAACCCGAACGATATCAGGAATTTCAGGCAATTTTTGAGCAGGTGCACCCGGACAGCTTCACGGCGCAAAAGCTGTTTTTGATAAATAAAATCAGGAGACAGTATCCTATTAAGGAAGCCGATCTGTAGCTATGATTCAGGCTTAGAAGCTGCTCAGGCCTCTTCCTTTTTTATTTCCTCTTTGTGGACCAGGTAATCGGTAAGTTTGTCCCACTGAAATTTCTGAAAACCTGCCCATCCTCCCTCTGCTATGAGGGTGTTGATCAGTTCTCTTTTGCCGGCTTCGTAACCCGAATTGTTGATGCCTTCATTCCTGCCTATTTCGTAAGCTTTTATGGTGTTTCCCATCAATTCAACCTTGAATTCGCTGCTTGCTTCTTTAATAAAGAAATGTTCAATTTCACCGCTTTTTTCTCTCGGGTTTTCACTCGGACTCACGATAAACGAGGCCACCTTAAAGCTCTCCGATACTTTGGTCACTCTCACCCAATTTTCCGGTGTGGGTCCAGGCAATTCTATTTTGATAAAATCACCCTCCCGTGGTTTTTTTGATTTTACAGGAGCACCATCGTTTTTATGCAACTCAAAAGTGGCGGTAGGGCCGGTAAGCTTCGACCAATTGTTAATGTTGAAAAGCTTGGCCTTCGACCTTCTAAAGGCCTTTTTAGCCTGCTCAATATTATCAAATTTTTGCTCACTTTGGTAAATCTTGTCCTTTGTCGCTTCTTTATCAGTCGTTTTATCTTTTGAAAATATTTCTTTAAAAAACTTTATGATGCCCATATACAGGATTTATTATTGGTTTTTAAATAGGTGGAACCAATGGCGTTCCGGAAGATGAATTTTATTATTAACCTCAAAAACGAAGCGCATGTTTAATAATTACAATTCTCCACCCATCGAACTTACAATTCCGGTTTTTGACGGGAGGTAATTCTATAGGCGCACCTTCTTGCTCCCTGCAAAATATGATCTAATCTTTCGATCTCCACATCATCTCCCAGTACCGTTTGGAAAGTATTCAGCTCAGACGAACAAATTCCCTGGCAGGCCCGTGCTGCAACACAAATGGGGCAGTGGTTTTCTATCAGTAGAAATCCTTCCTCGTCCTTTTCATACGTTGCCATGTAGCCTTCTTCGTCTCTTACGGCTGCCAGTTTTTTGATCCTGCTCTCCAGGTCCGACAAGCCTTTCAGGTCTTCACTATATTTCTGAATTCCTTTTTTTTCATTTGCCTTGATTACCGTCTCCAGCGCTTCTTCACCTAATGTTTCGCGCATTACACCAATCAAACGCGCGGTCATTTCCGCATGCGCATCAGGAAACCGGGAATTTCCCAGGTCCGTCAATGCCCAAATCTGTTGCGGTCTGCCCCTGCCTTTGGACGAGGTGGTTGCTTTGACCAAACCTTCATTGGCGAGTTTTAGCAGGGCGAACCTTGCTCCTTCGGTGGTGACATTCAATTCCCTCGCCAAGTCTTTCAGGCATTTGGGCCCCTGCTTTTTGATAATCCAAATCGCCCTTTCATTGTCCGGAAAATTTTTCATAATAAACAAAACAAATATTTGGTTTATTTCGTAAAGTTACCTCATCTCACTAATAATTAAAAATATAAAATTATGAAGCAACATTCAAAATTAGCGGATGATGACCCCGGCAGGCCTGTCTTTCTGGTGACTGGTGCCACGGGAACTGTCGGGAGTGCTGTTGTAAAAGCGCTATTAAGCAGCGGCCAAAAGGTACGGGCTTTAACAAGGAATCCTTCAAAGGCAAAATTTCCGGATGCTGTGGAGGTCTTTGAGGGTAATCTGGAAAAGCCGGAGACATTAGAAGCTGCATTGAAAAACGTAGTCGGACTACATCTCATCACCTTTACAGGGCCGGAGTATACACCACTCCAGAGCGGTCCAGAGCTTATGGCAATGGCCAGGGCATCGGGTGTGAAGCGGATTACGGTACTGTGGAGCGGAGAAGGTAAAAAGAGCCCTGTTGAACAAGCGGTCGAAGTTAGCGATCTGGAATGGACAACTTTGCAACCACAAGAGTATATGGCAAACGTGCTTACCTGGCAAAAGGCTATTGCCGGGAAAGGTATTGTAGCCGAACCTTTTGGATTGCGGCCTACCGCTGCGATACACGAGGACGATATAGGAAGTGTAGCTGCATCCATATTAATCAACGGGCGCCACAGCGGAAAAACCTATACGTTAACGGGTCCGGAAGTTTTAACCCCACAGGATCAGGTGGCAACAATCAAAAGAATATTAAACAAAAACGTCCGTTTCGTGGAGCTGTCAGAGGCTGAAGCGCTTGATCGTTGGAAGCAACATGGCTACTCAGATGAACTGGCAAATTACCTGCTTCAGTGGTACAAAAATCCTCCTGCCGAAGGATATACCGTACTGTCCACAGTTGAAAATATTACAGGAAGACCACCGAGAAGCTTCTCTCAATGGGTGCTTGATCACGCACAACAATTTATCTGAATTCAGCATTAAACTCCAAAATTTACTAATCATGAAAATCACTATATTACTTGGAAGCATTAGAGCGGAAAGGCAATCCCACAAAGTGGCGCGCTATCTCGAAAGAAAACTTAGGGATTTCGGTTTAGAAACCGATCTTATTGACCTGGCACTTGATCCATTGCCGCTCATGGGGGAAATTGTCACACAAGATGAACACGTCCGGACACGGATAGGCAAGTTGGGAGAGCGACTAAACAAGGCCCAGGCAATTATATTAGTCACTCCCGAATACCACGGAAGTTTTTCAGGTGCGTTAAAAAATGCACTGGACTTTTACTGGGTTGAGTTTCAGCGGAAGGCTATTGGTGTAGTAGCAACATCGTCTGGAAAAATGGGCGGCATCAATGCTTCGACCCAACTGCAGCACGTAGTGTTAAGCCTGGGTGCATACCCGCTCCCGGTAAAATTGCTGGTTCCGGAGATTCATCTGGCTTTTAATGAACAAGATGAGGCTGTCAACGAACGTTTTATTAGTTCCACAGAAAAATTTGTGACCGAGTTTCTGTGGTATGCTGATGCCATCAATGCAAAGAAATCCCGTGAGAAAGCATTAGTTGTTTAATGTGTCAAGAAACAGTTTATAATCATGGAAAACGATCACACATTTATCCCCAACCCAACAGATCCCGCAGATCATAACGTTGTCAAAAACAGTGAGCCTAACTCTGTTCAGCACGAAAATTTGACTTCCTATTTTGAGCGCATTCGCTATACAGGTCCCATGGCACCAACACTGGAGACCTTGAAGGCTATACATTTGTTGCATCCGCAGTCAATTGCTTTTGAAAACCTCAACCCGCTTTTGGGAATACCGGTCAGATTAGATTTGAAATCTATTCAGGAAAAGCTTGTAAGCCAACAAAGAGGAGGTTATTGCTTTGAGCATAATCTTCTTTTGAGTACAGTACTGAGAACGATCGGATTTAAGGTAGTTGAATTGGCAGCGAGGGTTCAGTGGAATCTCCCGGAAGAAGCCGTCACTGCCCGGAGCCATATGTTGTTGCTGGTAGAACTTGAGGATAAAAGATATATAGCAGACGTGGGTTTTGGAGGAAATACACTGACTGCCCCACTGCTGTTGGAAACCAATACCGTTCAGGAAACGCCGCACGGTCACTTCAGGCTGCACATGGTAGGTGAAGAATACCAGCTTCAGGTCAACGTGAAGGGTCTTTGGAAGGCGTTGTACAAATTTGGGCTTCAGGAACATTTGCTTCCTGACTATGAGGTGTCGAGCTGGTATTTGTCCAATCACCCTGATTCTCACTTCGTCACAAGTTTGGTCGCCGCCAGAGTAGAAAATAAAAGCAGATATTCCCTGCGGAACAACCACCTGACCATTCACCATAATAGCCTGGAGAGCGAAAAGTTTCGACTCAAAGATGCGGAAGAAATTAAAGAAGCACTCCGGAATAAATTTAAAATAAAGGTGCCCCATGTTTCCAATATTGACAGCATATTATCACGGCTAATCACAGTCTCCGCAGATACCTGACATAGATCGTCGCATCCTGCTGACATAAGGCTGTCACTCCCCTTTTTTACCTTGCGTTTAAATAACAAATAACTGATCCAAGTAACGAATTTACCATCCATATAAAAGGCAATAAATAAGTTCATAAATGAACGCTCGTTCTTTTATATTTGACGTATGAGGATAAAGGACGAAAAGAAGCAAAAGCTAATCCGAAAAAAAGCAATTGAACTTATTGTAAGAGAAGGTTTTGACGGCCTAAGCATGCATAAGCTGGCAAAAGCAGCAAATGTGTCGCCCGCTACTATCTATATATATTTTAAAGATAAAGAAGATTTGATTATTCAGCTATGTGTAGAAGAATTTGATAAAATGGGAGAAGCGACACTGGCAAATTTTGATCCGGAAATGCCTTTTGATGTGGGATTAAAAGTCCAGTGGATGAACAGAATAAAGTACTGTCTGGAAAACCCGCTGAACATGCATTTTTTGGAACAGGCAAAGTTTTCCCCTTACATTGGTGTTGTACTCGAGAAGGCAAATGTACAATTCAGAGAAGTAATGAGACGATTCGTTAAGAATGCAACCAAAAAAGGAGAAATCGTGTCGTTGCCATTAGAGGTTTACTGGTCGCTGGCCTTTTCGCCGCTTTACACATTGGTAAAATTTCATACCGAAAAAAAAGGATTACCCGGAACAGAAAATTTTGAACTGGATGAAAAAACAATGAATCAAGCGCTGGAACTGGTGCTTAAGGCTTTAAAGCCCTGACTTATTTTTAACTTTTTGACGTGCAACTACCATGACTAACCTATTCAATAATCTACAAATTCTAATTTTTAGGACCAATCTCCGGTTCAAAAAAGACGTACGCAAGGCAGCGGCATTTTTAAATGCTGAACCGAGAATTTTACATTGGAATGTGGACCTGGAAGACAGGGATCTGGTACTTCGCCTGGAGGCAATTGCTATTGATACCGAGGAGGTAGTGGACATTTTTAAACGTGCCGGGTATTACTGCGAAGAGCTCCCTGACTAAGTCTGAATGAAAGCGGATTCCGTGCAAGAAAACGGTCCATATTCCGATACATCATCATTAATAGAAACGCAATTTTTCAATGGACAATAATAAAAAGATACCCGGTGAAGGTTTTACCGGCTATCAGATGTTTGTGGTCGCCATCCTGGCCATTTTGCAATTCACCATTGTACTTGATTTCATGGTCTTGTCGCCGTTAGGTGCACAGCTTATGCTTGAGCTCGAGATCACTCCTCAACAATTTGGCTGGGTGGTATCTGCCTATGCTTTCAGCGCCGGAATTTCGGGATTGCTGGCAGCTGGTTTTGCCGATAAATTTGACAGGAAAAGGCTACTTCTTTTCTTCTACGCAGGTTTTATTTTAGGAACATTGTATTGTGGAATCGCACCTGACTATGTTTCGCTTTTACTGGCGAGAATCATAACGGGAATTTTCGGAGGCGTTATCGGAGCAATTACCTTTGCCATTGTCACAGACCTATTTGACTGGCAACAGCGGGGCCGTGTAATGGGCTTTGTGCAGATGGCTTTTGCCAGCAGTCAGGTAATGGGTATTCCCATCGGACTTTATCTGGCCAACAATTGGGGTTGGCACTCTCCCTTTCTCTTGATTGTTGCCATAAGCTTACTGGTCGGAGCGGCCATCATCATGTACTTGAAGCCGATCAACGCTCATCTGAAAATAGAAAGTAAAATCACCGTCTTTGAACATTTAGTCAATACGGTTTCAAATTCCCACTACATCAAAGGTTTTGGAGCCATTGCATTGTTAGCAACGGGAGGATT
>CAZWQB010000150.1:6977-8405 GCA_964636035.1 uncultured Roseivirgaceae bacterium
CAAAAGACCGCGGCGCTTATATGAGCATTCAATCCTCGGTACAGCAGATTTCGGGAGGATTGGCTTCCGTGCTTGCGGGGTCTATTGTGGTCCAAACCGCAAATGGCGTATTGCAAAATTATGACATTCTCGGGTACATCGTGGTTTTGGCGACGATGATCACCATCGGAATGATGTATGTTATCAATGAAGCCATCAAGCAAAAAGCAAATGCTACTTTAGCAACCAAAGCGATGGTAAGGGTGGAACAACCGGTTTAAATACATAACTCCCATGCAATTTTCGGAGACTCCTTTGGTCGATTAGGAACAAATATTTATTTTTTATTTTCCCTGCCTGTGCGTATCTTCAAAAGGAAAAACAGGAAGTGCAAAATTTCCTGGATTGCTTTTTACAGCCACAATCTAAAATCATGAAACATAGTCCTTTTCTGTTTTTGCTGCTTTTCTTTTTTCCTTTTTTGTTTGCCTGTGCGCAGCAGCCACCCCGTCTTATTGTGAGAGGGGATGATTTGGGCTTCGCTCATTCAGGAAATGCAGCATTGATCAAAGCCTATAAGGAGGGCATCGAAACGAGTATTGAGGTGATAGTGCCTTCGCCCTGGTTTCCCGAGGCAGTGAAGTTGCTAGAAGAAAATCCAACAGTAGATGTCGGGGTGCACATAGCCCTTACCAGTGAGTGGGATAATGTTAAATACAGGCCTGTGTCTGATTGCAAAAGCCTGGTAGATGAAGATGGCTATTTCTTTCCGATGATTTGGCCTAATAAAAATTATCCCGGTCAGGCACTGACTGAGAATGACTGGAAAATTGAAGACATAGAAAAGGAAATGCGGGCGCAAATAGAGCTGGCTTTGAAGAAAATACCCCGGATCAGTCACATTTCTGCGCACATGGGCTGCTATAATATGACCCCTGAAGTAAAAACATTGGCTAAAAAGCTTGCACAGGAGTATAAGATAGATATTGATCCGGAAGACTATGGTGTTAAAAGAGCTACTTATCAGGGACCAAAAAAGACTTCCGAAGAGAAAATCCAGAGTCTGATCAACATGTTGCGCTCCCTGGAACCTGGTGAAACTTATTTGTTTGTCGACCATCCTGCACTGGATACCCCTGAACTAAGGGCGATTCATCATATAGGTTATGAGGATGTGGCCGTTGATCGCCAGGGCGTAACCGACGCATGGACCAGTCCTGAAGTGAAAGCGGTGATAGAGCAGGAAGGAATTGAATTGATCAGCTACAAGGATCTTGTAAAGTAAAGAACTTTCCACGCAGCGGCGCAACGAAATATAACGCAGCGATCGCGGCGAGTAGTTTTTTTGGCTGAGATTTACTGCTTGAAGGAGCGTTATCCTTTCGTACTCGAATAAACTCCATGCTTTACTAAACCTCACCACCCTCTGGAATGACTTCTGAAGATTGG
>CAZWQB010000151.1:0-8396 GCA_964636035.1 uncultured Roseivirgaceae bacterium
ATGTGGAAATTAAGGAAAGCATTCCCAAAGGTCTGCGTACGAGTTCTTAATCGCTCCTGCGTTTCAAGCACGTGCACCGGATTGGCCATTCCTTCCAGGTTGAACGGATCGTCAATCATGCTGCTATTGCTCCAGGTGCCATCGGGAAATTTAACCGGGAAAATTGGCGGCATTTCTATCATGGTTCTTCTAGGCATTTGATGGCCTCCGCCTTCTTCAACTTCGTTTTCTTTGGTATGATTGATCAGAACATTGGCACCTGCCGATAGCCATTTTTTAATTTTGGCATCATAAGCAACTTTTCCACTTACTCTTTCCATCCAACTATTCAGCATGATCCCTTCCATCCGGGTGTAATTCATAAACGCACCAAAAGAAGACTTTTCTGAACTGGATTGAATGGACAATTGATGATTGTGAGATACCGCTGTTCTTGTAGATTCGTCCTGCCAATCGGTATCGTATAGGGGGTTGCCATTGGCATCGAATAATCTTGGATCAGTCGTCGAAAAATTTCCAGTTTCACCAGGGCGATATTTCGGAACATTTGCCATTCCTGTTTCTACTACCTGCATCCACTCCTCGGCATTGAGAAGGTCCATTTTTTTCCGGATTTTACCTACACTGATGAATCCGTCATAACCCACGGTGATACCTTCGGTTTGGCCTCCTCTTTTGGTGGTGATCAAAATGACACCGTTTGCACCTCTTGAACCATAAATGGCGGTAGATGAAGCATCCTTCAACACTTCCATGCTTTGAATATCATTTGGATTCAGAAACCGAACATCTTCCATCACTACCCCGTCAACAACATATAAAGGATCCGAACCTGAGTTTATGGTTCCCACCCCTCTTATTACTACTCTTGGACTGCTGGTAGGCGAGCCGGAATTCAAGAAGACGTTCACACCCGCTACTCTGCCCTGTAAGCCTTGGATGGCATTGTTTACCGGTGCTCTCAGAATTTCTTCTCCACTCACTACTCCCACAGCACCTGTCACATCAGAACGCTTCTGCGTACCATAACCCACAACTACTACCTCTTCTAATTGCCTTACATCACTTTCCAGCACGATATCGATTACCGACCTCTGGTTGACCGGCACTTCCTGTGTGGTATAACCGATGGAGCTAAATATCAAGACGGCATCACCGGGAGCATCCAGACTGTATCGCCCGTTGATATCCGTGGTGGTGCCGTTGGTGGTACCCTGAACCACTATATTGACACCGGGAATTGGCTCGCCGGTATCTGAAGTGACTGTACCGGAAATCATACTTTGCCTGACTTTGTATTCCAGCAAAGATTTTTCTGCTTCGTGCAGAAAGAACTTGTTGAGTACAATTTGCTTTCCGATTACCTCGTAACTTAAGTGCATTGGCTTCAAAAGTTTGTCTAAAACCACACTTAATTTTTCATTTTCAGCACTAAGTGAAATGCCCAGTTGGGACCCTACTGACTGTCTGCTATAGGCAAATTTTACATCAGCCTTGCTCTCGATATTCTCCAGCACCTCTTTAAGAGATTTGTCAGAAAGGTTCAGAGAAATCTGCTTCTCAAGAACCTCCTGCGCATTACCAACTCTGGCAAATGAAACGCCTGTCAGAATAAGTAAGATAAATGTCTGTGTTAAGGTTATTTTCACTATTTTTCTAAATAATGCATGTTTTTGTAGATCATTTTCCATACCTTTATTTGTTTTGTTAGTTTTTTAAATTGACAAAAATTCCCTTGCATCCCTTTTAGGGATGGTTGTGAGAGGGTAATTACTTAAGTCAGGAGTGTTGGCCCACTTCTGACTTATTTTTTGCTGTTTTTTTAGTTCATATAATAAGTTTTAGTTTAAGGGTTTCAATTGTTATTTCTCATCCCCGCAGGCTGCACCTGAAAGAATAATTTCATCTTCTGATATTCTATATTCGGCACCTATAGCTTTGGTAATAATTTTAAGACTTACTTCAACGGGTTCATCTGTTAATTCAGCCGTGATGAGGCAGCCCTTCATTTTTTGATTCTCCAACCTGATATTTACATCGTAATAGACATTCAATACTCCAACTATTTCTTCCAGTGAAGTTTCGTTGAATACCAGCTTTGCTTTTTTCTCAGTCTCTGCTTGGATTTTTTCCGTGGATTCCCTTTGAATCAGCACCTTTTCATTTTTTGAATAAACAGCCTTTTGATTTGGTGCTAAGATCAGTTCTCTGGCATTCTCCTTCCCTTCTCCATTTACCGACACCGAAACTTTCCCGGATATTACCGAAACCTCCGAAGACTCCTCTTCCGCATAGGCTTTGATATTGAAGCTGGTTCCTAACACCCTGGTGGTAATATTGCCAGCATGTATTAGGAATGGCTTCTGTTCGTCTCTGGCGATATCAAAAAAAGCTTCGCCAATCAATGTCACCTCGCGGGTTTTTTCGGTAAAAGTAGCGGGGTATATAAGCTTACTCCCTTCTTTGAGTCTCACCTTGCTTCCGTCAGAAAGAAAAATTAAAGATGGCAGCGCTTTAAGCTGCGGCGCTTCCTCAACCGTTTGATGCGTTATCACTTCAGGCATCTGGTGTTGGTTATAAATGAAAAACCCGATACCGAAGCCAACCACCAAAACCGCTGCAATCCTTTTCAAATTAGAAAGATTAAACATGCTGGTTTTCACAGGTTGCTTTTTGCTTACCCTTCGGGAGACCGTCATCTCATCTCTGGCAATCTGTGATTTTATGTTTTCCAACATTTCAGCCTTTATAGCATTTAACCTGGAGCTTTCCGGCAGCTTAATATCAGCCTCGTCAAATGAATTATACCATCGATTTACTATTTTCAATTCCTGCTCAGTACACCTACCCTGGCGGTACCGTTTCAATAATTCTTGCGCCTCTTCTTTTTCCAATTTTTCTTAGTTCAAAAGTTGACAGGACTTTCAATTTTGGAGTTCCTTTAATTATATAGTCAGCCAATGATGAGAAAGGTACTATTCAAAAGTGAAAAAAAATGAAAATTTAATCGGTTTAGCATGCAGAGAAGCGATGACATCTCTCTTCTTCAACTATTACCATAACGCAGCCTTGAAGGGTTGGGAACTAATGAGATGTCATCGCTGGTATCCATGCTTTCGTGAATTCTGAAAAATACAATGAATCCGGAACCGCAAAAGGCTAAATCAAAGAAGAATTGAGGATTAAAAAGGCCATGTAGCTGATAGAGACGTTATCGAGGTGTAATTTTAAGGTTTTTATGGCTTTGCTGATCTGGTTTTTCACCGTTTGCTCAGAGACATTCAGCTTTTGGGCAATTTCCACATTTGACAACCTTTCTTTTCTGCTCAATTCAAAAACAACTTTTACCCTGGGCGATAGATTATTTATTTCAGCTTCAATAAACTGCTCCAGATCATTGCAAACGATTGATTCACTGGTAGAGTCATCGTATTCAAATGCGAATTTATCTAAAGACTTCAAATAATTGCTCTTTACCACATTGGCTTCAATATAATTAATGATCTTATACTTAATTGCCTGGTAAAGGTAAGCCTGAAGTGAATTGTTGATGACCAATGCGCCCCGCCGTGCCCACAACGACACAAATAAATCCTGCACCAGATCTTTAGCATTTTCGTCAGACTTAATTCTTTTAACGGCGGCGAGATACATCTTAAACCAATACCGCTCATAAATTTCATCAAAAGCCTGCTTATCGCTCTTTTTCAGGAGCAAAATCAAATCAGCATCTGTATGGTGCGTATAGGAGTTGATAATCTTAAAAAATTAAAATCAGAGATATTTCCCAGACCAAAGAACTTCGCATTTCAACAATTTTTAAAACTCAGCTTAAACGACTTTAAAATAGATTCTACTTTCTCCAGAGTTTATGGCTAAGGGAATCAAATAAGAATTACACCTAAAAACATGTGTCATTCCTATTTTTCTTGCACTGAGTTTTACAACAATTTTAATATTTATAAAAATTATAACCTAGCAAAATCAAATATTTGTAACTGCCTGAAAACGACAAACACCAACAATATCGGGATAATCGCTGGTGTACAATCTATGAAGTTGAACAAAGGCAGGCTTGCTATCACTACCCTTGTTCACCTCCTAGAACTATAAATATGTTTACCTCTTACAATGTGTTACCAAGATCTATTTGATGAAGATCCTTTTATTGATGATTCCTTCTGAGGATTCCACTTTGAGAAACCATAGACCCGGTCTGAAACCATCGGTAGTTAACTCCCATTCGTTTAGGCCTACTTCTGCCAACCTGGAGCCGGAGTAAACCACTTTACCCATTTGATCCAGAATCTCAATCCCATATACCTCCTGCTCTAAGGCGCTTACGGCGATGGTGAACTCTCCTCGCGCCGGGTTGGGGTAGACAGCTACTTTATCGGTGTCAAGATGCTTCTCTTCCAGCATGGCCGGATCAAAAGTCGTCGCATCATACAACAGATAAATTATTCCCTGGGACGCATCGGCAAGGAACAATTCACCTATCCAGTTTTCACCAAAGGAGGTGTAGCTGAATGGATTAAATGTGACTAAGCTTTTGTTTACCCATTCGCCGTCTTCCTGATAAATGGTAGATATTGTTCCCTTACAATAGTCGGTATAAAAATACTTTCCATACATATTCGGAAACAGCCTTCCCCT
Source organism: uncultured Roseivirgaceae bacterium (assembly GCA_964636035.1). Lineage (GTDB taxonomy): Bacteria > Bacteroidota > Bacteroidia > Cytophagales > Cyclobacteriaceae > CAMPJM01. The sequence goes on from CAZWQB010000151.1 coordinate 4,657, forward strand.
GTAAACATAACCTCCGGTAATAGACGCGCTGCAGGGATCCGGACCATGCGCATATTCCGCTATTGGATATACCAAAGGCGCATCATTCAAGTCGCAATCCGCTTTAAAGGAATGATTTGCCTCCCAACAGCTCCAGCCATAATTTTCTCCGCCTTCACTATCTGCGGGACGGAAATTTATCTCCTCCCATCCGTCTTGGCCCACATCAGCTATCCAAAGATTGCCTTCCGCCCTGTCAAATGAAAACCGGAAAGGGTTTCTTAACCCTGTGGACCAGATTTCTTCCAGGTAACCGGTCGTTCCCACATAAGGGTTATCTGAGGGAATAGAATACGCTTTACCATTAGCGGGACTGCCTACGTCGATTCTAAGCATCTTCCCAAGAAAGGTCGTGGGATCCTGGGCGTAGTTATGAGGGTCGCCTCCACTTCCTCCATCGCCAAGGGCAATGTAGAGGTAATTGTCAGGACCAAATTTAAGCTGTCCGCCATTGTGATTGCTGTACGGTTGTTCCTGTGTGAGCAATACAACCTCGCTATCTTCATCAGCCACATCGGGATTTGTAGCACTGACGCTAAAGCGCGAAATATGGGTGTCGCCTTGCGGGTTGGTATAATTTACGTAAAAATAGCCGTTGGTTTTGTAGTTGGGGTCGAAAGCCAGGCCCAAAAGTCCCTGTTCCCCGCCACTTGACGTAATTCTATCTGAAATATCTAAAAACGGCGTAGTTTTTTTCTTACCACGGAGGGTGGCAATCCAGATTTTGCCACCTTGTTCCACAACAAATAGTCTGTTATCTCCTGCGTTTTCAATGCCTACAGGAGATTCATAGCCCTTAGAAAAGGGATATCTTTTTATTTCCGGCAGTTGATCGCTTTGCGCAAATACTGTTGATGCTGAAACGGTCATGGTTACCAGTAGCAGCAAGATTTTTAGTGTTTCGGTCAATCGTATTTTTGAATTCATAGGATAAGAAGAGTTAAAAATTTTGTTAATAATGAAAAATAAAGAGGATCTCCAGAGAAACTGGAATAAAGAGAGCGGTAGAGGCCATGCCTGGGTCGAGAAGATAATTTTGCTGGAAGACTTGAATTTGATCAGCGCCTGAGCTACAACGGATGAAAATATTTAATCTCTTGTAATCGTGGAAACGCATCTGCGATAGGCTTATAGCCTGCTGAAACAAAGTTTAGTAAACAGTTGAGTAGGTTTAACCGAAGCTTATAAAAAATGTTCAACAATTTGATGTTAACAAATTGTTAATTAGAGGATTAGCTTTCCAAAGATTTTCCGGAAAGCACTTGTCTGAAAAAAGCCCTCATGAGCCCCGCATCACAAAAATTACTATTTGAGATGATCTGGAAATTGGTGAAGGTCCAGATCCCAGACGAGGGGCAGCACAAAATAGATATAAATGATTATCAGAATAATAGATAGCAAATTTAACGCAAAACCTGTTCTGACCATGTCTTTCATCCTCACATAGTTGGAACCAAAAACTACTGCATTGGGTGGCGTAGCGACCGGCAACATGAATGCACAAGAGGCCGCAATGGTCGCGCCAAAAAGCAATCCGAAGGGATGCACACCAATGCTCATGGCAATGGGGGCCAATACGGGCAAAACCATGGCTGTTGTTGCCACATTGGAGGTAATTTCCGTGAGAAAGTTGATCAAAGCGACCACAGTCAAAAGCAATAAAAAGAGAGAAATTCCTTCAAAACGGCTCATCCCTTCAGCAATTGAGGTGGCTAATCCACTGTCCTGAAATCCTTCTGCAATAGCAAGACCTCCCCCGAATAGCAATATGATGCCCCAGGGAATCTCCCTGGCAGCTTTCCAACTAAGAAGATGAACCGAGTCCTTATTTCGTGCGGGCAGGATAAAAAGCAACATGGCGCCGGTTAAAGCAATGATAGAATCGTCAATTGCAGGAAATATTTTCACCAGAAGAAAAGATTTTGAAATCCAGGCAAGGGCTGTAATTGAAAAAACCACCAGAACCGATTTCTCTTCAAAAGACATCTTACCCAATAAATTGAGCTGACGTTCTATCTCTTTTGTCCCACCAGGAAACGAGAGACTGCTTAAAGGATATGCTATTTTAACTAAATACAACCAGGCAAGCATTAGCAAACTTATTGAGAGAGGAAACGCGAAGAGCATCCATTTTCCAAAATCGATGCTGATACCGTAGAACTCCTCAACAACGCCTGCCAACACCAGATTGGGCGGAGTACCAATAAGCGTAGATATTCCTCCAATAGAGGCAGCATAAGCTATGGATAACATGAGCACCCTACTGAACCCGTCAAGTGAGTCGCCCAGGCCTGATCCTTCCCGCAACTGTTTGATAATGGCAATCCCGATGGGCAGCATCATCACAGCAGTGGCCGTATTTGAAATCCACATCGACAAAAATGCCGTGGCAATCATGAATCCTAGTACAATTCTTTTCAGGTCAGTACCAATCAATAGAATGATGTTAAGTGCAATGCGCTTGTGCAGATTCCACTTTTCGATAGCGATGGCTATAAAGAAGCCACCCATGAAGAGAAATATTAGCTTATCGCCATAAGCAGCACCAGTAGCCTCTATTCCCAAAGCGCCGGTCAGGGGAAAAAGGATCAGCGGCAACAATGAAGTGGCCGGAATAGGAATGGCTTCGGTGATCCACCACAGGGCAATCCAGACGGTACTTGCTAAAACGGCGTTCGCCTCCGAAGATAATCCGGAAAATGGTTCTAAAAAAAATATCAACAAAAATATAACGGGTCCAAGAATTAAAAACAGGACTTTAGCTTTTGATAGCATGAAGATTTATTGTAGGGTTCAGGTCAATTTGCTGGCATAATCTGGTTCCGGTGCACTGTGGCTGCATGAGTAGCTTATTTTGCCGAAGGATTAATATCAGCGCCTCATTGAAATTTAGATTTTCAAGCAGTTCAAAGTTGTTTTTCATATTTAGACTCTCCCGAATAATACAATGGCTTTTCGCAAGGTTTCATTTTATCAAAAACTACACATCAGGTAAGCAGTAGTTTAAGAGCAGCAATTAATAATATAAATGCAAGGAGCCGTTTTAGCAAAGTTCCGCTGAAATAATTTGCACCAAGGTACGAGCCTAATGCGCCGCCGGTAAAAGCTATGGCCACTAAAGTAAGTATATTTTGACCGGGTACTATGCCGATCTGTGCTGCCCCTATTAAGCCTGCAATGGAATTCACCGCAATAAACAAGGCGCTGATCCCCGCGGCCTCTTTCATATTGGTCCAGCGCAGGAGCAGGAGCAAGGGGGTGAGGATTATGCCTCCACCAATCCCAATAATGCCGGATAGAAATCCGATAATTCCTCCAATGGCTACAGCCACAAGCATGTTAAGCTCTCTCAGCTTCCCGGTTCCCTTTGGCACAACTCCGGCAAAACGAGCAATGGGAAATAGTAAAAGTACGCCAAGCACCCGTTTATAAATTTGCGGGTCAGGTTCAATCATCCCACCCAACCACGCAGCTGGGATAGATGCTGCGGCCAGGATCAGAAAAATTTTCCATTGAAAGTCCCCCTTTCTATAATATTGAATGAAGGCAATCAGGGACACAAATACGTTTAAAATTAATGCAGAAGGCCGCATAAACCCGGGAGCAAAATTAAACAACGCCATCAGTGCAAGGTAGCCGCTTGCGCCGCCGTGGCCAACAGCCGCATATAGAAAAGCAACTATAAACAATAGCGGAAAAAA
>CAZWQB010000152.1:0-8337 GCA_964636035.1 uncultured Roseivirgaceae bacterium
TAAAATAAAGTTGAGAGGGACAGATGCTCCTTCAACTTTATTTGGCAAATCATCTAAAAAATATCGTTAACATTTTGTGATTTTCTTGTTTTATAAGTTTTAATTGTTTTACATTTGCATCTCCATGAATAACACAACAGACATATTTACCATCACCTCTCTGGCAACCGCTCCGGTTACTGGTAGTGCTGTTGTGTCTGTAGCTTATAGGGCATTTAGGCCCGTAAGGGGCTAATCTATTCCGCGGAGCTACGTGCTCTGTAATTTCCATCCGTATCATTTTTTCGAATAAACTTATCAACTAAGGCCCTGCTTTAGAATTTCTAACATTTAAATTCTTTATTTGATCCATGGAATTATCTGTTCAAATCGCTTCTAAAAAGCATTATATATACGCTCAGGAAATTTGTACATTGATGGAAGAGGCTGCCAAAGTGCGGGGCACGGGCATTGCCAAACGCACGCCTGAGTATTTGATCCGAAAAATGGAAGAAGGCAAGGCGGTGATTGTCGTAGATGGCGACAAGGCGGTTGGCTTTTGCTATATCGAAAGCTGGGGCGGACAACAATACGTTGCCAACTCCGGATTAATTGTCCATCCTGATTATCGCAGCCTTGGATTGGCAAAAAAGATAAAAAAGGCCATTTTCAAACTATCCCGAAAGAAATATCCCGATTCTAAAATATTTGGTATTACCACCAGCCTTCCGGTAATGAAAATTAATTCGGAACTGGGCTATAAACCTGTAACTTTTTCTGAGCTCACCACTGATGAAGAGTTCTGGAAAGGCTGCCAAAGCTGCAGGAACTATGATATCCTGGTAAGGACTGAAAGAAAATACTGCCTGTGCACCGGCATGCTATATGATCCTTTGGCAAAAGCAAAAGCAAAAGCCGCAGCAGAAAAAGCCAAAGCCGAAAAAAGCAGCAAGTTATTGGCTGTTTCACTCTGATCAGGAGGCCTGCAATGGCTTAGAAATTACACGCCAAAATCGCTCGCATCCCTTAAAAAGCTAACAATTTCAGTAGCCGGCTCTGGATATACGAAGTATGGATGGAGCAGCCCGAAGGGATTTACAAGTTTTTTGGCAGATTTTTAAATAAAACATATAGCTTTGAACCCGAATCCAGAGGAATCAGGATCGCTAATCATAAAATCAAAAGCTAATTGCCAACAGCAAAAAATTATGAAAGACAAAGTAGTACTGGCCTTCAGTGGCGGATTGGACACTTCGTATTGCGCAACTTATCTTGCTAACGAGAAGGGTCTGGAAGTTCACTCTGTAGTGATCAACACCGGTGGCTTCTCCGAAGGTGAATTGAAGGCAATTGAGGAAAGAGCCTACTCTTTGGGTGTGGAAGTACATTCAGCCATCGATGAAGTTGAGAACTTTTACAACCAATGCGTCCGCTATCTGATATTTGGAAACACGCTACGAAATAATACCTATCCCCTTTCGGTAAGTGCTGAAAGGATATTTCAGGCAATTTCCATAGCGAAATACGCAAAGAAAATAAATGCCAAATACATAGCCCACGGAAGTACAGGTGCCGGCAACGACCAGGTACGATTTGACCTCGTTTTTAATATCCTTTGCCCGGAAATTGAAATTCTCACACCTATTCGAGACCAACAACTGTCTAGAGAGGCTGAAATTGAATATTTGCGCAAAGCAGGACTGGACCTGGAGTGGAAAAAAGCGAAATACTCCATCAACAAGGGATTATGGGGAACCAGTGTAGGAGGGCAAGAGACACTCGGATCGAAAAATACGCTTCCAAATGAAGCTTATCCAAGTCAACTTGAAAAGGAAGAAGAACAAATTCTCACCCTCACCTTCAAAAATGGTGAACTTACGGGCTTGAATGATACGCATTATGACACGCCTTATAAAGCTATACAGGATTTGAAGGTAATTGCCTCAGCTTACGCAATAGGCAGAGATGTTCATGTGGGAGATACCATCATCGGTATTAAGGGCAGAGTGGGTTTCGAGGCCGCTGAAGCCTTGGTCATCATCAAAGCCCACCACCTTTTAGAAAAACATACCCTAACAAAATGGCAACTTTACTGGAAAGAACAGTTGGCCAATTGGTACGGCATGTTTGTGCATGAAGGGCAGTTCCTGGATCCGGTGATGCGCAATATTGAAAAGTTTCTGGAAGATACGCAGACTACTGTTTCGGGAAAGGTATTTGTAAAGTTATTGCCCTACCGATTTGAACTACAGGGCATCGAATCCGAATATGATCTGATGTCATCTAAGTTTGGTAGCTATGGCGAAATGAACAAAGGATGGACAGGCGCTGACGTAAGAGGCTTTACAAAAATACTGGCCAATCCGTTGAAGATCCATAGGGCGGTAAATGGGGAAGTGGAAGGTTCATAGTTTAAGGTTCAGGGTTCAAGGTTCATAGTTCATAGTTTCGGGGATCGGGTTCGATTTCACACGCTTTGCTAAACCTTGCCTGATTTACTGCACTCGCTACCATGAGCAGGTAGATGAAAAAAACCGGCAGGCGTTTATGATAAGTTAGGTTTGGTAAAGCTTTCGCAGTAGGTGAGCAGGATTAGGTTTTGGGTTTGGGTCGTGAGTTTGTTGACGTCATCCCGGAATTTATGGAGCCATGCGGAGTAAAATTTTGTCGCTTTGCTAAACCTTGCTCATTGAACTGCAAATGCTGCTACGAATTGAAATCAAAATATTCTGCTGCGCTTTCGGGAAATTAAGGTTTGGTAAAGCTTTTATTAGATGTTAGATTTTAGACGTTAGACCAAGCAGAAAACGGCTGAATTAAATGGCCGAAAATTTAAAGTTAAATAAACATGATCAAAGCTGGAATTATCGGAGGAGCTGGTTACACAGCCGGAGAATTAATAAGAATCTTGTTAAACCACCCTTCTGCAGAAATTTCCTTTGTGATGAGCAACAGCCATGCAGGGCAACCTTTACATGCAGTCCACAAAGATCTTTTAGGTGAAACTGACCTGCGTTTTGTGAAGGAGCCCGATACTGACGCGGACGTAGTTTTCCTGTGCCTCGGACATGGAAATTCCAAAGACTTCCTGAAAGAACATCAGTTTTCCGACAGCACCAAAATTATTGACCTCAGTCACGACTTTAGAATAAAAGGCGACCACGGCTTTGTTTACGGATTGCCTGAGCTAGACAAAACTGCCATTAAATCGGCAACCAAAATTGCCAACCCGGGCTGTTTTGCAACCGGCATACAGCTCGCCCTGCTTCCCCTCGCAGCAAAAGGCTTACTAAATCAGGAGGTACATATCCATGCCATTACCGGGTCTACCGGTGCGGGACAGAATCCAACAGACACAGGACATTTTAGCTGGAGAAACAACAACCTTTCTATCTATAAAGCTTTTGAACACCAGCATTTGGCCGAAATAAAACAGAGTTTGCTTCAAAGCGGCGGTGTTGCGGTACCTGAATTAAATCTCATTCCCATGCGGGGAAATTTCACAAGAGGGATTTTTACCAGTGCTTATACGAAGGCTGACATTTCGTTGAACGAGCTCCAGGAATTGTACAGCAATTTTTATCAAGAGCATCCATTTACAATTGTCGCAGGTCATACCATCAGTCTAAAGGAGGTGGTAAATACCAACAAGTGTCTTTTACAGGTAGAAAAACATGGCGATAAGATATTAATTACCAGCATTGTTGATAATTTACTAAAAGGAGCTTCCGGACAGGCGGTTCAAAACATGAACCTGATGTTTGATCTTGAAGAAAACGCAGGACTGAAGTTAAAAGCAACAGCGTTTTAGAAAGAATCAGAAGCCAATATTAAACATATATCCAATGTCAAAGAAAAACATAGCGATTTTAGGCGGAGGTAACCTGGGTGTAGCTATAGCCAAAGGATTGATGAGCTCCACACTTGCCAGTCAATATGATGTGACCGTAACCAGAAGAAATGCGCAGCCACTCAACAAACTCAAAGAAATAGGGATCAATGTGCACAGCAACAACAAAGAGGCAGTGGAAGCTGCCGACCTGGTTATATTAGCGGTGCAACCCAAGCAGTTGGACAATCTATTGGGCGACATCAAGTCGGTAATTGATCATAAAAAACATACCGTTGTGTCAGTAATTACGGGCATAACCATTGCCGACATTGCCGGTGTTTTAGGTTTGCAGGTAAAGGTCATCAGGGCCATGCCCAATACCGCCATTGCAATTGGCCAATCGATGACCTGCATCGCCTCGGCAAATGCGTCTCCTGATGCTATTGAGGAAGTAAAAACCATTTTCGAAGCCATGGGAAAAGCGATGGTAATCGATGAAAAACTGATGCAGGCTGCCACAGTTTTGGGGGCATGTGGAATCGCATTCTTCCTGAGGTTTATCCGGGCAGCTTCACAGGGCGGCACAGAAGTAGGGTTTCATGCGGAGGAGGCTCAGTTAATTGCCTCACAAACGGCACTAGGGGCTGCTTCACTTCTATTGGAGACCAACCAACATCCCGAAGAAGCCATTGACAAAGTAACCACGCCACAGGGATGTACCATAGCGGGGTTAAATGAAATGGAGCATTACGGCCTAAGTTCAGCCTTGATAAAAGGGATTGTAGCCTCGTATAAAAAAATAGATAAGATTACTTGAGGTGTGGGTCTTAGGTTTTGGGGATTGGGATTTAGCTTGTGGATTTTCACGATTTACTAAACCTTTTCAAATAAACTGCTAAGATCGCAAGAAGCAGCAAGTCAAGAATCTGCGCTGCTTACGGTAAGCAGAGGTTTGGTAAAGCTTTCGCAGTAGGTGAGCGGGATTAGGGCTTGGGTTTTAGGTTTTTGGGTCGTAAGCTATTTTTGTTAACGTCATCCCGGAATTTATGGAGCAAAACGGAGTAAATATCCGGGATCTCCTTTTGTGAATGATGAATAAACTGAAGATCAGGAATTTAGATTTTAGATTAAACTAAAGAGACAATGAAACTTTTTGATGTATATCCTTTAATTAACATTGAGCCTGTAAAAGCAGAAGGATGTTATGTAACTGACCAGGATAATCACTCCTACCTCGACCTATACGGCGGACATGCCGTCATCAGTATCGGCCATAGCCATCCGCATTACGTCAAAAGGATTTCAGACCAACTCCAAAAATTGGGCTTCTATTCAAACTCTGTATTGATCAGCCTGCAGCAGGAATTGGCAGAAAAACTAGGAAAAGCTTCCGGATACGAAGATTATAACCTGTTTCTATGCAATTCAGGCGCAGAAGCCACAGAAAACGCGCTAAAATTAGCCTCTTTTCATACCGGAAAGACAAAAGTAATCGCTTTCAACAAGGCCTTCCATGGAAGAACAGCAGGCTCACTGGCTGTTACGGATAACCCAGGCATTAGCGCCCCAATCAACAAATCGGATCATGTGCAATTTCTTGCTTTTGAAGATACCGAAGCACTGGAAGCTGCGTTAAAGGAAGGAGATGTATGCGCGGTCATCATCGAAGGCATACAGGGCGTAAGCGGCATTATTGCACCTTCTGACGAATTCCTGCAGAACGTTCAGCGACTTTGCGATAAATATAAAGCCATTTTTATTGCAGACGAAATCCAGTCAGGCTATGGTAGAACCGGAAAGTTTTTCGCACATCAATATGCGGGCGTAACGCCTGACCTGATCACCATGGCAAAGGGAATGGGCAATGGCTTTCCAATAGGTGGCGTACTCATTCATCCCAAGTTCCAGGCTAAATATGGTCTTCTGGGAACCACTTTCGGCGGAAACCACCTTGCCTGTGCGGCGGGCCTGGCGGTGCTGGAAGTAATGGAATCGGAATCGCTGGTTGAAAACGCAAAAACAGTTGGTGATTATCTGGTCGAGAAGCTGGAAGCGATTGAAGAAATTATAGCAATTAGAGGCAGGGGCTTAATGCTCGGGCTTCAGTTTTCTTTTCCTGTTAAAGCATTGAGAGATGATCTCGTCCACCATCATAAAGTATTTACCGGTTCAGCCTCGGATCCAAATGTACTACGCCTGCTTCCGCCACTGAGTCTGACACAGGCAGAAGCAGATATATTTATACAAAAACTGATCTTATCGCTTAATAAAATACAAAACAATGAAGCAGTTTCTATCAGTAAATGATGTTCCTGATGTTGATGCGCTGGTAAAAGAAGGCCTTACGTTAAAAAAATCACCGTTTACACATCAAAATCTGGGCAAAAACAAGACCATAGGGATGATCTTTTTTAATCCCAGCCTGAGGACACGCCTGAGCACCCAAAAAGCGGCCCTCAATTTGGGCATGTCGGTCATGGTGATGAACATCAACCAGGAAGGCTGGCAGATTGAATTTGAAGACGGCGCTGTAATGAATGGTGACAAGCAGGAACATATCAAAGAAGCTGTAGCGGTAGTGAGCCAGTATTGCGACATTTTAGGGGTGAGAACTTTTGCCAGTCTGACCAACAGAGAAAAGGATTATCAGGAAGAAGTACTGCAAAAATTCATTCAATACTCTTCGGTACCAGTAATAAGCTTAGAAAGTGCAACAAAACATCCTCTACAATCTCTGGCAGACCTGCTGATGATTGAAGAACATAAAAAAATTGCACGGCCAAAGGTGGTGCTGACCTGGGCGCCTCACCCAAGGGCGCTCCCACAAGCAGTGCCTAACTCATTTGTGGAGTGGATGAAAGAAGCAAATGTTGACCTGACGGTGGCCTTTCCCGAAGGCTACGAACTGGAAGCGTCGCTTTTGGCAGGAGTTAAAACCACACACCAACAGAATGAAGCTTTTGAAAATGCGGATTTTATTTACGCAAAAAACTGGTCGAGCTATAGGGAATATGGAAAGATCCTCAGCAATGATCCTACTTGGACCGTCGACCAGAGAAAGATGGATCTCACCAATGGGGCGAGATTTATGCATTGCCTGCCTATCCGAAGAAATGTAATTGCAACAGATGAGGTCATCGACAATTCAGCAGTGATTGAATTGGCTGGAAACAGAGTTTTTGCCGCACAGGCCGTGCTGAAAAGGATGATAGAACGATAGAATGACTGAATTACAGAATTACAGAATTACAGAATTACAGAATGAATGAATGAATGAATGAATGATATGCAAACTTTAACCATCGTAAAAATAGGGGGAAAAGTAATTGATGAAGATGCGCTATTAAAAAAGGTGCTTCTGGATTTTGCGGCCATTCAGGGTCCTAAGATGCTCATACACGGTGGCGGAAAAATTGCCAGCCGCATCAGTGAAAGTCTAGGCATTGTTCCCAAAATGGTAGATGGAAGAAGGGTCACAGATGCGGAAACCTTAAAAGTTGTTACCATGGTGTACGGCGGCCTGGTCAACAAAGGTATAGTAGCGCAACTGCAAGCTTATGGTTGTAATGCCATTGGGCTTACCGGTGCTGACGGAAATACAATCCCTGCAAATAAAAGGCCGGTGGGAACGGTAGATTATGGGATGGTGGGGGATTTACAGCCGGGGAAATTAAATGTTTCAACCATACGATCTTTCCTGGAAAATTACCTTGTTCCTGTGTTCGCGCCCATCACACATGACGGCAAAGGCCAATTGCTCAATACCAACGCAGACACAATAGCCTCTGGTTTAGCGGTGAGCCTGGCGGCAACATATAAGGTACAGTTGGTATATTGTTTTGAAAAGAATGGTGTTTTGGCCAATCCTTCGGATGACAATTCTGTTATCCCGGAAATCAACCCTACAAAGTACAAAGAAATAGTAGCCGACGGAACTGTCTCAGAAGGGATGCTCCCAAAGCTTGAAAACGCGTTTAACGCCTTGAACAATGGCGTAAACTCGGTGATCATATGTAGTTCGGAGCACCTGAATCTGGAGAATAACTACGGAGGGACAAAATTATGCCTGTGAGTAATGACACCGCCAACGAATTAAAACCCCTGGTGGACGAAGCGGTTATCCTTCTTCAAAACCTGATACACACGCCTTCATTTTCCAAAGAAGAAAGAAATTCTGCTTTGCTCCTTCGGCACTTTTTGGAAAGCCAGGGGATTGAGGTGCATCAAAAAGACAATAACATTTGGGCGATAGCTGATAACCATGAAGAGGGTGCCCCTATCATCCTGCTCAATTCGCATCATGATACCGTAAAGCCGTCCAATGGTTGGGAAACAGACCCATTCAAGCCTGTAATTAAAGATGGCAAGTTGATTGGCTTAGGAAGCAATGATGCCGGTGCATCGGCAGTTTCATTATTGGCGGCTTTTCTATACTTACGCAAGCTTCCGCGACTTCCCTACAAATTGATCGTAGCCATCACGGCAGAGGAAGAAATTTCCGGGCAAAATGGCATCGCTTCCATTTT
>CAZWQB010000153.1:0-5535 GCA_964636035.1 uncultured Roseivirgaceae bacterium
GTTTGAGCGTGGGGGCGTCCCAAATTATTATTATTCCCCTCCTCCTGCTCTCCTTCTTGTTAAGCTTAATTTTGATGTCTACTTTCATTAGTTGCAATATTTAGCAATTGCACTCTCTGCCTCTGTTACTTTTAAGGCTTTGGCTTTTTGTAGGTCCTGGCAAGCCGATTTGTTTCTTTTCAGAGCTGCTTTTAATGCGCCCCTGTAAAGATATGCCTCCCCCAGTTGGCTGTTTACGCTTATAGCAGCATCGTAGTCGCTCATGGCTTCATCCGTTTTGCCCAATTTGTGGTAAGCCCGGCCGCGCAGAAAAAATCCCTGGGCGTTGTTTTTATCAGCGTTAATGGCATTTTCGAAGAAATAAACCGCATTCTCAAAATCGCCCTCGTTGTAGTACAATTTACCGATGCTCAGGTTGGCATTGGGATTGTCAGGAGCAATGTCCAAAACTTTTTCATAATCCAGACGAGCCTGTTCAATATTGCCCATTTCCTCATAGGCCCGACCCCTGTTGTAGATACTTTTAACATGCGAAGGCTGTAGCTCTAGGTATTCATCATAAGCTTTTATTGCCGACTCGTAATCTCCTTTTTCAAAAAACTGATCCCCTCGTTGTTCGTCATTGCTTTCACAAGCCGCGAACACAGATATGATCAATAAAAAGAGTAAGCTAAATTTAATATTCATTGTAATTGCATTATAATTTTTAATCAGATACAGCGGGGCTGCAATCGTATTGCGGAATAAGCCCCCAAAAGTGGGGCTGCTGTTATAAAGTAGCAGAAATTTTGATTTTTGCTGCCACGCCTTGTTCTTCGAAACCTTTGTCCAGATTCTCTCTAAGAGACTTTACAATTTCTGCACAAATTTTTTCTTCGACCTTTCTTTTCAAATTCTCTTCACTATAAATTAATGAAGCAAACCAGGTGGTAAACTTTCCTTTCTTTTCCTGAATTACTTCTTTGGGATTTAAAACATCTATTTCGATCAGCACTTTAGCCATAAATTCACATTCTGAAGACCTGCAATTTTTTTTCCGTGCCTTAAGCAACAGTTATTAATCTAGCGTTAAACCCCAAAAGCTGGTTTAAGGTTTAAAAGAGGCGCAATATTAGGTTTAATTCAATAACTATAAAAGCGAAAAGACCTATTATCTCCGGAAGATGCAGCATGGCTCCTACCATACTTCCAAAAAAATGCCGCCTTTTTTTCTATATAAGATTTGAGCAAGCCCGCCAAAATTTAATGTCGCAGTCCTTCGAAATGAATTAATTCACAGGCAGCCCGACCGATAACCATATTAGCTTCTGCTTTGAGAGGAATCCTGTTTAAATCGTCCGACAGCCACACGGTAATCGCATTTTCTCCTGCAAACATCTTGTTATCAGGCATTACAGGCTGCAAAATTAATGCTTTGAATTCGCCGGCTTTTGTTTTAATTGTCTCCCTGCCCAGGAATTTGATATCGAAGTCATATACGGTGTCTTCAAAAAAAGCATCCAGGGATATTAAATTGCCTTCTCCTATTTTGTCAAAATCCAAAGAGCGAAGGTATAACAAGCCACCGATGATATCCCGGATGTTTTCGGGAGCCTGGATGTATTCGGGCTCCTTAAATTCTCCCGTTTCGTTGTTGACGACCTTGGCTTCGATCATATCTGTTGTATGATCAAATTTTACGATCTCGTTTTTCCGGTATTTTCCTTCTTCAATTTTTCGATAACTTATGTGTGGTACCAGTGCTGCGGTATCAATATAGGCTCCCCAATTGTCATTTACCTTTGCCACCCAGTCTACGGCTCCACTTGTTTTACCAAAAATATCTACTCGATAACAATCCCTGCCATTGATATTGTAATAGCCGCTGTGCACTTTCATCTGCGCCTTCCCAACCGTAAAAACCCCATAATTCAATTTATATTCGAGAAGTTCGCCTGTGGTAAAGGTGGGGTATGAAACCGTAGCGTACTCTTTATCAGAAGCAGTAAAAGCCGAAAAGATAAAGAGAATGGCAATAAAATAAATGATGTTCTTCATAGCATAAGTTCAATATTTTTAAATGAGGTGTCTGTATCACAGCATCATGCGCAGCTAAAAACAAATAAAGTGCCAGCTCCTCGTGATAATAATGGAATTAGTGCAACTTTATTATATCATTATCTGCTTTTACTATAATACATATACCCGGACTACCCGATCAAATTCTTCAGGAATAGAAAACTTCTCCCATCAATGGTGCAAACGCTTCGAATAAAGGCGCGCTTTTTCTCCTTTCCATCAACGGGCAATCCGGGTTTAAAAATAATTTGACTTCGCCTTATTTTTTGGGTAATTCTGTTGTCGATACTACATAGGTGATTTAGCCGAAGCTAAACCTGCTAAAAACTACAAATTTTTGAAAAAGCAATCATCTGACGCAAAATTCAAATTTGCTAATTTTATTAGCATTAAACCGCCACATCATTGTCTCTCAGCGCGTCGTTCAGACTGGTTTTAAGATTGGTGCTTTCTTTTCTTTTTCCAATAATTAATGCACAGGGAACCTGGTAATCGCCAGCCGGAAAAGATTTGGTGTAGCTTCCAGGAATAACCACCGAGCGCGCAGGAACTACTCCGTTATAAATTACTGGTTCACTGCCTGTTACGTCGATGATCTTAGAGCTTGCTGTGAGGGTTACATTGGCGCCCAGTACCGCTTCTTTTTCTATCCTGACCCCCTCTACGAGAATGCACCGGGATCCGATAAATGCACCGTCCTCTACAATGACAGGAGCCGCCTGCACGGGTTCTAATACCCCCCCTACACCGACACCGCCGCTTAGATGCACGTTCTTGCCGATTTGAGCACAACTTCCTACTGTGGCCCAGGTATCTACCATAGTACCTTCGTCGACATAGGCTCCGATGTTCACATAAGACGGCATCATGATCACCCCTTTGCTTAAATAGGCCCCGTACCTTGCGATAGCGTGCGGCACTACCCGAACTCCTAACTTCTCATAGCCTGACTTCAACTTTATTTTATCATGAAATTCAAAAGGCCCTACCTCTATCGTCTGCATTTTCTGGATGGGAAAATATAGGATAACCGCCTTCTTGATCCACTCGTTGACAATCCATCCTCCTTTTCCATCAGGTTCTGCTACTCTTTTTTCGCCTTTGTCTAGTTCTTCTATAATGGTCTTTATAGCAATTTGTGTGTCTTTACTCTCCAATAAAGTCCTGTCATTCCATGCGCTTTCAACCAATTCTCTAATTTCCATGAATACGATTTTGTTTTTAAGATTTGAAAATGTTTATTTAAAATTGTGGTTTTAAACCCTAATACATTCTACATTAGTTCGATATGCCATTTTCGGCTCTTCATTTCCGTAGCCCCTGCTACAATTCCCCCTAATTTGGTATTTTTACACAATATTAGAACAATATTTAATGAAATCGGGTAAAATTGTAATTGCTTCCGTACTTAAGCCCATTGATGATACCCGCTTGTTCGAAAAACTGGGGCTTTCACTCAGCAAAAACAATAAATATGATGTAAATATCATAGGATTTAATTCAAAAAAAAGCATTTCTCATCCAAAAATCTCCTTTTACCCCCTATTCGATTTTCAAAGAAGCAGTTATAAACGATTGCTGGCGTCTTGGAAATATTATAATTTATTACTTAAAGTGAAGCCTCACCTGGTCATAGTGTCAAGTCCTGAGTTACTGCCAGTTACGTTACTGTACAAAATATTATTTGGTGCAAAAATATCCTATGATGTGCAGGAGAACTATTATGCCAATATTCGTTATACCCCAACCTACCCTAAAGCCTTGAGGCGACTACTTGCGAACTTAGTCAGAGGACTGGAGAGAATTTCAAGACCGCTGATTGACGTATTTCTGCTTGCAGAAAAGTGTTATGTGTATGAATTGCCCTTCACAAAAGGAAAATCGGTGGTCATTCAAAACAAATTTAGGCCTTTAGGAGCTATCAGGCAGGCAAATTCTCTCTCGAAGCTCCCTCTGATTCGGTTGCTATACAGCGGAACCATCTCCTACAACTACGGGATCATGGAAGCCATTGAGCTTGCTAATAATATTAGTAAACTCCACAGGGACATTCAGTTAAAAATTATAGGCTTTGCAGCGGATCCGGAGTTACATAAAAAGCTTAAAGTACTCAGCGAACAGAACGCTAATATAATCTATTTGGGAGAGGAACGGCCGATCCCTCACAAAACGATCCTTAATGCGATTCCTGAAGCAGACTTTGCCCTTCTACCCTACCAACCCGACAAAAGCATAGAAAACTGCTTTCCTACCAAGATTTGGGAATATATGGCCCACAAGCTGCCTATGATCATCCAGAATCACAAACCCTGGGCCGACTATTGCCATCAACACAACGCCAGTATCGCTATAAATTTTAAAGATTACGATACCAACGAGGTGTTGGGGCGCTTAATCAGCTCAAAATTCTATTCATTCAAAGAAGAAACGGATATTTTCTGGCAATCAGAGGAACTTACACTACTTAAGGCGATAGAGCATCTATAGAATCATAAGAAACTAGCAGTCAGGCACTTAATAGTCTATCTTTCGTTCGATGACATTCCCACAACCAATAACCCGACTGCTACTCCATTTCCATTAATGAAAATCAAGGCTTAAGTGACCAAATTTTATTTTGTCGCGCAAATAAGTTACTTGTAGCGATAGGAGGCGCGCCAAATATTATTTTGTTGCTAATATCTTTAGCATACCCCATTTGATTCTTAAGGGTTTAGGCATGCCTAAATATAATTCTAGGTTGGTAAATTTGCGAATATTTTTAGTAAAAATGCGCCAAAATGGCAGTATAGAAATTGCGGCGAATTATTTTTTAGATTAGTCTAAAACACCCTATCTTTGGAGCGTCAGATTGAGAAAAAAATTATAAAACGGAGCACGCCTGCCCTCCAGGAAATTTTGAAAAATGAAATTGAGTTTTGCAGAAGAAAATTATTTGAAAGCGATCTACCACCTGTCGGATGGTGGTAAGCATGAGGTGTCGACGAATGCCATCGCTGAGGTATTGAAAACAAAAGCTGCCTCCGTCAGTGACATGATTCGTAAGCTGAATGAAAAGGGTGCTATCCACTATCAGAAGTACCAGGGAGTAAACGTTTCAGAAGAAGGAAAAACTGCCGCACTACAGGTGATCCGAAAACATCGTTTGTGGGAGGTTTTTCTTGTCGAGAAATTAAAATTCAACTGGGATGAAGTTCATGAAATTGCAGAGCAACTGGAGCACATCAAATCGCCCCTGCTGATCAAAAGACTGGATGAGTTTTTGGGGTTCCCAAAACTGGATCCGCATGGTGATCCTATACCGGATGAAAATGGTGAGTTTAAGGAAAAGCCAAAAGTTGCGTTGAGTCAGACTTCGATAAATCAAAGCGGTATTATTGTGGCAGTAAAAGACACCAGTTCTGTTTTTCTACAATACATAGATAAACTAGGTGCTTATTTAGGAGCCAAGGTAAAAGTGTTGGACAAGGTTGAGTT
>CAZWQB010000153.1:5635-6935 GCA_964636035.1 uncultured Roseivirgaceae bacterium
TTTAGGGATTAGACATTAGAGTTTAGAGTTGAGATTCTAGAATTCAGAACTTTAGAAATTTAGATTAATGCTGAGATCTCAAATTTCAGGATTTAGATTTGATTTTTTGATTTGTGAAATTTAGATCTTCTTGCTTTGGAATTTTGATTTGCGACCTGTGGAAATTTTTCGAAAATTCAATTTCTGATTTTTGCCTGAAATCAGATGTCGCTCAGAGTTTCGTATATAAGCCTGAGCCGCTAATAAAATTATATACGCGATTCTAAGGAGTTAAGTAAAATGCAAGAAATTTTTGATAATTTTCTTAAAATTTAGCGATTTTCTTCCAGTGCGTGCTAAGTCTCGCTCGGCGACTGCTCATCGTCACGTCGCCTCTTTCAATTTTTCATAAGTCCCTCTCAGTCTTTAACATTTCAAAACTTACATGATGATAATTTGATGGAATATTTTTTATTAAATTTACGTTGAGACCATTAAATCAAATTGTGATATGAAGCGTTCCAAATTATTTCTGTCAACCGCTCTACTCTTAAGCGTGGCATTATCCGGATTTATTTTTACTTCTGAAGAAGCTGCCAGGGATGTGCAATCCATCAACAACGAGAAGAAGATTAATTGGGTGAGCATAGAAGAGGTTGAAAAACTCACGAAGGAGAATCCAAAGAAAATTTTTGTGGATGTATATACAGATTGGTGCGGATGGTGTAAGCGAATGGATGCGACTACTTTTACTGATGCGGCCGTAATCGATTATGTAAATGAGAATTATTATGCCGTAAAGCTAAATGCAGAAAGTAAAGATAACATTTCATTGAAAGGGATCAACACAACGGGAGCTGAACTGGCAAGATCGTTTAGGGTGAGTTCCTATCCTACCATTGTCTTTATAGATGAGGAATTTCATAATGTGACCCCGGTACCGGGATACAGGAAAGCAAAAGAATTTCATGATATTCTGAAGCAGTTCAATGAAGAGTAGTTGATGTGCGAATTTGCCTGATTTGATGATGTACCAGTTTGGTGTCCGTGGCAAGGCATTCCTGATAAGTCTCCCTGGGGAGCCTTTCAGGAATGACGGTAGATAGGTAATTTTCAGATTTGATGATGTGCGAATTTAATCCGCGAACCTTATGATTAAACAATGTACCCATGTGGCGTTTGCGACAGGGGTTAGTTTAGCGATTGACATTTGGCTGCAGCGTGCTTATTTGCGCCTCATCTCTATTGTACAATGTCATAATCTAGAATATTCTGTCGAATATCTTCTGTCTTTTGCCATGCTGCCTATTCTCTTTCCCTA
>CAZWQB010000153.1:7035-8292 GCA_964636035.1 uncultured Roseivirgaceae bacterium
TGGCCACTTTCCACCCATGCAAACCCTGCGTAGTAGATCAGTGCATCCTCTTTCACATCGGCATGTATAAATAGGTGACTCTGGTCTACCTTGTCGGTGCGGTAGTCTTGGACATCGCTGATTATATCCGGGTCAATGACAATGCCTGTTCCCAATTCCGTATTGTCGATCGTTTCCCAATACCTGAACCAGCCCTTTTCTGCATCTGTCTTCACGGCGCCTGATTTATCATGGAGCGTGATTCCTACTGTGGCTTGCGACAAAGGGTTTTTGCCCTCAAGGCTGACCTCAAACCGCGCCAGGTTACTGCCCAAGTCCAGCGATATTCTCTTAGTTTCCTTAATTTCATTTCCATCTGCATCCCAAGGTGCATAAGTAAGCTCGAAAAGGGTACGAATAGGGCCATTGGCTATCACTTTATAATCTACAAAATTCTTAGAAACATAAAGCGAATCTTCTTTCCATATACCAATTCCACCAATGCCCCTGCTGGGTCCTACGTGGTAGGGATCATAGCCTTCCCCGCTGTCGATGTGATAAGCGCCGGGATTATCCAGATGGGCCGCATACCATTTGTCGATGATGGGATATTCAACTTTTTTAAGCCAGGCATCAATTCCACTTGTCAGGGTCCCTCCTGCTTCTCCATCATCTACCAATTGCTGGGCTTTGGGGCCGTAGGTTCTAAATGCGACCCGGTCGTTTTCCCAGGCGTAATCATCAATACGCTCCGGAACAAACCGAGAATAGGCCCTCACTTCGGGGGATGCAGTGCTGGTTGTATCCACAGTTTCCTGAATCGAGAACATTTTCTCCTCTTTTGGCTCAAAACTTGCCTGAAAAATCAGCTCATCCATTTGTCCATCCCCGTCATTGTCAATGAGTTGATGAACGATTGTATCTCCTGTATTTACCTCTTTTATCAGCAACTTATCAACATTTAAGTCTGTAAGGAACTCATTAAGTTTATCTCCAGAAATGCTGATAATTTCATCTTTTCTAGCCATATCCAAATCGCTGTTAACAGCAATTGTTTTCAACCCGGTGTTTTCGTTACAGGATATTAAGAACAGGCCAATTGTAAAAGATGCGAGGCTTTTCAAATCAAATAAGGTGGACTTCATTTTCTCTGGTTAAGGTCATTTAATGTACTAAGATCTAAAATTATAAGTTTTGATGCAAGGTATCCGTCTTAGGAGGCTAATCCTTTCCTAAATACCTCTCCCTTTATCCCTCTCCTAAAAGAGAGGGAGGGCG
>CAZWQB010000154.1:0-8274 GCA_964636035.1 uncultured Roseivirgaceae bacterium
CAGAACGCAATAAGATGTTAGACGTTAGATGATAGATATTAGATATTAGATATTAATGTCTTTAAAAGACAACGGGCAACGAACATTGGAACAAGGCTTGCCCTTCTACTAGAGGATTCGGCAATAGGCAAAAAGATTCGGCAGTTGTCAAAAGGCAAGTCGAAGCAAGCAAAACACAAATTTGGGACAAAGCTGATAGGAAATTGGCAGTGGTAGTAAGCCAAATGCTAGCACTTTCAACCAAAATTCAACAACAAAAAAAGCAAGGTCAGTTAAACCTTGCTTCTAATCTATCTTGTTTTCAAAATAATTGTCTACACCTGTGCAGCCGGGATTGGTTTTTCCAGGTCTTCTCCCTTAATTTTTGCTTTTATTTTGGCTTCAACTTCATCCATTAATTCAGGGTTATCCTCAAATATTTTTTTAACGGCATCCCTTCCCTGACCAAGCTTGTTGCCATCATAAGAAAACCATGAGCCGGCTTTGTTAATGATGTTCAATTCAACACCAAGGTCTATAATTTCTCCAACCTTGGAAATTCCCTGTCCATACATGATGTCAAATTCCACCACTTTAAATGGAGGGGCCACTTTGTTTTTTACCACTTTCACTCTCGTGCGGTTTCCAAGTATATTATCGGCCGATTCTTTAATCTGGCCAATTCTTCGGATATCCAATCTTACAGAGGCATAAAATTTCAGGGCATTACCTCCTGTGGTGGTTTCCGGATTACCAAACATTACCCCGATCTTCTCCCTCAATTGGTTAATGAAGATACAGGCGCAACCGGTTTTGTTGATAGTTCCGGTGAGCTTTCTGAGTGCCTGAGACATCAGCCTCGCCTGAAGCCCCATTTTGCTGTCGCCCATCTCACCTTCAAGTTCACTCTTTGGAACCAGGGCAGCTACAGAGTCTATAACAATGATGTCGATGGCGCCGGAACGAATTAGGTGCTCCGCGATTTCAAGTGCCTGCTCTCCATTATCGGGCTGAGAAATCAGGAGATTTTCAGTATCAATGCCTAATTTTTCAGCATAAACCTTATCAAATGCATGTTCAGCATCAATAAATGCTGCAAGTCCGCCTTTTTTCTGAGCTTCGGCGATGCAGTGCATCGACAACGTGGTTTTTCCAGAAGACTCCGGACCATAAATTTCAATCACTCTTCCCTTTGGTATACCTCCCACGCCAAGGGCAATGTCTAAACCCAGCGAACCAGTAGAAATAGAAGGTACGTCCATTACCTTTTCATCACTCAACTTCATCACCGCCCCTTTTCCATAGGTCTTTTCCAGCTTGTCTATGGTCAACTGTAATGCTTTTAATTTTTCTTTATTATCGCTCATATATTTATTGGCTTGTTGTATTAGTTTTTAATACTTATTCTTAATCGTTTAATTGCTGTTTGATGAATATGGCGTGATGACAGTTTATCTTGAATTAACTTTTAAATCTACTTGCCTCGTCATAATAATTGTTAGAAAGCTGGTGAAATACAAACTGTGAAGATACAATTAAACCATGCAATTCCCAACTTTTCTGCCAGGAAGTAGACCGGACTTTTAAATATTTTATAAAAATTTTATGTTCAATCTTTCCACTTTATATTGCAACGGAAGAATGCAATTATGATCAGAATAACACTATTGCTGTTTTGTACATTATTTGTTTTGCGGGACGGTTTTTCGCAGTGGGACAACCGGCTTTTTGAGGATAGAAAAGAAATTTTTCCTGACAGAGCAAACAAAGTTTACCTCGATATCGGACTTCTTGGCTTTACCAAAAACAATGAATATTTCAATAATATTGCCGACGGCTATACGCTTTTTGGCTATCAGCTATACCCCTCGCTCACCTATTTTCCGGCCGAAAACGTAAGGATTGATGCGGGAATATATATGCAGAAAGATTTCGGAATTCGCGGGTATAATACCATCGCACCCACCTTATCCGTTAAGGTGAAGCGTGGAGACCTGAACATTATCTTCGGCAATCTGGATGGAAGTTTAAACCACCGGCTCATTGAACCGCTGTATGATTTTGAGCGGGTGTTGACCGATCGCCTCGAGACGGGGCTGCAGGCGGTATTGGAGAAGGAAAGGCTCTTTTTAGATGCATGGATAAACTGGGAAACAATGATCTATCCCGGAGACTCCCTCCAGGAAGAAATATCAGGTGGAATTTCGTTTAATTATCGACTGATGCAGAGCGGAAGTTTTCAGATTAACCTGCCCGCTCAAACTGTCTTATATCATAAAGGAGGTCAAATTGACGCTTTAGATGCACCTTTAACATCTTTAATGAACAATGCTATAGGATTAGAATTAAAATATACAGCGAATGAGAATGGAATAATAAAGACCATTAGCTCAAAAAATTACTTTGTGAACTATACAGACTTTTCTTTTGAAAAACTGCAGCCTTTCGAAAATGGGACGGGATTTTATTTGAACCTGGATCTGGAATTAAAATGGTTCAATTTTCTTACCAGCTACTGGCACGGAAGCGAGTTCATCAGCATAAAGGGTGCCCCCCTTTACCAGTCTGTATCACACAGCTTTAAAAATCCCGGCCATATCGAAGAGCAGCGACAACTCATCATTTTCAGGCTTATGCATGATCTGAAGATCTTAGACAATTTATATTTTAGCACGCGGGTTGAACCATTTATTGACCTTCAGAATAATACTTTCGAGTTCTCGCATGGATTTTATGTGAACTATACACCCGATTTTTTTCTTTTTAAAGCAAGCAAGTAGGCGAACTATGATTAAAAAAGCGCTGGGGTATTTTCTTCTTCTTATTTTGTGTGTTTCTTTATGGCAATATGAAATGGTAATATATGGCCTGGCACAGGGGAGGGGGCAGCTTCATATTCTATCCAATACCCGTTTGGTGTCTGAAGTCATTAATGATCCCAATACCCCTGATTCAACTATAGCCAAATTAATACTGATACAGCGCGTAAAAGCCTATGCTGTAGATTCGCTCGGAATCAATGACTCAGATAATTATACCACCATTTATGATCAGAAAGGAAAGCCGTCACTCTGGGTAGTTACAGCAGCAAAGCCTTTTGCACTTGAACCTGTAGAATGGAGATTTCCTGTGTTGGGAAGCTTTCCCTATAAAGGCTTTTTTGAATACGAAATGGCGTTGAAAGAAAAGGCAAAACTGGATGCTGATAGCCTGGATACCAATATTGGAGTGGTAGGAGGATGGTCTACTTTGGGATGGTTTAAGGACCCTATATTGTCTAATATGTTAATGAGAAATGAAGGTGAGCTGGCAGACTTAATTATTCACGAACTTACACACGGAACTTTATTCGTAAAAGACAGCGTAGAGTTTAACGAAAATTTAGCCACTTTTATTGGTAAAACGGGCGCCAGACGTTTCCTAAAGCAAGTCTACGGGGAAAGCTCCAGAGAATATAAACAATACGAGCTGGGAGTGAAAGATTCTGAAAGGTTCACCAGTCATATTTTAAGAGGGACTGATGCTCTTGACAGTCTGTATAAAACATTTACAGCACAGGATACTTTCGTAACAAAGCGGAAGAAAAAAGAGGAATTAATGGCCAAAATAATGGATACCACTGACACCATCACCTTCAACAATCCCGGGAAATACAGAGCGATTCTTAAATACGTGTCTCCCAACAATGCTTATTTCTTATCATTTGTCCGGTACAGAGCGAAACTTGATAATTTTGAAAAGGAGCTGGAGAGCCAGTTCGACAATGACCTTAAGGCGTACCTGGAATACCTGAAAGAGAAATACCCAACCATGTAAATATATTGGTACGTATTTTGTTTAATTCATTATAGCCTATGAAAAATATCATTCAATATATATTAATCTTTTTGTGCTTTTCTGCTTTTACTACGCAAGACAGCGGTTTGAGAACTGTCGTGAACAATAGTTTCACAACCGGAGAGGAACTAAAATACCGGGTTCATTATGGGTTTATAAATGCAGGAGTGGCCACAATGAAGATCGACGACAAGATCCATATGATCAATGGGAGGCCGACTTATAAAGTGGATGTTTATGGAAGATCTACCGGGGTTTTTGATGTTTTTACTAAAATTCGGGATAATTGGGGATCATACATCGATACATCGGCAATTCTTCCCCTAAAAGCTTACAGAAATATAGAAGAAGGAAAGTATCGGAAGTATGAAACCATGGATTTTGACCAAAAGAAGAAGAAAGTAGAGATGTCATGGTTGGATAAGAACACCAAAAAGGTAAAAGAAAAAAAGACCTTCGAAACCCCCAAGGAAGTGCTTGATATTGTGAGTGGGTACTATTTCTTGAGGACGCTGGATTATTCCAACTATAAAAAAGGAGATATTATCTCGTTGAAGGCATTTTTTGACGAAGAACTCTATGATTTCAGAGTCAAATATTCTGGCAGGGAATCACTCAATACAGCAGTAGGTAAGATCAATGCGATTGTTTTGACGCCTGTTATTCCTGAGAACAAGTTATTTGATGGTGAAAATTCTATCAGTGTATGGATTTCTGACGATGCCAATAAAATCCCCCTGAAGATTAAGGCAAACATGTTTGTGGGAGCAGTTGAAATTGACATCATGAGCTACAAGAACTCCAGAAATTAAGTTTTCTTCAATATTATCAAATTGTTACCTCCTTTTTAATGGTGTTTATTCTTGGTAATTTTATGCCTTAGTTTAATTATTAGGCACAGAGAAAAGGAAACAGAAAGATAATAGACTGTTCATAAAGAGAGGATTAGGTTCACCTTATTAGGGCCGTATCTTGAATGATTTCATATCTTTACTAGTTCCTTTTCCAAAACTTCTTCATTGTGGCAGAAATACTGGAAAATCAAAAAACGAAATCCATGGCAGTGAAACAGACTTTTAAAGTCCTTGTTGTAGATGATGAGCCTGATATCCTCGAACTTTTGGATTATAACCTTAGTAAAGAAGGCTATATAGTGAAAACTGCCGGGGAGGGAAGAAAAGGCGTAGAGATTGCCAAACAATTCATTCCTGATTTAATTCTTCTGGACATTATGATGCCTCATCAGGACGGTGTAGAAACCTGCAGGCAATTGAGGGAAATAACAGACCTAAGCAATACTTTCATTATCTTCTTAACTGCCAGGGCAGAAGAGTATTCTGAGGTGGCAGCCTTTGACGTGGGAGCCGATGATTATATCACCAAGCCCATTAAGCCAAGGGCTTTGATGAGCCGGATAAACGCCGTGTTTAGAAGAGACCTTAAAAAGAAAGTGGAAACTAATAATGTAGTAGTGGGTGATCTGCTCATTGACAGGGTAAGCTATACCGTGAAAGTTAAAGGGGAGGAGGTTTCCCTGCCCAAGAAAGAGTTCGAACTGTTATACTTCCTTGCCCAGAATCCTAACAAGGTGTTCGGCAGAGACGACCTGCTGCAGAATATCTGGGGATCAGATGTTTATGTCCTGGCAAGAACAGTGGACGTACATATTAGAAAAGTAAGAGAAAAAATAGGAGAGGGATATATTACTACCGTAAAAGGAGTTGGTTATAAGTTTGAGAGGGAGTAAATTAGTGTAACTTAGGCTTGTACACAGGACCGGGCGATTATCTTTTCCTATGGAAAAAACTGTTTTCTTCAATTCAAGAGGAGTTGCACTTTTACTTGCAGTTTCTATAGCTACGGTAACCACTGCTTTTCTGTCGTTGATGGAAGTTTCAAAAGCCGCCTTATTGGTAGCCTTCATTTTAGCATTTTCTTCCTCTTATTTGCTGATCAACATTGTCCTCGAATTTCTGATTTTTAAAGAGATCAGTAAAATATATGGTGTCTTAAACAAGCTCAAAAAAAAGGACCTTACCTCCATCATTTCCGAAAAGAAGTCTGTTTTGAATCCGCTAAAGGGGCTGAACCAGGAGATTTTTACCTATGCAACGCTGAAGCAGCGGGAAATAGATGACTTAAAAAAAATGGCCACGTTTCGCCGTGAATTTTTAGCGGACGTTTCACACGAGTTGAAAACGCCTATTTTTGCTGCTCAGGGATATGTCCATACCTTACTGGACGGTGCTATAGAAGATGAAAATGTACGAGGTAAATTTTTGGAGAAGGCAGCAAGAAGTCTGGACGGGCTGGATATGCTGGTGCAGGACCTCCTCACCTTATCCCAAATGGAAACTGGTCAGATTACGATGCACAAGGAGACTTTTGATATTTGCAGTCTTACCAGAGAAATTTTTGATCAGGTAGAAGGGAAGGTTTTGAAGCGTGATATAGAAATCGAATTTGGTGAAAACAGTAAAAAATCGGTTTATGTATATGCCGATCCTCAGAGAATCAGCCAGGTAATGACCAACCTAATTTCCAATGCCATCAAATATACACAAGACCAGGGTACAGTGACTGTGGATTTTGAGAAGCAAAAAGGTGAGGTAACAATTAGTGTAAAAGACAATGGGCCGGGCATCCCTCCCGAGCATATTCATCGCATTTTCGAACGCTTTTACAGAGTTGAAAAGAGCCGGTCAAAGGATAAAGGAGGCACAGGCCTGGGATTGGCCATTGTAAAACACATCCTGGAGGCACATCACGCCAAAATTAAAGTAGAAAGTGAAATGGGCAAGGGATCGGTTTTCAGTTTCAAACTACCCAAGGGTAAAAAATCTGCGGCAAAGAATTAAATTTTTAGCCGCCACAGGCCGTCTCTTGCTGCTTTCTAAAATCACCGGGTTAAAACCTTCCGCTTTTTAATTACTTTAGTACTTTTGCAGGGATGAATAGACTTACGTTTACAGACCTGATCCTTTTTGAAGATGAGGATTATATTGTTATCAATAAACCTTCCGGAATTGCATCTCTTGAGGACAGAAGTTTTGCGAGTTCAACCAATATTCTGGAGATGGCACGAGGCTATCATGAAGCTGCCCAACTGTGCCACAGGTTAGATAAGGATACGACGGGGGCACTTGCTATTGCTAAAAATCCAGAGGCGTATAGATTGTTGTCTATGCAATTTGAAGCCAGGACCGTAAAGAAAATATACCATGCGGTGTCTGACGGTATTCATGACTTTAAAGACCAGGTGGTCGATCTTCCCATTTTAACGCTTGCGAAAGGGGCTGTCCGGGTAGACAGGTCGAAGGGAAAATCGGCACAAACGAGAATAAGGACATTAAAAGCTTTTAAATTTCATACCCTGGTGGAGTGTCAGCCATTTACGGGTAGAATGCATCAAATCAGAATCCATTTATCTGCCGTTGGGGCTCCCATTGTATATGATGAGCAGTATGGTGGGAAAATATTATTCTTGTCTGGTATCAAAAGAAAGTTTAATCTAAAGAAGGATACGGAAGAACTTCCCCTGATTAAGCGTATCGCGTTGCATGCATTTGCCTTGGAGTTTGAGGGTACAGAGGGACAGCAGATTCGTGTAGATGCTCCTTATCCCAAAGACTTTGATGTTTTAGTGAAGCAATTGGAGAAAAACATATAGGGTAGAGGGCTTCAAGGGTGCCGGGTGTGCATTTGTAGTAGAGAAAATGTGCAGTATTTGTATTTTGCATCATCAATGGATTATCGATCATTAAATTTAATGGTTTTAAAGATTGATACTATTGCAAATCAAATAATAAGCACCTATCTTTGTGTCCCTTTTGGGGAGAAATATATTATATATTGAACAAAACAACGTTTTAAGGTGGATACTTTAAGTTTTAAGACTATTTCGGCAAATAAAGCTACAGTAGATAAGGGTTGGGTAATCGTAGATGCTGACGCAAAAGTACTTGGCCGGTTTTCAAGTGAGGTAGCAAAAATAATAAGAGGTAAGCATAAGCCAGGTTATACCCCTCATGTGGATTGTGGTGATAACGTAATAGTTATTAATGCTGATAAAATCCGACTTACAGGCAGCAAGTGGACAGATAGAGTTTATTTGTCACATACCGGTTATCCGGGCGGTCAAAGGCAAACTACACCAAGAGAGTTGAAAAACAAGTCAGCTGCATTGTTGGTGGAGAGAGCCGTAAGAGGAATGTTGCCAAAAAATAGGTTAGGAAGAGCATTGTTCAAAAACCTTTATGTGTATGAAGGAACAGAGCATCCTCACGAAGCACAAAAGCCAAAAGAAATAAAATTATAAAATAAATTCCATGGAAGTAGTAAATTCAATCGGAAGAAGGAAAACTTCAATTGCGAGAATCTATCTGGAGTCTGGCAATGGAGAAATTACTGTTAACGACCGAGATTTAAAGGAATATTTTCCTTCTGAGATTTTACAGA
>CAZWQB010000155.1:0-3098 GCA_964636035.1 uncultured Roseivirgaceae bacterium
ATTAAGGCTTATGAGTATTCTACATTGTCCGATTACCATATTCGTATGTTTTGTATTCATGTAAAATTGGTTTAATTGTTTGTCGATAAGTAGTCCAACTTTAAATGCAATACTGAATATGAAGCAACACCTAAGTTATATACTCCTTTTTCTTTGCCTTCTCCTTTCCTCGGCAACTACCAATAATGGTGATAATGTCTCGGGATATGATCTCACCAAAGAAATGTTCAAAATAACCAAATCTATCACCAGTATGACGTTCAATATGCGGAAGTTGGAACGCATCGATGGTAAATTGGTAGATCAGAAATCATTTATTAAGCTCAAAAGGAATCCCTTATCGGTTTACTCCCGCCAGTTGTACCCCACCGCTGGTATAGAAGTGCTGTACAAAGGTGGTGACGCCAAAGCGCTGATCAATCCAAATGGCTTTCCCTGGGTAAATCTGTCGCTTGATCCTTACGGAAATACCATGAGAAAAAACCAACATCATACCATACATGATGCAGGCTATGACCTGGTGGTGTCGATTTTAGAACATCTTTTCTCCAAATATGGCGATGAGAGCGAAACCATGACAACAGTATTGGGTACCGAAATATGGGATGGAAATACCTGCTGGGTAATTGATATCAAAAACCCCCATTTTAAGTATGAGGATTACACCATAAAAGAAGGTGAAGACTTAATTGCTGTTGCCGCTAAGTTTAAGATCAGCGAATTTATGATCCTTGAATACAACAAGGCGCTCTCGGATTATTACGACGTAAAACCTGGTCAGGTAATCAAAATCCCGAATGACTACTCCCCTCACTTTACCCTTCTTTTAGATCAAAAGCGATTGATTCCGCTCGTAATGAAAATCTATGATGACAAAGGCCTTTATGAGCAGTATGAGTACACGGATATTGATCTAAACCAGGAACTGAATGATTCGGAGTTTTCCGCAGACTTTCCTGATTATGGCTTTTAGTAGGTAGTCGCAAGTCACTCGTCGGACTCGGGTAGTTGTGGCAGCCTCCGTAGGTTTGGCTTTAGCCGAATCAAGAGAATTTCATCTGGGAGAATGCCCGCCCAGACAAACCGGGAGCCGTCCCCTGAGAACTCCCTGCGCTTGATTTCTGCTGCTGCACAAATTCATACCAAATTGCTTCTATCGTTGCGTGTTCAATTCTCTTATGTAAAGCGTCCTGTCGGGAGACGGATATGGTGAAGCATTGAGAGCTAGGTGACGGACCCGTTTGTATACTCGTCACTCGCCGGATATGAGCGACGGCTGCAACCTGCGTATAGTTGGCTTTAGTCGAATCAGGTGCGGATGGAAATGGTCTGAGCCAGGAGCATTGGGTACCTACGGCACCATCTCGCCATATTATTGATTCTACAAATATTTGACCCCGATGGGGTTTGGAATGCGGTAATAAGAAATGTTTTTTGAGCAAAGGTGGACAATACTTCCTTATTAGATTTGCGAGAAACACGGAGAGAAAGAGTGCCAGAGGTACTCAATATTTGTAGATGCATAGCATCAAGTACAGCGCTCCGTAGGTGCGCAATCTTTGCTACCTGTACCATCAGATCGCCAGCGTGTTTTGTGGGACGAAAAGACACAGGTGGAAGAGATAAAACTGGAAAATATATGGCTAGATTTCTGTGTCACTCGCCGGAGTCGAGTGAGCGACGGCGGTAGGTATGTGGCTGCGATGACGGTTCAGTTCCTTTACACCAACAGCCGCTTTTGCTGCGCCACTTTTTTCCTTTTGGCCTTAAAGCTCACTTTGGATTTTCCAAACCAAAGTATGCCTAGCCCAGCTACAGCACAGAAAGTCATCAATGCCACCATGGGTATGGGTGTATTGTTGTGCAGGACACTTACTACTGCGGATACCAAACCACCCATGGCCATCCGGAAACTGCCCATTAAGGCAGCAGCACTCCCTGCATTTTTTGAGAATGGAGCCAGTGATAGCGCAGCAGCATTGGGACTGGACAAGCCTTGTCCGGTAAGAAATACAAACATCAGGGCGATCAGACTGTAGAGGCCCAAAAGTCCATAACTGGTGCCTAAGACCAGCAGAAATCCTACAGCAGTTTGATAGAGCAGCGTAACCTGAATGATTTGCTCACTCCTGAATTTCTTCAACAAAAAATGATTTAATTGGGTGGTTCCAATCATGGCAAATGCCAGAAGCGCAAAGATCCAGCCATATTGCTTTTCCGAAAGGTTGTAGATATTGATAAACACATCGGCAGATCCGGCAATATAAGCAAATGGTGCGGCTGTGGCTATTCCTCCGGCAAAGCAGTAAATCAGAAACTGTGGCTGCTGCAATACCTTTAAGAAATTTTTGATGACCGGCTTAGGTTTCAGCGACATGCTCCGGTCTGGCTTGCTTCCTTCCGGCAAAATAAAGTGGACGGCAATCGCGATCAAAATAGTGATGATGCCCAAAATAAAGAAAACTGATTCCCAACCGAACGCAACAGTAGCATAACCTCCCAAAGTGGGTGCTATCATAGGTGAAACGGCAATTACCAGGGTAATTAGTGAAAAAGCCTGGGCAGTTTTGTTTACCGGAAACAAGTCACGCACCAAAGCTTGTGCAGCTACCATTCCCACGCAACCACCCAAAGCCTGCACGAAACGCATAATTATGAGCATTTCTATGCTGTGTGTAAATGCGCAACCAAAAGACGCCAGTACAAAAACCAGTAAGCCAATATAGAGGGGCGTTTTTCTGCCATACTTATCCAGCAGCGGACCGTACAACAATTGTCCCGCAGAGATGCCCACGAGGTAACTCGTAAGCGAAAACTGAACGTTGGAAATGGATGTACCAAGATCGCGCGCAATGGCGGGAAAGCCAGGCAAATACATGTCAATGGCAAAAGGACTAATGGTGGAAAGTGCACCCAAAATTAGAATAACAACAAAATAATCTTTCCTGCTCATAGATGATTTGGCCCTTCATTGTGTCTTCAAGAAACCGAAAGTACAAGCTTCGGTTTACGCTTTTGGTTAAAAAGTGTTGCTAAATATTTGAGAAAAATTGGTTTGGATGTTTGCCATAAAAATACAGGGTCAGCAGTTAACTCGG
>CAZWQB010000155.1:3198-4622 GCA_964636035.1 uncultured Roseivirgaceae bacterium
AGAAAAATTGGTTTGGATGTTTGCCATAAAAATACAGGGTCAGCAGTTAACTCGGTTTTAGTAGGCTTGGTTTATGACACTGCTAACGAGTAAGCAAGCACTACCCACCAGATGCTATCCCTTTTTCAGGGGATAGTATCTTTGTAATGGACTAAGAAGAATTAGTCTCCACAAATGCCTTTCAACACCCCCTGTCGTCCAGTAGGGAACTTGTTGGACAATGGTGCAAAGCATAAAATATTCCAGGCAGCTTGTTTTGAAGGCTACCAAACATGGAGTATGGTTTGCTTTCACCGGCGGCGGTAATTTTAGCTTTAGATGCTTTAGTTTTACTGACTGCTAAATCCAACAAGTTTCTCCGAAATCCTCCAGAGCAGGCTCTCCTGAATGACAAAAACGGTGGACTGAGCAGGCTCACATGATTTGCTTTTTCTCTGCCAATTTCTCATTGTTTTTTTCACATGTCTAACATCTCCTATCTCACATCTAACATCTAATATCTAATATCTAACATCTTACATCTTACATCTAATATCTACCATCTCAAGTCTAACATCCTACTATCGAATCTCAACCACGCCGCTTGCTTTGACCTTTTCTTTCGCTGATTCCGGTAGTTGCCACTGGTTGGTGAAATAGCCTTCACTTATTTTATTTGGACCTTCAAATAGGATAAAATCTTTGAAGCCCGTTAATGATGATAAACTCGCAGGAAGAAAATTGAATCCTGAAGTACCCTCCTGTTGCCACCAGGGAAGTCCCGAGCTTACTGCTATGTATTTGCCGTTGAGGGGATAAATATAAAACAGGCCAAATGCTTCAGTATCTTCTTTCAGGTGCATTGGAAGCACATCCTGATGTTGTGCTATGACGGCATTGCTTTCTTTCGTGCCCAACACGATCAAATTGGCATCTTCAATATCACTAGGCCGCAATTCTTTGTCAGCAACCACCCTGGGGAAAACCATATATCTTCCTAAAAAACCTCCCCGGTACACCGACCAGTTGGCAGCTTCATTGGCAATTTTTATTCGCTCATTTAAAACTTCCTGCGATGGGTTGTCCAGCGTTCCATAGACATAGACATGTCGGGATGCAAAGGCTTCTTTAAGCGGACCTTCTGCACCTTTTTGCTTTGCATTTGCTGGCAAATCAATAGCTTCTGCTTTCCATGTTTTACCATTCTTCGAGAAAGAAAGCCTATTTTTGGCCTCGGTTTTAAACTTCTTGCCATCAATCTCCACGGCAATCTTTTTTGAAGCGTCGAATTTCGGATGTTTCTCCAGATGCAAGGTAAACCCATCCAGGTTTTCGGTCTCTACGACAAGTTTATTTTCGGCAGTAAACGCGGCTGAAATCTTAGCAAGCGTTCCGGGTGTCAACGCGTCCAGTTCCACCCAATAGGCCTTGTTGTACTTATAATT
>CAZWQB010000155.1:4722-8268 GCA_964636035.1 uncultured Roseivirgaceae bacterium
CGGGCCAGGGCTTCCGTACCCGCGGGTGGCGCCGGGCAAACTGGTGCAATGGCGGCCCACATATCCGGACGGGTCAGTCCCAGCCAAAGGGTACCTCCTCCGCCCATGGAGAGTCCGGTCAAATATACCCGGTCGTCATCTACAGAAAATCTGCTTTTAACATCGTCCAAAGCATCATACACATCCTTCTCCGGTACACCCTGATAACCTGCCGTACCTCTGGCATAAGGAGAAACCACTATGTATTCAACCCCCTCCCACTCTGGAAAATAGCGACTTGCTTCTACATCGTTTTCCCCTTCCAAATTACTCTTTCCAAATACCCGGCGCAGGGACAGTCTGTGGTTTGATCCGGCGCCATGGAGCATTACCACCACCGGATACTTTTTTGCCGGGTCATAATTTTCAGGCAAATAAAGGCCGTAAGGTTGTTCGGTATCGTCAACATCTGAAAAGAAAGTAAGTACCTGCGGGCCTGTCGACAATTTTTGACCATAAGCAAGAGAACTTAATCCCCCGGCTACAATTAAAATAAAAAGAAGTACAAGCTGTTTTAATTTGAAAGTCGTGTGCATATAAATGGTTTATGATTCTTTTTGAATGATCAATCTCCCTTTATGGTGCGGCATTTTGGTAGCTGCCAATATTGCCAGACCCACTAAAAAGAAGAATGACAATGCTATGGCACTGTTGCGCATATCCCCTGTAATGTGTTCTACAAGCCCAAATGAAAAGGTACCCACTACTATTGAAATCTTCTCGGTAACGTCATACAAGCTAAAATAGGATGCAGTATCTTCAGTTTCCTGAGGGATTAATTTCGCATATGTAGATCTTGAAATCGCCTGAATGCCACCCATCACGATTCCCACAAAACCGGCCATTATAAAAAATTGAAGCTCATTCTGGATGAGATAGGCCGCTACGCAAATCCCTATCCAAATCACTATCATCACCAGCAATGCCAGTTTATTTCCCCATCTTCTTGCTATGTAAGCAAAAACATAGGATCCCAAAATGGCAACCAACTGCAGCAGCAAAACGGTCATGATGAGTTTCTCGCCCGTTAGCCGGATTACCGCCTCCCCAAATAATGGCGCCAGCAGCATCACGGTTTGTACCCCCACGCTGTAGAACAGGAAAGCCAGGAGGTATTTTGGCATGTTTGCGTATTTTCGAACTTCTTTTAAAACAGATTTCAGTTCTTTTATGCCTTTGGTGAGCAGTACCGAAGGAGACTTTTTCTCTTTGATAGGGAAATCTTTTAGATAAACAAAGGCAATCTGCGCAAAAGCCATCCACCATACCCCTACCATTAGAAAAGAAAAGCGCGTGGCAGAAGAAGTGGAATTAAAGCCGAGCGCATCATAGTAGGTGATCATGACCAGGCTAATGATCAATAAAATCACACTGCCTATGTAACCCATGGAGAAACCTTTCGCACTGATCTTGTCCATGCGTTCCGGCGTGGCGATCTCCGGCAAAAATGCATTGTAAAAAACCAAAGCGCCGGCATACCCAATGCTTGCCATGACTGAAAATGAAATCCCCAGCTCGATGTTAGGGCCTGTAAAAAGATAGAGACCCAAACAAGAAATCGCTCCCAGGTAGGTAAAACATTGCATGAACAACTTTTTCCTGCCACTATAATCCGCAATTCCTGAAAGCACCGGCGACAGGAATACGATTACCAGGAACGAAAATGAAATTGCATAGCTATAAAGCACTGTATTTTTGACGGACCAGCCCAAAAAGCGCACCATTTCTCCACCAAATGCGTCCCGGGTGACGGCGCTATAGTAAACCGGGAATATGGTAGAAGTAATAGTGAGATTATACACACTGTTTGCCCAGTCATAAGAGCACCATGCATTGACGGTCGCCTTGTGATTTTTTGCCGTCGGCACGTGAGAAGATAGCTTTAGCATTGATTTATAAACTTGGCTGGCCGCGAGTAAAAATATATGCTATTTTTTAATAATCATAGTTCATCTGTATATAATTGAATTGTGAAGGTCAGAATTTATATTTGGGTAGTTTCAGGATGGAATGGCTCCCCCATCTCTAAATCATTTTTTAAAAACTTATGCCGACTTCAGGTTTTGAACTACTTCTAATCGATCCATTGCATTGAGCGAATAGATGTCGCGCAAATTGCTGCCTAAAATGGCTATTCCTTTCTTAATTTCCTCAATCGAACTATTGGTAAAATTCAACCGCATCGTATTTTTTCCTTTGCCATTGCTATAGAAATATTTTCCGGGAACAAAAATCACCTTTTCCTCCATACTGTTTTTCAGCAGCAGTTCGGCTTCCATATACTCCGGAAGTTCTACCCATAGAAACATGCCTCCTTCGGGTTTATAGAATTTGCATTCGCCAGGAAAGTGCTTTAGCAGTGCTTCATACATAAAATTACATTTGGCTGCATAGCTTTCTTTGATTTTGTCCAGATGCTTTTTAAAATCAAAATTTCGCAGGTAGTGATCGGCAATATATTGGCTCAGATTATTGGAGTGCAGATCAGACGCCTGTCTCAGAATCAGCAACTTTCTGATGATGGCTTCATTAGCAACTATCCATCCTATTCTTAGCCCCGGGGCTATAATTTTTGAAAAGGAGCCACACAAAATAGCGTTTTCACTGTAATACCTGATGGGTTTTGGATCTTCCCCCTCAAACCTGATCTGTCCATAAGGATCATCTTCAACAATGATGAACTTATATAGTTGCGCAAGTGCAGCCAACTTAACCCGCTTCTCTTCAGAAATGGAGAAGCCTGACGGGTTTTGAAAATTAGGAACCAGGTAGAGAAATTTAGGTTGATGTGCTTTCAGAATTTCTTCAAGCTCTTCCAGATTGATACCATCTGCTTCGATTTTAACCGGCAAAATATCTGGTTCATAGGCAGAAAAGGCCTGAATTGCCCCTAAATAAGATGGCTGCTCCAGAATAATTTCGTCGCCGGTGTTGATGAAAGCTTTGCTGATCAAGTCAAGGCCTTGTTGTGAGCCACTGGTAATCAAAACCTGATCTGGCTTTACTCGCATCTTGAATTTGATGTCATAATAGTGACAAATGAGCTGCTTCAAAGATCGCAGCCCGTCTGAGTTGCTGTATTGCAAAAGCTTGGCGCCATGGTTCTTGAAAACCGCTGCTGCCGAAGCCTCCAGATCATCGACTGGAAACAAAGACGCATCGGGCAATCCGCCTGCGAAAGAAATCATGTCTTTTTGATCCGCTACTTTTAAGATGTCTCTGATAAAACTGGAGGGCAGGTTTTGGCATCTGCTACTAAATGGGTAAGATTCTGAATTGATGGTTTCCATAATTTTAGATTAAGGGGATTATAAAAAAAAGCCTTTCTTTTCCGGAGTGGATGAGAAAGGCTTCAATAATTGCTAAGATAGAAGGCAAGCTCAACCACTCCGACAGTCAATGACTGCGGCAACCAGTGCGACCACCAGGTAAAAGTTGAAGATGCTATTTGAAAAATTTGCCATAAAAAAAGCCATTCCCGAAGAGAATGGCTGTTAAATATTTGAA
>CAZWQB010000156.1:0-4286 GCA_964636035.1 uncultured Roseivirgaceae bacterium
CCACAACGACAGAAGCACTTCGAACATTTTATGCGCAGCCGAACCTCTTAGGCAAGTGTCACGATTTCCAAATCTTTACCTGTTGTCCTCCATAAAGTCTTACCGACTTAGATCCTCAAAAGTTAGATTAACAGCATTTAAATTGCAGTAAATTGGTTTAGCAAAAAATAATTACTTATATTTAAAATTGTTAGTGTCTCAAATTTTTCGTTTGTTAATGTAAAAATCGCATTCCTGTGGGTCATTTTTTGCAGAGTCAACTTATAACGCCTAAGCCTTTAGAAGATCAAGCGAAATCGCCAGAATTCTCTGAAGACAATAGTCTCACTTATGAAGAGGTATACCAGGTGTATGCCGATGAACTGTACCGTTATGCCTACATGATTGTCAGAAATACGCAACTTGCGGAGGATGTTATCCATGATGTGTTTACTGATCTGTGGAGCAACAACAATCTTGAAAAGGTGCGGGCGATCCGCTTGTATTTGTTTTCAAGTGTCAAAAGAAGGGCTTTAAGGAAACTTAAGAAGGAAAGATCATTTACTTTTTTCGATCACGATAAATTTGAAACCTACTTCGAAATCATACCATCCATTCTGGAGGAGTTGACAGATGTTGAACACAAGGAGGCTGTTGTGAAGAAGATAAATCAATGTATCTCCAATTTGTCCAAACGCCAAAGGGAGATCATCTATTTGAAATTCTACCAGAATATGTCTTATGCCGAGATTTCGCAGCTGCTGGACCTTGATCAGAAATACGTCTACAATTTGGCGTCCAAAGCCTTTTGTTCAATGCGAAATTCTTTTCCACAACTTGCTATTTTTTTAGTGCCATTCATGTCATAGAGTCTCGGGCCGCTTAATTCACCCCTTTGGTGATTACGAAAGGCAGATTCGGCCCACATTCCTTAGAAATGCTTCAGGGCTGGCAGCAATGTTTCGAGACAGGCCAGCGGCCAGTGTCGTTAATTTAAGGCGATTATAATTCTCCTTATAGAGAGGGACCTCGGGTGAGGTATTATATAATGGCACCTTAACGACATTGGTTAGCGGCTGTACGACCGGAAGCGTTTGCGTATAAGCGCGGCCCCAACTCCAATCTTATTATTGATCCCTTCAAGCAAAGCCAGCCTCTGATCGCTTAAGCAGGAACTTTTTTTGTGAATTCTAGTGGAACTTCTGGACGTGAGGTCTCTTTACTAAAAATACAATAAATGAATGCACAAGAAAAAGATATTCATGATCTTCTTTCTGACCCATCATTCAGAGCATGGGTTTTAAATGACTCCCCGGAACTAGATGATTATTTGGAAAACTGGCTAATGGAACATCCTGATAGGGTGGAGGCTTTTGAAAGAGCAAAAATAATAGTAAAAGCCCTGCGGTTTGATGAAAAGTCGTTGACCCGGAAAGATAAGATGAAGCTGTGGAGGAGGATTGAGGCCACAAATCACCTTCAAAATAAAAGCATTGGAGAAACGAAAATAAAACCCATAAATGAGCAAAACCAGTATCCGCCCCGGACTGCGCCGGGAAAGCAGAATAATTACCTGCTGCGTTATGCTGCGGTTTTAGCAGGGGCATTTATTCTGGCTGTGGCTGCTACCTATATATTGAATGGCTTAAACGATAGCGTTGAGGTTCAGTTTGTCGAAAAAGTCAATGGGGCTGGCCAGAAGTCGACAATTTTTCTGCCTGATGGATCGCAAGTAAAACTGAATGCCTCCAGCATACTCACTTATCCGAAAGATTTTTCTGGTGACAAGCGGAAGGTTTTTTTAAAGGGTGAGGCTTTCTTTAATGTTAAAAAAGGGGAAAAGCCTTTTATAGTCGAAACGGAACATTTGGAAGCCCGGGTTCTGGGAACATCTTTTAACATAAGGGACCTTGATGAAAAAGGAGTGTATTCACTTTCTCTGCTGACGGGTAAAGTGATGGTTGTTTCTTTAGATTCCCCCAAGGATTATCTTATCCTTAATCCGGGGCAGAAAAGTAGTTTGGATAAAACATCGGGTAATCTGATAGCCACAACATTCGATTATGATGAAGAAATGGCCTGGAAAGACGGAGTGATTGTCTTTAAAAAGCATTCGTTTAATAAAGTGTTGGAACGATTGGAAGAGTGGTATGGAGTAGAGTTTATACTGGAAAACGGACCAGCAAAAGCGATTTTAGTAACCGGAAAATTTGACAATGAGTCCCTGGACAACGTGTTGAGAAGCATTTCTTATACCGGAAATTTTTCTTATAGTTTTCAAGGGAAACTTGTGTACATCAATTTTGACAAAAAGCCTTAGCCTTTCATTTGAATAGGCTACTCCAACATTAATTGTGAGCAGCGAACTAAGTACATTAGGTCATTCCGAGGAACGAGGAACCTTCCCACTTCCGCGATGATGAATTTTGATTTATAGCGTGATTCGACTACGTTAGCAAAAATGCTGTGCTGATCGATTTTCAAAATAGATCTTCAGTTGCTATAAACTTTGGATGCTGATTACCTTCGTATCCCAAGATGCTACGACCGAACTCCATCGCTTAGGTCATTCCGAGGAACGAGGAACCTTCCCACTTCTGCGATGATGAATTTCGATTCATAGCGGGATTGGGCTACGTTAACAAAAATGCGGTGCTGATCGATTTGCAAAATTGATCTCCGGTTGCTATGAACTTTGGATGCTGATTACCTTCGTATCCCAAGATGTCTACGACCGAACTCCATCGCTTAGGTCATTATAGAAAACAAGGAACCTTCCCACTTGTGCGATGATAAATTTTGATTTTTAGCGTGATTTGGCTACGTTATCAAAAATGCTGTGCCAATGGATTTGCAAAATTGATCTCCACTTGCTATGAACTGTGGATGCTGATTACCTTCGTATACCAAGATGCTACGACCGAACTTTTGGAATCCTAAATTTTATTATCAATATTTAAGCTTAGAAAATGTACCTGAAATTTTTTTCCTGAAATGCTGCAAAATGGCAAAACCGTATGACTCATTTTTTTAGCTGTGATTGGGGTACTTCCTCTTTTCGCCTGAGGTTGGTAGAAGTAAAAGAACTGCGGATCATTAAAGAAGTAACTTCAGATTATGGGATTACCTCCGCTTACAAGGCATGGCAGGACAAGGAAACTGCGAAAAGAGGGGACAGGTGCACTTTTTATTTGAATATCCTGAAAGAACACATTCAAAATATTGAAGGTGCGCTCGATTTTTCTGTAAGAAGTTTTCCTGTACTGATATCGGGAATGGCTTCTTCTTCTATTGGCATGGAGGAACTAAGTTATGCAAGCCTTCCTTTCCAGGTCGATGGTTCAAACGCCGTCTTCAGGCATTTCCCGGCCAACGAAGCTCATAAAGGCGGTGTTTTCCTGATCTCCGGTGTCAGGGCAGCGCACGATGTGATGCGTGGTGAAGAAACTCAGTTGGTGGGTGCATGCGATCGGTTAGAAAAATACGTGCAAAATAACAAAGAAGCGGAACAGGTCTTTGTTTTCCCCGGTACCCATTCAAAACACATTTATATTAATAATGCTCGAATCAGGGAATTTAAAACCTTTATGACGGGTGAGTATTTTGACCTACTGCGACATAAAAGCATCTTGAGCCATGGAGTCTCCGATGTACAGGATTTTAAGAATCCGAAAAACCTGCAAAGTTTTAAAAAGGGGGTTTTGGAGAGCCTCGCTACAAATCTTC
The DNA here is from genome assembly GCA_964636035.1 of uncultured Roseivirgaceae bacterium. Lineage (GTDB taxonomy): Bacteria > Bacteroidota > Bacteroidia > Cytophagales > Cyclobacteriaceae > CAMPJM01. The sequence continues at coordinate 3,706 of CAZWQB010000156.1, forward strand.
TGAATGCTACGTTTAAGGTTCGGGCAAATCACTTATTTGGATACCTAGACACAGAAGAGAATAGCAGCTACCTGAGCGGACTTCTAATCGGACATGAGCTACGGGACCTGATACCGTTGAAAGGGACAAATACGTCCGTTTACCTTGTCGGAGAGTCTGGGTTGCTTGAATTGTACAAAGAAGCCATTTTAGAAGTGGGATTGAAAGATAACCTTCAACAGCTTCCTTTGGATGCAGCGGAAGCTGTGGTGAGGGGACAATTGAAAATCTATAGAAGTATTATCATGAAAAACGAATTTAATAATGAATAACGCATTCTCCTGGGAGGCATTTCATCGGATTCCTGTGGTTGGCATTTTGAGAAATGTGGCACCGTCTAAGGTTGAGAATATATCAAGGCGCTATTTAGAAGCTGGTTTAACCACGTTGGAAATTACCATGAATTCACAGGGAGCCACGGAAACTATTGCTTCTCTTCAGGAGCATTATGCAGGGCGGCTAAACATAGGAGCTGGTACGGTATGCACCATGGAAGATTTGGACAAGGCATTGGAAGCCGGAGCGAGCTTTATTGTTACGCC
>CAZWQB010000156.1:4386-8238 GCA_964636035.1 uncultured Roseivirgaceae bacterium
AAAAATGAAAATTAAAAGCTATGAGTTGTTTCAGGTGCCACCTCGTTGGTTGTTTTTAAAGATAGAAACCGACGAAGGCATCACCGGATGGGGTGAGCCAGTAATAGAAGGGAAGGCGGCCACGGTGAAAGCAGCCGTGGAGGAATTGATGGAGTACCTCATCGGGAAAGATCCTGCAAATATCGAAGACCATTGGAACGTCATGTACCGGGCAGGATTTTATCGTGGCGGTCCCATTTTAATGAGCGCGATTGCGGGAATAGATCAGGCGCTTTGGGATATCAAAGGGAAATATCACAACCTTCCGGTGCATCAGTTGCTGGGAGGCAAAGCCAGGGATTCCATAAAAGTGTATACCTGGATAGGTGGGGACCGTCCCGCAGATGTGGGACTGGCGGCCAAAGAAATGGTAGCGCAGGGTTTCACAGCAGTGAAAATGAACGCGACGGAAGAGTTGCAGTATGTGGACTCCTATGCTAAAATTGACATGGCCATCGAGAGAATTGCATCAGTCAGGGAAGCAGTAGGGCCGGACGTAGGTATTGGCATTGACTTTCACGGCAGGGTTCACAAGCCAATGGCGAAAATTCTGGCAAAGGGGATAGAGCCTTATCGCCCCATGTTCATCGAAGAGCCGGTGCTTCCTGAGAACAATGAGGCACTTAGAGAAATTGCAAATCACGTAAGCATACCGATAGCCACCGGGGAGCGGATGTTTTCAAAATGGCAATTCAAAAATTTGTTGATGGACGGCTATGTGGATATCATTCAACCAGATCTGTCCCACGCCGGGGGAATTACAGAATGCAAAAAGATCTTTTCAATGGCAGAAGCTTTTGATGTAGCAGTAGCACCGCATTGCCCGCTTGGACCTATTGCACTGGCGGCCTGCTTGCAGGTGGACGCAACCTGCCACAATGCTTTTATCCAGGAACAAAGTCTGGGAATCCACTATAACCATGGGAGCGATTTACTGGATTACATTACTGTAAAGGATGTCTTTAAATATGAACAGGGCTATGTGAAAATTCCGGAAGGTCCCGGTTTGGGCATTGAGATCAATGAGGATCATGTAAAGGAATTGGCAAAGATTGGTCACAACTGGAAAAACCCGATATGGCGACATAAAGATGGAAGTGTGGCAGAATGGTGAGAGTTAGGTTTTAGGTGTTGGGTTTTGGCTATTGGTGGAGAATATTTTTGCTTATATAAGGCAATGGGATCCTTTACATCGAAAGATACACTTGATCAACAATTTCAATGGAAAGCGATCGGAATCTGCCGTATTATAATAGTCCAAACAAAAAATTAATAGAAAGTTAATCAGATTGCTAAACAGCTACTCTACGCTCTCATTAGTCGACAAATTAAATAAAACATCATTATTCCCATGACCGAAACCTTCTATTTACTAAGCATCACTATACTTTCTATTCTACTGCTACTCGTCCTGGTAATGCGCCTGAAAGTACATGCTTTTATTGCCTTGCTATTAGCCAGCAGCTTTGTGGGTTTGGCGGCAGGGATGCCGTTCATGGAACTTATCAGTAGCCTCCAAAAGGGCATGGGCGATATTTTGGGCTTTATTGCCATTGTGGTAGGTCTGGGAGCCATACTGGGTAAGCTGCTGGAAGTATCAGGTGGAGCAGAAACGCTGGCGCATTACATTATCGGCGCATTTGGCCAAAAAAGGTCCACCTGGGCTTTGATGCTCACGGGGTTTATTGTATCCATTCCTGTGTTCTTGGATGTTGGTTTTATCATTCTCGTACCCATAGTCTATGCCCTGGCAAAAAAATCCGGGCTTTCTCTGCTGCATTTCGCAATCCCGCTGTTGGCGGGAATGGCGGTTACACATTCCTTTATTCCTCCAACTCCGGGACCTGTGGCCGTGGCCGAGATTCTTAATGCGCCACTGGGCTGGATGATTTTCTTTGGAATTATTGCTGGCTTACCGGCTGCAGTAGTGGCAGGACCAGTATTCGGAAGGTACATCGGTAAAAAAATTCATGTTGTTATTCCCGAACACGTTGTCATGGAAGAAAACAAGATTTTGGCAAGTAGGCGTGACTTTCTTACCATCCTGTTTATCATCGTTCTTCCGCTATTTTTGATTTTAATTGCCACTTCTTTTGACATGCTGGTAGGGATGGGAAGATTGCCCGAGGATAATTATTGGGTCAATCTTTTTCAATTTTTAGGGCATCCATTTGCGGCACTTACTATCGCGACCCTTGTAGCTTCTTACTTCCTGGGATTTAAGAAAGGATACAATGCGAAGCAACTCCTTGAGTTTTCTGATAAAGCGTTGGCGCCTGCGGGATTGATCATCCTGATAACGGGTGCGGGTGGCATGTTTAAGCAAATTTTAGTAGAAAGTGGGGCGGGAGAGGCCTTGGCGCAACTGTTCATTGCCTATAATGTAGCTCCAATCATTATGGCTTACGTGGTAGCGGTAATTATCAGAATTATCCAGGGCTCGGCTACCGTGGCAATGATTACATCTGCCGGAATGATGGCACCGATCATCATCCAGATGGACTTGTCGGATCCCATGAAAGCCTTGATCGGACTCTCCATTGCAGCGGGCGCAACCATTCTGTCTCACGTTAATGACAGTGGTTTTTGGTTGGTTAAAAAGTATCTGGGAATGTCAGAAAATCAAACCTTAAAATCATGGACAGTGATGGAGACGATCATCTCTGTGGTGGGATTTGCTGTTGTGCTGGTTATTTCTTTGTTTATAAGCTAAGATCAAAATAATCTGTATGCTTACCAGCCAAAGCCCAGGGTTTTGGTTTGGATGCGGCAAACATCATCATCGGCAGTGAAATAAAGTACAGAGCCATCTTCGCCCCAGGCACAATTAGAAACGAGACCACCAGTAGAAATTCGGCCCAGCAAAATGCCCTGAGGATTAAAGATATTGATGCCGCCTGGCCCTGTTGCCCAGAGATTGCCGTCTTTGTCAATTTTCATGCCGTCCGGAAGTCCGGGAAGGCTTTTTACATCAGCGGTGGCGTCATAGAAAACGCGACCTTTGCCCAGCGAGCCATCTGATTTTACTTCAAAAGCTTTCCAAATGGCTTGCACCGGATCAGACTGCGCTACATATAATGTTTTTTCGTCGGGAGAAAAGGCGATGCCGTTGGGCCTCGTCATCTCACTGGTGAGCAATTCTAACACTCCGTCGGTGGTGAGTCTGTAGACGCCGCAGAATTCAAGTTCGCGCCTGGGGTCTTTGAACTGCTGAGGCAAACCGTAGGGCGGATCAGTAAAATACAGGTCCCCATTAGATTTATATACAGCGTCGTTGGGGCTGTTGAGCCTTTTTCCCTGATAGTTATCCACCAAAGTTTTCTTCCCTCCATTAGTGGTCAATACCGAAATCCTTCTGTCACCATGTTCACACATTACCAACTGTCCCTGTTCATCAGTTAATAAGCCATTGCTGCCGGGTTCATAACCATAATTTGTAACGCCGGTATAACCTGAAGGCTTCATAAAAACACTTGTTCCTTCCCCTTCTTTCCATTTCATGATGCTGTTATTGGGTATGTCCGAAAAAAGGAGATAGCTGCTGTCCTTTAGCCACGCAGGTCCTTCTGTCCATTCAAATCCCGAGGCCAGCACCTCGATTTTAGCGTCGGTGGAAATCAATTTGTCGATAGCAGCATCTAATCGCTGAATTTCCCCGATGGTTGGGTATATTTTTTTATCCTGAGCATATAGTGCAGGTGCATGTAAAAGAAAGACACAGGAGGCGATAAAAAGCAGTATTTTTTCTGACATCGTTCTGATAGTAAGGGATGAAAACCGAAATTAACAAAATTTCCGGAAAAGGATAATTTT
>CAZWQB010000157.1:0-8177 GCA_964636035.1 uncultured Roseivirgaceae bacterium
AAAAAATTAATGGGTTTTGATGAAAAATCACCGGATTATGTCAGGGAAAACCTGCTTGTTGATGGCAACAAATTAATATCCAAAGTCAATAACAAATGCTACCAATTTGGCTCTTTGGAAATCTCCACCTTAGCAGAACTACGGAACCAGGCTCCTCCATTGAAGCAATTCAAGAGTAAAATTACTGTCACGCAAATTGTTGAAGATGTGCAAGTCCTGCACCAAAAGGCGGAGAACCAAAACTGCTTGTTTCAGGTGGCGTCTCAATTCAACCTGCTGGAGATGATCAGTCCCGAGGTGACGCCTGAAATGGGCGTGGACAGGTATGAACATGACTTTACACAGGGACCTGTCTGCGCCATTGCCTGCGGCGCCGGAACCATTTATCGTAATTACTTCCTGGAGGTTAATGGCCAAATAGGGCAGACTTCAGATAACCAAGTGGATTGCCTGCGAAAAGTGGGAGAAGTCTTAAAAAACAGGGAGCACAACCTGTGGGAGATGCGCAACGGATATGCGCTCCTACAACAGGAGGGGCTCTTGAAAATTAACTCTCTGTTGGCCAGCTTCAGTCCTGACGAGCAGGAACAATTAAAGAATGAACTACAAATAGGCGTACAGTGGAATACACAAGTAACAATCTCCGACCAACAACAAATGGTCAGCCAGGCTTACTGTTCGGCATTGCCCGTTGCTTATTCAGGCCTGGAACCTTTCTACTGGGAAAAATTTGCTAGTTTGATTCTGGAGGCAGCCTACGAAGCAACCTTTTATGCAGCACTCATTAATCAGCAAAAGACCGGGTGCAACAAGATATTTTTGACGCTTATAGGCGGAGGGGTTTTCGGAAATGAAATGAACTGGATCACTTCTTCTATTTTAAAAACGTTGATAAAATTTAAAGACACCGCGCTGGATGTCAAAATTGTAAGCTTCAAAAATGCAAATCCGGCTGTCAGCAACCTCATTCAGAAATTTCAGGAATTGGCCATATAAAAATGAGAGACGCCATAAAATGGCGCCTCAAACGGGCACAAACGCTATAGTATGAGATACGATGAATCATCGCGATGAAAAGAGACGCGATGAATCGCGCCTCTACAATTTTAATTCGCCCTGTTCAGTTCCTCCAACGAGGTGTTTCTGTTCTTCATCTCAAATTTCTCTCCTTTATTAAACATGTATCTGACATTGACTCTGAAGCTTTGGGCGCTGAAATACTGGTCAAAGGAATTGATATTGCCATCGATGTTCGCACTTCCAACTACCTGTCTTGTTTTGAAGATATCGGTTACATTTAAGCTAACATCCAGTTTTTTGTCCATGAAGGATTTTTTAATGCCCGCATCAATCCACCACTGCGATTCAATCTTGTACAAACCATAAGCCAAAGGCCCCTGGTAAGCAGCACTCAATTCAAATTTCACATCTTTTGGTAATTGAAAGTTGTTTGTAGTTTGTGCCATAAAGAAGGTTTCGTTATTCTCAAGAGGCTTTTCATCCAGCACCGTAGTGTATTTTTGATAAGCAAACACCAGGTTATTGTTCATGCCCCATTTAGGCGTTACCTGAACCGGAGCTACCAGCGTGGCGCTGATGTTTTCAAAATCATCTACATTCCGCTGGGAAAATATGGTGGTTTTATCGGCATTGTTTTGCTCTGGAATCTCCGCAATAAAGTCCTCGGTAATGGCATAGCCCAATATCAGGTTATAATTATTTTTCAGGGTTTGCTTCACCTCAAATGAGTTGGTAAACTGTGGCCTCAAATAAGGATTGCCTGTTGCCCATGTATAAGGATCGAGATAAAATATAAAGGGATTCAGGTTATCATACCGTGGCCTGTCAATCCGGCGGCTATAATTATAGCTGATTTGGTAGTTATCACTCACCTTTTGTTGTATAAATATACTGGGAAATAGGTTGGTATAATCACGCGGGGTGGTCTGCTCAAGCGTCACAGATTCACCTTCGGCTACCGTTTGCTCTGCTCTTAAGCCTGCCTGTACATTCCACTGCTCACTTAGCTTGGCGTTGAAGTTTGCATAGGCAGCATAGATGTACTCGGTATAAATAAAATGATTGCTCCGTTTTTCATCTCTAATTTTTCTTCCATCTTCCACACTATAAAAATTCAGCTTGTTGTCGGATTCTACATAGCTCGCCTTTAAACCCAACTCCAGTTTCCCAAAGTCGCTGATTTTTTTGCTAAAGTCTACTTTGGCAGAATAAATGTCGTAGTACGTAGGATTATCAGAGTTCAAAATTTCCTGATCTACCAGATTGTTTCCTTCTATAGTGTAAAAGTTATTATAAAAGTCCGCACTCCCTTTGTTGTTCAACCTGACATAGTCCAAATCGGCAGAAAGCTCTGTTCCGGCTGTGTCCAGCTTGCCCACATAGTGCAAATTAAATGTGCCATTACTAAACTGATAGGCCGTATAATTATCTGCGTCAATGAAGAGGTTGTTTTCCGGTGCGCCATTTTTCAGGTAAGAATCAGTCCTGAAATCATGTTCTGCATCATGATAAGAAAGGTTTGCCATAATACCCACGCTGTGTTTTTCGTTGATATCGAAATCTGTCCCCAGGCGCAGGGAAGGCGTGTAGCGAATTACTTCTTCTCTGCCTGACTGGTCAAACCTTGTACTTGCACCAGGCTCATTGAACTCCCTTACCATGGTACTGGTCCTTACCCACGGCCTTTTGGCCATATCCAGATTGGCAGAGGAACTCCACTTTCCTTTCTTTACATTGACATTGCCTCCAAAAGAATAACCAGACAATGTACGGTGTTCATAGCCGCCATATACGCTGCCGTTAATCCCCGTCAATTCGTTCTTTTTGAGCGTAATATTGATGATGCCGGAGGCGCCTTCTGCATCGTAGCGTGCAGAAGGATTGGTAATTATCTCCAGGTTCTTGATGTTTTCAGCAGACATGCCTTCTAGCATGCTTTGCAATTCCCGTGTAGAAAGGTAGGTGGGCCTTCCGTCCAACATTATTTTTACGCCACCTTTTCCGTTGAGCTGTATGTTGCCGTCCTGATCTATCCAGACACCAGGGGCTTTTGCCAATATATCGAAAGCAGAGCTGCCGGCTGCCAGAGCGGTACCTTCAACGCTCACTACCATTTTATCCACTTCGTTGACAATCGTAGGTCTCAATGACTGCACTTTTACTTCGTCCAACTGCTGCACATCTTCCTGTAGCACTATTTTACCGAAGTGCTTGCTGTTATCAGCTTCTGAGATGTTAAAGGCAGCCGTTTCATAATTCTTGAATCCAATCGCACTTACTCTTAATAAAAAGCTTCCCGCAGAAGGTGATTTTATCTTGAAATTACCCGCTTCATCTGTAACCGAACCGGTAACCAGTGAAGAATCGGAAGCTTTTAATAAAGCAATGTTGGCATAGCTGATGCCCACACCTTTTTCATCCTGAAGTTGGCCCGAAATGCTGCTATCTGTCTGCGCATAGCCAAACTGGGCAAAAGATAAAAATAAGAGTCCTAAAAAAATGCTGTAGTAATATTTCATGACCTCGATTTTAATGTTTGTTGATGCCAGATGATTAGTAAGGATCATGCCAAAGGAAGAAAAGGCCCTGAATGCGCCTCAAACGCAACTTTTAAAAATCTTCAAGCCGGCTGATTGTTCATTATCGAACAATTTATGTACTATATGCGAACATCTCAGGGGCAGGTTGAAATAAGCAATCAAAACCATCCTCAACAATTGTTCGGCCTGGAAATGGCCTACAATGGGCATTGTCGGCCTCCAACTGTTGATTTTGAAGAAATTTTTGAAAATGGAACAGCAATTGAATCTTAAGAACTGAAACGGGAGGTGAATAAGGGTAAATGCGCACTCGCTTGTCCCGGATAAGGACACCTTTCTAAAACTAAAAAAAAACATCATGAACTCAACAAAATCAAACAACATGAAAATTACACTATTTGCTTTGGCAGCTCTACTATTTGCTACAGGTTGTGAGCATGCCTGGGATTGCATCGAAGGGCACGGTCCAACAGTCACTCAGGAGTTGATCCTCGACGAAATAAATGGGATACACCTCATGGGCAACGATGTCGTTTATTTGTCTATCGGCGAAGAACAAAAGATAATTGTAGAAGGCCAGCAGAATATCATCAACCAACTTGATACCCGCACCCACAACGGCACCTGGGACATCCGCTTTAGAGATTGCATACGTGATCATCGCAAACTCGAATTCCATGTCACTTTAAAAACAATAAATGAAATCAGATCATCCGGATCAGGAGAAATTATCCTGGAAGATATCATAGCAGGAGATTTCGTTAGCATTGAAGTGGCCGGTTCGGGCGAAATTACCGGAGAAGTTCAGGCACAGGAACTTGACATGGACATAGCAGGCTCAGGCAATTTAACCCTTTCCGGACAGGCATCAGAAGCCAGGATACACATTGCTGGTTCAGGAAAACTAAGCGCTTACGATTTGAAGGTAAATAACTACGAAGTTGAAATTACAGGATCTGGCAATGCAGATATAACCGCACTCGACGCACTTGGAATAGATATTGCAGGAAGTGGCTCTGTGAACTACAAAGGAAACCTTTCGATAAACTCCAATATTTCAGGCTCAGGCAAAATAAACGACAACAACTAATTAAAAGCAATCGAATCAATGCCCCCCTGGAGCCTAGCTTCCATTACAGATGTTCTCAGAACAATCATCTAAATAATCCAAGGTATTCACAATAAATTATACTATATGTTCTTTTTTATAACGAACATATTATTATATTATCCCGATTTATAAAATATTATTTGGAAACAGTTTCAAGTAAAGAGACTTGACTTGCTACTATTTCTATCGATTGGCCACTCAAGCATGGAGGATGATGGTCAGAAATTCCGTACGTCCCGGCCTGGCAAGGGAAAATAGAAGTTTTGAGAGATCTAAAAAGTAAAGAACATAATTTTTATTAACCTTAATTTTACCATGATCAACAAATATTCATCTCCATTGCTTTTACTGGCACTCGCACTCATTCTGGTTACCTCCGCCGTTTTAAAAAGGCAGGAAAAGGAGGTAAAACACTTGGTCGCGTTTAAATTCAAACCAAAAGTAAACCCTTTTCAAATCGAAGAAATTAATCAGGAGTTTAAGAGCTTACAAAAAAAGATTCCCGGGATCATGTCTGTTGAGATAGGTTCCAACTTTTCTGATGAGGATGTAAGTAACGAATACACACATACCTATATGCTAACGTTTGCATCAAGATCCGATAAGGCGGCTTTTATACCACATCCTGAAATGCAAAAATTAAAATCATTCCTGCAGAACCTCGATGTGGTTGAAAAACACCTCGTATTGGCTTACACACCTCTTTAAACCCGGTTTTAAGAAGAAACTTAATTAAAAGCACGCGCCACAGTGCAAGCCGGGGAAAACTACAGATAATCCCCGGCCTTCTTCCTTCAGCAGAGAATTTCGCATCATGTAGGTAAAATAATATTTTTTACCCTTTATTCATTTTCAATTTGGCTAATTTAGGGCGACAATACGATTAACTCTGCTTAAATTAGCCATTCATGCAAATTCAATTTTTAGGTGCAGCCAGAACAGTTACCGGGAGCAAGCACCTTATTACCACGGCCAACAACAAAAAAATACTTCTTGATTGTGGTTTATTTCAGGACAAAGGTTCGGAAAACAACACCCTGAACCGAAACTACGATTTTGATCCTGCTGAAATCGACTATCTGGTTCTCTCCCATGCCCACATCGACCATTCCGGCAACATACCTTATCTGGTAAAGCAGGGATTCAAAGGCCCCATCTACTGTACACCTGCAACATATGATCTTTGCGAAATTATGTTGGCCGATAGCGCACGCATACAGGAACAGGACGTTTACTATGTAAACAAGCGTAGAAGACGAGACGGGAAGCCTCTGTATGAGCCATTATATACAGAAGAGGATGCCAGTCAGGCGCTCAATCAATTTGTAACCGTACCCTATCTTGAATGGACTTCGCTTGACGAACACATCCGATTCCAGCTTACCGATGCCGGACATATATTGGGTAGCGCCGCCGTGCATCTGGAGATCGAAGAGCATGGCATTACAAAAAAACTTTCTTTTACCGGCGACATTGGAAGGCCTAACGATAAACTACTTCCCCCGCCGGCATTCTTCCCCCAGGCCGACTATATTATTTGCGAGTCCACATATGGAGACCGTCTGCACTCAAACACCGAACATGCCACGCAGCTCCTGCTGGATGCCGTTTTAAATACCTGCGTGCATAAAAAGGGCAAATTGATTATCCCTGCTTTTAGCTTAGGCCGTACACAGGAGGTAGTTTACACGCTTGACAGACTGGTGAATACCGGCCTCATTCCAAAAATTCCGGTGTATGTGGACAGCCCGCTTTCGGTGAACGCAACCGATATTATGCGCAAGCATAAACATCTTTTCAATGAAAATCTGCAGGATTATATGGAGCACGATCCGGATCCTTTCGGCTTTAGCCATTTGCATTACATCCGCGAAGCGCAGGAGTCAAAGGCGCTTAACTACAAAAACGAACCCTGTGTAATCATCTCCTCATCGGGCATGATGGAAGCAGGCAGGATTAAGCACCACCTCAAAAACAACATCTCCTCAAAAGCCAATACCATTCTTATTGTAGGCTATTGCACGCCCCGCTCGCTCGGAGGCCGCCTGATCGCTGGCGAAAAAGTCGTCAGAATATTTGGTGAAGAGCATCAGGTAAATGCAGAAATCAAGGTGATTGATTCTTATAGTGCCCACGCAGATTATAAGGAGATGTTAAGCTATCTTTCCTGCCAAGATAAGGATAAGCTAAAAAACATCTTCCTCGTTCATGGCGATACAGGTGCGCAGCAGGCATTCAGGCAACGATTAATCGAAGCTGGATATCACAAAGTGCACATTCCGCATCACGGCGAAACGGTGGAAATATAGCTGAATTAACGGCAGTGAACCTAAAATGAAACGGACCTAAGACATAAAAGCAGAGTATCTGCTCTCAATACAGATTGCGTTTCATAAGAAAGGCAATTTGGAACGCCCTCACGCTCAAACCTTTCCGAGCGCACCACCGCGAGCCTGTCCCGGAGCATTTCGGGGCGTGTGGCACGGTCAGCACTCCGTTGATACATTCGCAATAAGTTTTTAGGCGAACTGCAAAAGTTCAACCCCGTTGGGGTTGTAATGCTATATACCTGGTTTCCTATTCATGTTCAAGTCCTGCAGGCTCGCCGGATGGTAGACAGTAGAAAATCTGGTATGAGATTGGAGGCAGGATTTAAATTAGCCAACAAAATATAAGAACAGCCATCCCGGTGGATTCCCAATGATACAATTGCCTGGAAGGGCTACAAAGGCCGTCACCGCAGTACTCGACTCATGCGAGTGACTATTATTCCAAGCCGTTCCAGGCTGTCCCCGGCAGAACCAGTTTAGCGTTTGCTGCTACCCGCATTATAAATGCTAAATCTAATTGGGTCGTGATTGCAAATCCCGACCAGCCGTTGTGCCGATCGGTAGCAATAGATCGGTCGGTTAGCCACGGACCCCAGCGGGGTCAAATATTTGTAGAATCAACAATATGACAACATGGTGCCGTAGGTACCAAATGTTCCCGGCCCAGCCTTTTCCCATCCGCACCTGACTCGGCTAAAGCCAAATCTACGCAGGTTGCAGCAGACGCTCCTCGGGCGAGTGACTAATATTCCCAGCCGTCCCGGCGTGCTACCAGCAGATTGCTCGGTTTGATTTTTTTGCAATACCTTCCAACTGCCAATTAAAAGGGAAGCTTCCTCCTGGCGCCGGAATGACTGAGGCGAAGAAGGGGCGGCCTTGGTAGACGTAGGTAGTTGGCCTCCTCCGCGTTCTGTACCCGATAAACCCTCATTTTAAATACCAAATCTTAATCGGTCGTGATTGCAAATCCCGACCAGCCGTTGTGCCGATCGGTAGCAATAAATCGGTCGCTTAGCCACGGACCCCAGCGGGGTCAAATATTTGTAGAATCAACAATATGACAACATGGTGCCGTAGGTACCAAATGTTCCCGGCCCAGCCTTTTCCCATCCGCACCTGACTCGGCTAAAGCCAAATCTACGCAGGTTGCAGCAGACGCTCCTCGGGCGAGTGATT
>CAZWQB010000158.1:0-8156 GCA_964636035.1 uncultured Roseivirgaceae bacterium
ATTAAAAGTACCTGATGAAGCCGGGAATATCCGTCCATTTTCTTTTATTATTGCTGTTCCTTGCTGTTTCCCCCATAGCACTGCTTGCACAGCAGGAAATGGAGGTAATTTATAACGGCGCTGCTTCCGACCTGAAAACGCTGGAGGGTTATGCTATTCCCCGGTCTATAGCTGATACCCTTCCGGACAGAAAACCATTTGCGGATTTAATCAATTCACTGCACCAGGATGGTTATTTGTTGGCAAGGATTGATTCCATAATGGCCGAAGGCAATCAAGTACATGTGAACATAGTCGTTGGGCAACAATTTAGATGGGCTTCCCTGGATCCCGGCAATTTAAGTGAGGGTATTCTGAATAAGATCGGTTATAGAGAAAGATTGTATCGGGAAAAACCATTTAGATACGCAGAAGTAAACAGGCTTACTAAACAAGTAATAGCTTATGCAGAAAATAACGGCTATCCCTTCGCTTCAATTCAGCTGGATTCAGTTTCTATCCAGGGCAACATGATTGTAGCGGCCCTAAATTACCAAAGTGGCCCACTTATCACTTTTGATACGGTCGAAATTGACGGTACTACAAAATCAAAACCATTTTTTATAGGTAATTATCTGCGCATCAAACCCGGAGCGCCTTATGAAGAAAAAAAAGTTGAGCAGGCCTTATTTAAACTGAGGCGGCTTCCTTACCTCAAGGTGGCTGAAGCGCCCTACGTCACTTTTCAACTGCAAAAAGGAACTCCCCATTTCAGGCTCACAGATGTGAAAGCGAATCAGGTTGATGGGATAATCGGACTCATGCCCAATGAAGGAGGAGGGGGCGGGGCATTGATCACGGGGCAGTTTGACCTGCTGTTGCAGAACCTGTTCGGTACAGGAAAAGGAGTTAGCTTTAACTGGCAGAGAACGCAGGTGAATTCCCAAAATCTGGATATACGATATAACCACCCCAACTTACTTAGAACTCCTTTAAATCTCAAGGCAGGTTTTTCTTTACTAAAAGAAGACACCTTATTCATCAACAGAAATTTTGAACTGGCGGCTTCTGTTTTAATGGGTAAGTATAGTAGCCTGGAAGCATTTACTGATCTAAGAACCGCAAATACAATTTCAAATTCCGCTAGCAATGATGCGCCGAACCCACGGCTTTCTCAGTTGGCAGATTTTAGCCTGGCCTATTACGGGCTTGGCTATGAATTTACCAACCTCGACAATCTTTGGCTACCCACCAAAGGACTGACGTTTGAAGTCGAAGCTTCAGTGGGTAATAAAAAAGTTGAAGGAGACAGCCGCGCCGGCACATCAGGAGATTCCCTGGACACCCAACTTGTTCAATATAATTTTCAGTTCACGATGAATAATTACCTGCCTGTTTCCCGAAGGTTTGTAATAAAAAGCAGACTTTTGGCGGGTTCTGTGGTGAGCGACCAACTTTATTACAACGACTTGTTCAGGCTGGGGGGGCTCAAATCCATCAGAGGATTTGTTGAAAATGAGTATTTTGTTTCGGATTTTGCCATCGCTACAGTGGAGGCACAATACCTGATTGATAACGAGTCATTCATGTTCCTTTTCTATGACCAGGGCTACGTTTACGCAGATATGGATCAAAAGCTCGAAGACTTTCCGGGGGGCTTGGGGGCAGGTTTGACTTTCACTACAAATGCCGGAACCTTTTCTTTTGTCTACGCCTTAGGTAGGACTTCTGCTCAGGCATTTAATGTAAATTTCTCAAAAATCCATTTTGGGTACATTACCAGATTTTGACCATAATTTAATGAGGATTTAACGATTAATTCTAATATCTTGCATTGGTTTTTAATAAGTTAAGGCCATGTACGATTTGATATTATCCTTCTTTTGGGCATTTTTGCTCTCAATATTTGCCATTCCTTCTATAATTAATGTTTCTCACTCAAAAAAACTTTTGGATGAACCCAATAACAGGAACATACACCTTTCACTAACACCCAGACTAGGAGGATTAGCAATATTTGCGGGATTTATGTCTGCTCTGACCATCTTCGGAAGGATGGGTGATGGCATTAAGCATTTGCTGGCCGGATGTCTCTTGTTGTTTTTTATAGGCATCAAAGATGATATTATTTCAGTGTCTGTTTTTAAAAAGTTTTTTATTCAACTGCTGGCCACAGGCATCATTATGTTCATGGCTGATATAAGAATTTCCAGCTTCCAGGGAGCCTTTGGCATCTATGAACTAAATATTGGCACCAGCTATGCCTTTACTTTCCTGGTAATAGTGGGTATCACAAATGCGATCAACCTGATAGATGGAATGGATGGCCTGGCTGGTAGTATTTTGTTTTTGACATCGGTAATATTCGGAATTTATTTTTTCCGCATGAATTCCCCTTACGCTTTTGTTGCGTTTAGCTTTGCAGGAGGTGTGCTTGGCTTCTTGAGATATAATATCTACAAAGCCTCGATATTCATGGGAGATACCGGATCGTTAGTGGGAGGCTTTATTGTTGCGGTTTTGGCCATTAAGTTTATTGAACTCAAGGCTGATGCATCTGCTCCGGCGCTTGCAGTATCGATTTTAGCCATTCCTGTCTTTGATACGCTGAAAGTCTTTGCGATCAGGATTTTTAAGGGCAGATCACCATTTTCACCCGACAAGAATCATATTCACCACCAATTACTGGCCATAGGATTGTCTCAGCCCCAGGTATTGCTTGTTATTGTCTCTCTCAACGTATTGATAGTGGTAGTAGTCATTTACTTAAAAAGCCTGGGCACAAATAACCTGTTGATGATTACGACATTTTTTGCGCTGACCATTGGCGTTTTCCTGGGCTTTTTACAACGGAGAAAAAGAGCATATGCATAAGATCATCAATCGACTGCTTGTTGTCTCGTTCTTTTTATTGCTTCCTTTTGCAGTCCAAGGGCAGGAGGAGCGTGATATCCGTGTAGTAAAAGATCTGAAAAGGTCACTGTTGGTATATAGCAATAGTCAGAAAAGTTTTGTGCCTCATGCATTCAACGCGCCTGTAAACGGGCCTATTGTCAGTACACATCTTTCCAGGAAAGACTTTTCAGGAAACAGATTATTTGTTTGCGGCCAACCCGGTACTGCCCTTTTTATCGACCAGAAAATTGTAGCTTCTCAGAAAAGTGATAGTTGCATTTCTCTTGATATCGACAGCTTATTTGGTACTTTTGGAAGAGCAGGTCAGGAAAACTTGTTTCTTTCTGTGTACCATAAGGAGCTCGAAATTGATGAACTTCAATTTTCCGTAATTAAGGAGCTGAGTGAAAAGGAAATTTTACAGATCGAAAGTAGTAATGAAGCTACAGCAGTTGCACGTGTGTTTAGCCCCTTTAAGAATTTTTACATCATTGGCCTGTTGTTAATACTTGCCTTCATAGCCATGATAAAAGTTGCCTATCCCAAGATTTTCAGTGAGTTTTTTAGCCTGGGGAAAATATTTTCATTTAAATGGCGGGAAGACAGTTTAATTGCCAGCAGAGCCATCAGTAGCGTCAATCTGCTATTTCTGATTCTGTATAGCTTGTTGATGTCGTTTATTGTAGTAGTGCTGTGGTACGAAACAGACACCGTGCCGCAACGGTTCAATTTGATAGCTTTTGACGATTTTTCCTCCTCTTTTTTTAGCTGGATCATCATTGGGCTGTTCATCTATATAATCATGATCTTGAAATATATCATCATTTATATTTCCAGTTCACTGTTGGGTTTTAAAGATATTGTGAGTTATCATTTTTTGGACTACATCAGGATTTCCCAGATCTTTATGATTGCGCTGTTAATCGTTATTTCCTTAAGTACCATTAGCTTTCGGGACTTTATTACTCCGGATAGCATCATCTTTCCCTACATTATTTTTACGTCGGTTTTCCTCACCACCATGTTGCTGTTTTTCAAATTATTAAGCAGTACCTCTTATAGAAATATGCATTTATTTTCCTACCTTTGCACCACAGAAATCTTGCCCTTAATTATTAGTATAAAGTTCTTTCTAAATCTCTAATTGGCAGAAATTTAAATAATTGGTAAACTGAGTAAGTGGAGTTATGACAAAAAATACCAAAGACAGATTAAAAAAAGTAAAGACTATCCTTGTTTCCCAGCCTAAACCTACCGACGATAAATCACCTTATTTTACACTTGCAGAAAAATGCAATTTGAAGATTGATTTCAGACCGTTTATTCAGGTTGAACCGGTAACATTAAAAGAATTCAGACAACAGAAAATAGATATTTTGAACCATTCGGCTGTGATTTTTACAAGTCGTAATGCAGTTGATCATTTTTTTAAGCTTTGTCAGGAAAGTAAAGTTGAGATTCCAGCCGATATGAAGTATTTCTGTATTTCTGAGCAAACCGCTAATTACCTTCAGAAGTACATCGTAATCAGGAAAAGAAAAATCTTTACAGGTGCACGTACTGCTGAAGATCTGATTGAAATTCTAAAGAAACACAAGAACGAGAAGTATATTTTTCCTTGTTCTAACATCAGAAAGAATGATATTCCTGAATTTTTAGAAACGAATGGTTACAATTTTACCGAAGCGATCATATATAAAACAGTAGCCAGTGACCTTTCGGACCTGGCAGATGTAAATTATGACATAATCGCGTTTTATAGTCCCTCTGGAATTAATTCTCTTTTTGTGAACTTTCCTGACTTCCAACAAAAAAATACAAGAATTGCAGCATTCGGTCCTACTACGGCCAAGGCAGCATTGGATGCAGGGCTCATACTGGACATTGAAGCCCCTTTACCCAATGCTCCTTCCATGACGGGCGCATTGGAGCTCTACATTAAAAAAGCCAATTCTTTATAAATATTCCTCCAAAAATCATTTTAGGGTAAAAATCACGTTATATATATTACATTAAGGAAATTCTGGCCGTAGTTACAATTTCAGAATTTCCTTATCTTTATATTTAATACTCTAAGTGATTTACGATGAAAAAAATTTACTACTCCTTTATTTGTATTGGATTATTTTTTAGCGGCTTACAAGCTGTGCATGCCCAACAAGATGCGCAGTTGAGTCAGTATATGTTCAATACCATGTATTATAACCCTGGGTATGCAGGGGTAGAAGGTGTTACTAAACTCACGGCTTTATATAGAAACCAATGGACGGGTTATACACCTACCCTTGAAGGAGGAGGCGCACCTAATACGCAGATCGCTACTTTTGTCACGCCTATTTTAAAGTTCAGAAGCGGCTTTGGCGCTACGTTAATTAGAGATGAACTGGGAGTTCAAAGTAACCTGCAGGCGCAGGTGGCTTACGCTTACCACCTGGGGCTAAAGAATTCCAAATTGAGTTTTGGTATAAGTGCAGGCATTTACTCTCAATCCATAGACTTTCAGAAATACAGATACATACATTATGAATCTCAGTTTGGTGAAGGGAAGGAGTCGCAGGTAAGGCCCGATATGGCATTGGGATTTTACTACCAGGCTGAGAAATATTTTGCGGGGATAAGCTTCAATCATATACTGAAATCTGAATTTGATTTTGGGGCAGATACACTCAGAAATGCCCTGGCAGAACACTCCTATTTTACTGCTGGTTATCATTATGAATTGAACTACAATTTTATTGTAACTCCCTCCGTTTTAGTAAAAACTGACTTTAATACTTATTCTATAGAAGCTAGTGTTATAGGTACTTACAATGATAAAATATACGGTGGTTTGTCTTTTAGGCAGGGGGATGCCATGATAGCACTTCTGGGATTTAGCATGCTGAAAGATAATTCCCTGAAGTTAGGGTATGCTTTCGACTATATTATTAAAGCCCAGGATGCTAAGATGGCGACCTCGCATGAGATAATGGTGAGCTATG
Source organism: uncultured Roseivirgaceae bacterium (assembly GCA_964636035.1). GTDB lineage: Bacteria > Bacteroidota > Bacteroidia > Cytophagales > Cyclobacteriaceae > CAMPJM01. Next base: position 5,856 of record CAZWQB010000158.1, read on the forward strand.
AGTTGCCAATTATGTCGGCAGGAGGCAAGAAAATAATAAGAACTCCACGGTTCCGTCATTAATTGAAATAATTTTTTTTGCAAAGAGGAAACTTCTTTGTCTAATTGTGTTGTAATAGTGTTAAAAAGTGTGTGAATAATTTTTTTGTTAAAAAATCTCTTAAACATTACAGATTACAGATTTAGAAGAGGTTCGCTGTTGAATAAATATTCTTATCATTTAATTTTGAAATTCCTCTTTAAGAACGGTTTGTATTTTTAAGAGTTAAACTAATGTGTTATGAATAAAATGTTTTCTACTAAAAGTGCCATTAATTTTTTCCTGATATCAGGAGTTTCGCTGGCGCTCCAAAGTTGTGGCCTCTTTGGTGGCGGCGGACGTTCTGATGACCAGGGCAATGTTGTAGGTGTTCAGGGAAGAGAAGGATGGGAGATGACTGTTCCTTATGGAATGGTAACAATACCTGCCGGAACTTTTCACATGGGGCAGGCCGACCAGGATGTTGCAGCAACGCAAATCAACTTCAACAAGCAGATTACCATCGGTGGCTTTTACATGGATGATACCGAGATCACCAACAATGAGTATCGCCAGTTTATGGAAGCAATCCTTCAGGACTCTGCGCAAATAGTTGGAGAAGATGAAATCATGGAGTTGTATTACCCTGATACTACTGTTTGGGTACGCGACTTTTCCCATCACATGGGAGATCCGTTAATGGTATATTATTATTCGCATCCGGCGTTTGATGATTACCCTGTAGTAGGAGTAAGCTGGGAAGCTGCTCAGTATTTCTCCAGATGGAGAACCGATTACCTGAATGAGTACCGTGCTTCTAACGGACTGTTCCCGATGCCTAATTTCAGACTTCCTTCTGAAGCAGAATGGGAGTATGCAGCAAGAGGCGGCCGTGACATGGCAAAGTATCCATGGGGAGGCCCTTATATCAGGAATTCAAAAGGCTGTATGCTGGCCAACTTTAAGCCCGGAAGAGGTAACTACTTTGATGATGGGTTTGCTTACACAGCGCCAGTAGCTTCTTACTTCGCCAATGACTACGGTCTCTATGACATGTCAGGAAACGTGGCCGAATGGACAGAAGATGCTTACAACCCTGCCTCAGTTCCTCTGGTGTGGGACCTAAACCCAACATTCTTTGATGAAACCGAACCTCGTAAAGTAGTAAGAGGCGGATCATGGAAGGATATCGCTTACTTCCTGGAAACCGGAACAAGAACCTTTGAATTCAAAGATTCTACCAATGCAAGTATTGGATTCCGTTGTGCAATGACGTACCTCGGTCGTTCTGCAGGAAGCGAGTTTTAATAAGCTTATCAATCAATAAGAAAAATAGTCAAATTAATATCGTATTAACTTAAAAATTTATCAACAATGAGTAAGAATAAAGGTGGATTCAAAGAGCTTTTCTATACCTCGATAATGCCTAAAATTTATGGAATCGGTGCCGCAGTCGTTATTATAGGTGCCATGTTTAAAATTCTTCACTACCCTGGCGCAGATTTGATGCTGGTAGTAGGTCTTACAACTGAGGCAGTTATATTCTTTTTTAGTGCTTTCGAGCCCAGGCACAATGATCCTGACTGGTCAAAGGTTTATCCTGAACTTGCAGAAGATTATGATGGCGCACATGGAATTATGAGAAGACCAGGGAGCGATGACAATGGTTCTGTTACCAAAAAATTAGACCATATGTTGGAAAGTGCCAAAATTGGTCCTGAGCTAATCGACAGTCTCGGACGAGGCATGAAAAGCCTGTCAGAATCTGCAACTAAGATTTCTACTTTAGGAAATGCTTCATTGGCTACAGAAGAATATGCTAATAATGTAAAAGCAGCTTCCAAATCATTGGTAGACATGAACAAGTCTTATGCAAGCACTGTGAGCGCAATGTCTGAAATGGCAAACGCTTCTAAAGATGCTAAAGAATATCATTCTCAGGTTCAGAATGTGACTAAAAATCTGGGAGCCCTGAATGCAGTTTATGAAATGGAACTACAGGATACAAACAGCCACTTGAAAGCTATGAATAAGTTCTATGCTAACATGTCTGCTGCTATGGACAATATGACCGAAGCATCCAAAGAAACTGAACAATTCAAAGGCGAGCTTTCTAAGCTTACAGGAAACTTAACTTCATTGAACAGGGTGTATGGAAGTATGCTGACAGCAATGAAAGGGTCAAATTAATTAATTTATTAACTTAAATATTAAATTATAAGATATGGCCGGAGGAAAAGAAACCCCAAGACAAAGGATGATTGGGATGATGTACCTCGTGCT
>CAZWQB010000159.1:0-2102 GCA_964636035.1 uncultured Roseivirgaceae bacterium
GAGATAGCGTAAAATTTGAAATGTCAGCCTTACTACCAGTTAAAATGCTGAAGGACGACAAAGTATATACAGTACGTACATTTTACGTTTACGGAGAGCAGGAAATCGACCTTGGAAGCATTGATTTCAGAAAAGAAGATTTTCCAAACAGTGACGACCAACAACCACGTCATACTGAAGAATTTTCTTTCGCTTATGAGCCAGCTATGAAAAGAGGTGATTTGATGGTACAAGGCGTTGCTACTGACACCGGAAATGGTAAATCAAAAGAGACAGAGAGAATGAAAGTTGCTGAAGGAGTTATTACAACTTCTTCGCTTGCTCAATCTTCTTACTATTCTGCCTATGCAGATCACGGGTATAACAACCAGGAAGAATTAACTCCAACTGTAATCCCATTTTATTTCCCACAAGGAAGTGCCGTTTTAAGATCATCTGAAAAAAGAAGTGACAGAGGTGAGAATTTTGATGCATTTATTGCTGACAAAAACGTAACCCGAACAGTAACTATCACTGGTGCTCACTCTCCTGAAGGTCCTGAAAGAGTGAACGAAAACCTTGCCAAGAACAGAGCTGAAGTAATCGAAAACTACTACAGAGCCAGAATGAGAAACTATGATTACAGAGGCATGGCAGATTCTATTGACTTTGTTATCAAGCCTGTAGTTGAGGACTGGACCATGTTCAAAGAAAAACTTCAAGCATACAATGGCATAACAGATACGCAAAAGCAAGAGTACCTAAGCATTGTTAACGGTGCGGGTTCGTTTGAAGAAAAAGAAGACAGATTACAACAACTATCTACTTACAGACAAGTATTTAACGATATCTACCCTGAACTAAGGGTAGCAAGAACAGAAATCCTTACTGTAAAAGAAAAGAAGCCAGATTCAGAAATCGCTGTACTTGCAAGACAAGTTGCTTCAGGACAGGTTAGTGCTGACACCCTTTCTGACGAAGAATTGAGCTATGCTGCTTCAATGACACCTTCATTAGAGGAAAAAGAAGCAATTTACAGAGCTGCTACAAAGAAAAACGATAGCTGGTCTTCTCATAACAACCTTGGTGCTGTTTATTTACAAATGGCAAGAGAAGCTACGAATGAGAGCACAAAAAATGAGAATGTTGAAAAAGCCATCACTCAGTTCGAAATCTCTTTGAACAAGCAGGAATCTGCTGAAGTATATAACAACCTTGCGGTTGCTTACTTAATGCAAGGCAACAGAGCTAAGGCAATTGAAATGAACCAAAAGTCTCTTGAGCTATCTCCATCTGATGATATCGTAAGCGGAACCAGTGGTGTAAGCGGCTCTTTGCAGTTGCAAAGCGGACTTTACAGCGAAGCAATTGCTTCTCTGGCGAATGCTGATGAAAACGTTGAGAACTTGTTCAACAGAGGTCTTTCTCAGTTGTTGAGCGATGACTACCAGAATGCCTTGACTACTTTTGAAGAAGTAATTGAAATGGAAAGCGATTTTGCTTTGGCACACTATGCTGCCGCTATTGCTTCTGCAAGATTACAGGATTCAGAAGGTGTATATGAGCACTTAGGAGAGGCTGTTCAAATCAACCCTGAATTGAAGCAAGATGCAATGAATGACCTTGAGTTTGCTGAATATGCAACTACTGAAGAATTCAGAAATACTTTGAAATAAAAATTTAAGTTAATACGAAAAAACCCTGGCGGATTGCCAGGGTTTTTTTTTGCATTTTCATGAGGGATTAACCTTTAAAACTTTGTGAATTGACTGCTGAATCCTTATTTTTACCACGCAAAATTATAACATAGGAATAATGAGAGAAATACAATTCAGAGAAGCATTGAACGAGGCTATGGTGGAAGAAATGGAACGCGATGAGAAGGTGTTCCTGATGGGTGAGGAAGTAGCTGAATATAATGGTGCATACAAAGTGAGTCAGGGTATGCTGGATAAGTTCGGTCCGGAGCGGGTAATAGATACCCCCATTGCCGAGCTGGGTTTCGCTGGTATAGGTGTTGGTGCCGCAATGAACGGCCTCAGACCTATCATTGAATTCATGACATTCAATTTTTCTCTTGTTGCAATAGATCAGATCATAAACGGTGCGGCCAAAATGATGTC
>CAZWQB010000159.1:2202-8107 GCA_964636035.1 uncultured Roseivirgaceae bacterium
ATACCAATTGGAAAAGCCAATGTGGTGAAAGAAGGGAACGATGTAACGATTGTTTCTTTTGGAAAAATTTTAAAAGTGGCCATGGAAGCCGCAGCAGAATTTGAAAAAGATGGCGTTTCTGTGGAAGTAATAGATCTACGCTCCGTGCGCCCTATCGACTATGATGCTATCGTAAATTCGGTAAAAAAGACCAATCGATTGGTAATTGTGGAAGAAGCGTGGCCTTTGTCTTCAATCGCAACTGAAGTTACATACCACGTGCAAAAATACGCCTTCGACTACCTGGATGCGCCGATTCACAAGATTAATAACATGGACGTGCCCCTGCCATACGCGCCTACTTTAATTGATGTTATATTACCCAATGTAAAGCGAACCATAGACGCAGTAAATGCGGTAATGTACCGATAAACCTTTAAACAATATTTGTAAGGAGCAGTAGTGTATTAGTGTAAAGCTAATAGCTACTGCTTTTTTTATTGTATATCTTCAGGATAATGGAAAATAAAAGTGAATTTATGGAAGCTGCCATAGCGCAATCCATGGCAGGTGTACAAGCCGCCGCAGGAGGACCTTTTGGCTGCGTTGTAGTGAAGGAAGGAGAGATTATTGCAAGAGGCTACAACCAGGTTACGTCGCTTAACGATCCTACCGCACATGCAGAGATAGTAGCCATTAGAGAGGCTTGTAAAAAGTTAGGCACTTTTCAATTAACCGGCTGTGAAATTTACACCAGCTGTGAACCTTGCCCCATGTGCGTGGGCGCGATCTATTGGGCAAGGCCAGATCGAATATTTTATGCCAATACAAAATCCGACGCAGCAGAAGCCGGCTTTGACGATCAATTTATAGAAACAGAATTTTTAGTCCCACCCGCCGAAAGGAAAATCCCGATGGTACAGATGATGCGGGATGAAGCACTGAGAGCCTTTGAAGCCTGGAAGGTAAAAAAAGGCAGAATTGATTATTAAAGCAGTGTTTAGATAGGCAATAGGCAATAAGCAGTAGGCAAAAGTGGAAAAGTCGCAGCCGTTTCGACAAGCGTGAGCAGGCAGACCATGAATCAACGCTTGGCACGAAATTGACCGGAAAAAGAAATTGTGGCTCTTTGTAAAAGGCATGCTACAAAAAATAAGGAGACTTCATCTTACAGAATGCCTCCTTATTTTACTTCTTTTTGACAAAAACAGCAATGGCTCATTTTCATACAGTCTCTTGCCAAACTAAGCGCTACTCTTACCTGCCAAACATATTCATGTTCGGCATCTTCATCTTACCAGGCCCCATTTTGTTCATGGTTTTCATCATCTTCCGCATGTCGCCAAATTGCTTGATCAGGTTGTTTACATCCTGAACGGTAGTGCCGCTTCCATCTGCAATGCGCTTTTTCCTGCTTCCATTGATAATTTCCGGCGTATTTCTTTCTGCCGGGGTCATCGATTTGATGATGGCCTCGATGGGTTTAAAGGAATCATCATCCAGATCAATGTCTTTCAATGCTTTACCCATGCCCGGAAGCATGCCTATCAGGTCCTTGATATTTCCCATTTTCTTTATCTGCTCAAGCTGAGAAAGAAAATCATCGAAATTGAACTGGTTCTTACGAATTTTCTTATTGATTCTTCTGGCTTCCTCCTCGTCAAAAGTCTGCTGCGCTCTCTCCACCAATGAAACCACGTCACCCATACCCAAAATTCTTTGCGCCATTCGATCAGGATGGAAAACATCTATGTTTTCCATTTTCTCGCCTGCACTGATAAATTTAATGGGTTTTTCTACAACCGTCCGAATGGACAAGGCGGCACCTCCTCTTGTATCTCCATCTAATTTGGTCAATACAACGCCGTCAAAATTTAACTGCTCGTTAAACGCTTTTGCGGTATTCACGGCGTCCTGCCCGGTCATGGAGTCAACTACGAACAAGGTTTCCGAAGGATTCATCGCCTTTTTCAGGGCAGCTATCTCCTTCATCATTTGCTCATCTACAGCAAGCCTTCCCGCAGTATCTATAATTACTATTTTCTTACTGTTGTCCTTTGCAAATTTCAGGGCGTTGTTGGCTATTTGAACAGCATCTTTATTTTCAGGCTCTGCATACACCTCTACTCCTATTTGCTCTCCCAGAACCTTTAATTGATCAATGGCAGCCGGTCTGTAAATGTCACAGGCTGTTAACAACACACTTTTGCCCTGCTTTTTCAGGTAACTGGCCAGCTTTCCTGAAAAGGTGGTTTTCCCAGAACCCTGTAAGCCCGCAATTAAAATAATAGCAGGGTCTCCTTTGACGTTGATATCCGCCTTCGTACCGCCCATCAGCTTTGTCAGCTCCTCATTGGTGATCTTTACCAGTAATTGTCCCGGAGATACAGCAGCCAAAACCTCTCTTCCAAGTGCTTCCTCCTTAATCGTATCAGTGACCTGTTTCGCTACTTTGTAGTTTACGTCTGCATCTATCAGTGCCCTTCTTATTTCCTTTACGGTGGCGGCTACGTTAACCTCAGATATACTTCCCTGCCCTTTGAGCGTTTTAAAAGCTTTATCTAATTTATAACTTAAATTATCAAACATATCTTTTACTTAAATTTTAACAAAAGTAGCGAAAATTATATAAAATCGGTTCATTATTGACCACTGATACGGCAAGATATTACTTTCATCCGGAATGGAAAAATTCCAGTCGTCGATCACTGCTGCTACCGAACTAAAATGGCTTTAAATATCCCTGAATCTCTTCCGGAAACCGTCTGTTTCCTCATGATTATCCCCTTTTTGGATCAATAATTGACAGCTTTAAATGCAAGAAATTGCAGATCGGCATAGGTAATGTTCAGATCATTACGATTCTTGAAAAAAGCCGACCATTAAAAACCAATTTTTAAACCTTTGGTTCAAAAATTAATTTATATTTATATATATTACTAAGCATCTTAAAATACATTAACCGGTTGTGAAAAAGTTCTGTTTCTTCCTCTCGTTCATACTTATCAGCCTCTCAACATTTAGCCAGTCAATCGACAGCGTGCATGATAAAGCGGATACCCCTATTAACCTCAGTGGTGAAATCCTGAATAAGGAAGATGGAGAAGTTGTTCCCTACGTCCACATTATTAACAAAAATACAAATGAAGGTACAACCAGCGATCTCAATGGCAGGTTCAATATCAATCTCGACATGAAGGATACTTTGATATTTTCTGCGGTGGGGTTTGAAAAATATTCGTTAACGCTGGTAGAAAATGAAATTGATTCCAAAGATTACTACATCAGAATCCTTCTAGATCAATCATCCTACGAATTGGCTCCAGTAAATATTTATGCCTTCAAAGATGAAGCGGCTTTCAAACAGGAAATTTTAAACATGCAGCTTCCTGATCCTGCTAACTCTAAAATTGTCATTCCCGGATCCTACGAGGGACCAGCATCTCCAAAAGACCTAAATGCGGGCTTTTCTCTGGGCAGTCCCATTACTTCTATTGCAAATGCATTCAGCAAAGAAGCCAAAGAGCTGCGTAAATATGAGAAGGTTCTAAAGGAGGCGCCGAGACAAAAAAGTCTCCATGAAAAGTACAATATCGAAATTGTGGAGGAAATTACAGGTTTGAAGGACGAGGAACTAAACCAGTTCATGCTTTTTTGCAAGATTCCGGAAGACTACATTCTAAAAGCCAACGATTATGAAATCATCCTTGCTGTGAATGCCTGCTTCAAAGAATTTCAAGGGGAGAAAAATTAAGCTCCGAAATGCTCGCGAGGATCCCAAATGGAGCTGACATAATTTTTAAAGACTTGTCAATGAGTATCCTGCGGCCATTTGTCTTAATTCTTATTTGCTTAACATGCATTACAGACTGCTATGCTCAACTGAAATCGCAGAATAAGGCCTCCTCAGAAATCCGAATTTTCGGGACGATTGTCAATGAAGACGATGCGGAAGGAGTTCCTTATGTACATATCCGCAATATTCATACGGGAAAGGGGACGATAAGCGATCTGACGGGGGAATTTTTAATCCCGGTAAATCCAGAGGATACGCTGATTTTCACTGCTGTTGGATACGAGGATTATTTCTTCACCTTATCGAATGCAGAAATCACAGCAGACAGCTACGCTCTGACAATAGTTCTCAACCCCTCCACGCTTGAACTTTCGCCTGTTTCTATTTTTGCCTTTAAAAGTGAATCCGATTTTAAGAAAGAGATCCTCAACCTAAAAATAGAGGATGCCAAAAAGGAAATACTCATTCCCGGGGCTTTTTATGGAACTCCTGAACCTGCCACCACAAAACTGTACGTCATGGATATGGGGTTAACCTGCGAGGGATGCATTACTTCTCTGGTAAACTTATTCCGGCGCAAAAGCGAAGAAAAAAGACTGGCAAATGAAAAAATCTTATTACCGCGGCAGCAGGAAATTTACAAGAAGTATAATCCTGAGGTCGTAAGCAGAATCACCGGATTAGATGGCGATATTTTGAACGAGTTTTTGCTTTTTTGTAAAATTAAAGATGAATTTATTTTAGAAGCCAATGAATATGAAATATTTCTTGCGGTCAACGATTGCTTCAAAAGCTTTATAAATGTCCAAAGTGATTGAGCTACTTTGCTTGCTCATTTTGAATTTTTCCCTTCAGAATCACCGTCTCTATTAAATCCGAACCAAAAGCATAGGGTAAGAAAGTATACGAAGGAATTGGCTTTGTAATGAACACGTTGCCAAACTTTCCTCTGCTAATCGATCCCACCTGGTCAGAGACGTCCATCGCAAAGGCGCTGTTAATTGTGGCTGCATTGATGGCTTCTTCCGGCGTCATTTTCATTTGTATACATGCAAGCGATAAGACGAGCGACATATTTCCAGACGGTGCACTTCCCGGGTTATAGTCACTGGCCAAGGCCAGGGGCAGTCCGGCTTCCAACATTTTCCTGGCCGGAGGATAGTGCATTCTGAGGAAAAAGGCCGCGCCTGGAAGCAGTGTCGAAATTGTCGATGCAGATTTTAAGAGTTCAATCTCTTCCTCTCCTATGGTTTCAAGGTGATCTACGCTAACCGCATTTACCCGCACCCCCGCCTGCACGCCTCCGGATAAACTCAATTGGTTGGCATGGACTTTGGATTTCAGGCCAAACTGCTGTCCGGCTTCCAGAATGGCAACCGTCTCATCTTCGGTGAAAAAACCCTGTTCACAAAATACGTCACAATAATCTGCTAAATTCTCACGCGCTATTGCAGGAATCATTTCATTTATAACGAGATCAATGTATGCAGCTTTGTCTGCAGCATATTTAGGGACGGCATGAGCGCCTAAAAAAGTCGCCTTTACTGTTAAATCAGTCTCTTCGCCTATTCTTCGCACAACCCTCAGCATTTTGATCTCATCCTCGACTGTCAAACCATAACCACTCTTTATTTCCAATGCTCCCGTGCCTTTTTTAATTACCTCTCTGACCCGTTCCATTGATTGAAGGAACAATTCATCCTCGGAGGTACTGCCAAGCAACTTCGCTGAGTTCAATATCCCCCCTCCTTTTCGTGCAATTTCCTGATACGATACCCCTTTGATTTTATCAACAAACTCACTTTCCCTGCTACCCGCGAATACGATATGACTGTGAGAATCTACAAAAGAGGGAAAAACAAATCTACCACTGGCATCCAGTATTTCTTGGGCTTTGTAATCAGGGATTGCTGCCATCGCACCGTAATCTTCAATAATTCCGTCACGAATAAACAGGTAGGCATTGTCCAGCACAGGGAGCTTCGCCATTTCCAGACCTGACTTTTTTAAGGGAAAATCCTCGCCCACCTGAACCAGCCCTTTGATGTTTTTAATCAGAATAGACATGGATTAAAGATATAAAATGGCTGTGAATTAATAGGCAATCATCGCAATATAAATCACGGAATG
>CAZWQB010000160.1:0-6510 GCA_964636035.1 uncultured Roseivirgaceae bacterium
AATGATCATGCAAAAGCGCAAGCTCGGCCGCGGCGGCCCTGAAGTCGCACCCCTCGTGTTCGGCGGCAACGTCTTCGGCTGGACCGCCGACGAGGCCACGTCGTTCGCGCTGCTCGACCGCTTCATCGGGCGCGGCTTCAATGCCATCGACACCGCCGACTCCTATTCCGCCTGGGCACCGGGCCTGTCGGGTGGCGAGTCCGAGACCGTCATCGGCAACTGGCTCGCGAAGCGCGGCCGCCGCGACGACGTCGTGCTGATGACCAAGGTCGGCAGCCTCGCGGCGCGCAAGGGCCTGGCCGCGGACAATATCGCCGCCGCCGTCGACGACTCCCTGCGACGCCTGCGGACCGATTACCTCGATGTCTACTTCGCCCACATCGATGACGACGGCGTGCCGCTGGAGGAGACCCTCGGCGCGTTTTCCAGGCTGGTCGATGCCGGCAAGGTCCACGCCATCGGCGCTTCCAACTATTCCGCCGAGCGCCTGCGCGAGGCGCTGGCGATTTCGGCCGACAAGGGCCTGGCCCGCTACGAGCTGATGCAGCCCGGCTACAACCTCTACGACCGCGCCGGCTACGAGGACGCGCTCGCCGGCCTGGCCGAAGAGCACGGACTGGGCGTGGTGAGCTATTTCTCGCTCGCCAGCGGCTTCCTCACCGGAAAGTACCGCAGCCGGGACGATCTCGCGGGCACGGCGCGCGCGGCGATGCTAGAGGGCTTTTTCGACGAGCGCGGAATGAAGCTGCTCGACGCCTTGCGCCAGGTGTCTTCCGACATCGGCGCAACGCCGGCGCAGGTCTCCTTGGCCTGGCTGATGGCGCGGCCGAACGTCACGCCGATCGCCAGCGCCACAAGCCTGGAGCAGCTGGACGACATCATGGCCGCCGCCGACCTGGTGTTGCCCGATTCCGCACTGGCCGCGCTCGACCGGGCGTCGGCCTGATCGTCGCGGAACGGCGGTATGGTGGGCCCTGCGCCGTTCCGGCCCGCCAGCCTGCCAAGGAGAGTCCATGAGCCGTGACACCAGGGAACGCTACGGAACCATCTCGCGCCTGCTGCACTGGGGCGTGGCCCTGCTGGTTGCCTGGCAGGCGCTGAAGATCTTCGACCGCATCGACGACGGCGAACATTGGGTCGGCCAGACCCTGGTGCCCTGGCACATCTCCATCGGCGTCCTGATCCTGCTGCTGATGCTGGTGCGCGTCGCCTGGGCGCTGCGCAACCATGGCAACCGCCCGCCGGCGCCGCCACCGCAGATGCTCGGCTTCGTCGCCAAGGCCGGCCACGTCGCGCTGTATGCGGCGCTGGTTTTGATGCCGGTGAGCGGCATCAGCATCATGCTCGGCAACGGTTATGGCCTGACCGTCTTCGGCATGGAACTGGTGCCGCAGGGTGCTGAGATCCCGTGGCTGGCCAGCTTCGGCGGCGTGGTCCATTCGCCGCTCGCCTGGCTGCTGCTGGCCATGGTGGCCGGCCATGCGGTGATGGCGCTGGTCCACCACTTCATCAAGAAGGATGGCGTCCTCCAGCGCATGCTGTAACGGGCAACCCATCGAAGGAGCCGAACCATGCCGGTCCGATATACGCAGGTCTCCAACAGCATCCTCGACGCCGTGCACGACACGCCGATGCTCGAGCTCGAGGACGGCATTTTCGCCAAGTGCGAGTTCCTCAATCCGTCGGGTTCGATCAAGGCGCGCATCGCCACCTGGATCATCGAACGCGCCGAGCGCGAGGGCCTGATCCAGCCCGGCGACACCATCGTCGAGGCCACCAGCGGCAATACCGGCAACGCCTTCGCGATGGTGGCCGCGGTCAAGGGCTACCGGATGATCGTGGTCATGCCGGAGGGCCTGTCCAGCGAGCGCGTGGCGATCTCGCGTGCGTTTGGGGCCCAGGTGCTGCTGACCGGCGATTTCCATGTCAACGAGGCGCTGGAGCGCGCGCGCGAACTCGGCAGCCGCCCGGGCTTCTTCTTCCCCGGCCAGTTCGAATCCGAGTGGAACGTGCAGGAGAACCGGGAGAAGTTCGGCCCCGAGATCCTGTCGCAGCTGCCCGATGGCCGGGTGCCCGATGCCTTCGTCCACGGCGTCGGCACCGGCGGCACGCTGATCGGTGTCGGGCAGGCGTTCCGCGCGGTGAACCCGGGCGTGCGCCTGTTCGCGATGGAGCCGTCCGAGTCACGCACGCTGCTCTGCGGCGAGGTCGACCTGCACGGCATCGAGGGCATTTCCGACGGTTTCGTGCCCGGCATCTTCGCCCGCCACCGCGACCAGGTCAGCGACTTCCTCAGCGTCTCCAGCGCCGATGCCGTGGCCGAGATGCGCAAGCTGGCCCGCACCCGTGGCCTGCTCTGCGGGCCCAGCTCGGGCGCGCACCTGATCGCCGCGCGCCGGATCCGCGAGCTCCATCCGGAGTTGCGCACGGTCGTCACCGTGCTCGCCGACAAGGGCGAGAAATACCTGCACGATTTCTACATGGCGGCCGCGGATCCCGCGTCGCCGCCACTGTACTGACCGGCGGCGCGCGGGTTCAGGACCCGGCGCTGGAGTCGAAGACCGGCTCGAAGCCGCCCCACATCATGCGCCGGCCATCGAAGGGCATGTCGGGCATGCCGGCCTCCTGCATCTCCGACTCCATGACGCGCGAGGCCGCGTCGCAGGTGGCGCGGTCGGGCCAGGCCACCCAGCTGAAGACCGGCACCTCGCCCTCGACGGCCTGCGCGGCCCGGTAGAAGTCGGTGCGCTTTCCGCGCGGCACGTCCTCGCCCCAGGCTTCGACCATGCCCAGCGCACCGTGCTTGCGGAACATCTCCCAGCCCTGCGCGGCCATCTCGACGTAAGGCCTCTCGTTGGCCTCGGGGACGGCGAGCGCGAAGCCCTGGTAGTACCCGCCGGCGGCGGATTCGCCCTCGGAGAACACCGGCCTGAAGCCGCCGTAGACCATGCGGCTGCCGTCGAAGGGCATGTCCGGCAGCGCAGCCATGGCCTCGTCCTGCTCCATGCGCTCCCAGGCCGAATCCGAGGCGGCGCGGTCGGGCCAGGCGATCCAGGAAAACACCACGGACTCGTCCGGGGTGGCGTCCACGGCCCGGTGGAAATCGGTGAGCTTGCCGTGGGGCACGTCCACGCCCCAGGTCTCGACCATGCGCAGGGCACCGTGGCGCTGGAAGACCTGCCACGCGGCGGTGGCATGGTCCACGTACTCCTGCCGGCGCGCGGAGGGGACTGCGGCGATCAATCCGGTGTAGTAGGGCATTGCGCGTCTCCTGGTGGGGTCAAGTGCCAACGCGCGCGCCCGGCGGATGCGGCCAGGCACGGACCGGTGCGATGCGCATGCCGAGGTCGCCTTGGGCGGCCCGGCCCTGGAACGAAACCGCCCGCGTCGACCATGGGCCGGCGCGGGCGGATGTGTTGCCGTGTCGCGGCGCCAGGCTCAGCCGACGCTGATGGTGCCCTTCATGAGCGCGGCGTGGCCGGGGAAGCTGCAGAAGAACTGGTACGGCCCGCCGTCCTTGATCTTCGAGACATCGAAGGTGACGGAGGTCGACTCGCCACCGCCGATCATCTCGGTCGCGGCGATGATGCGGTCGTCCCCGGACTTGACGTAACCGGCCGAGGCGCCCGCGGCGATGCCGTCGGCGGACACGGCGGCCATGTTGGACGTGGAAGTGATCACCACGTTGTGGCCCATCGCGGCCTCCGGCAGCTGGCCGGTATGGGTCAGGTTGATGGTGAACTGGGTGCAGCTGGACGGCACCACGATGGAGTTCACATTGAACTGCATGCGGTCGTTGCCTTCCATATCGATGCTGCAACCACCCGCGCCCGCGGCGGCCTGGCTGCCTGTGTCGGCGGTCGCCGCGTCGGACGGCGCGGCCGTGCCGGCATCGGTGGTGGCACCGGTCGTGCCCGCCGTACCGCCCATGTCGCCGGCGGCCGTGGTCGAGGCGTCGCCCGGCATCTGGCCAGCGGTGGTGTCGGTGGCAGGCGACGTGGCAGCGCCGGTCGAGCCATCCGCGGCGCTGGTGGTGGTCGGCGTCGGGGTCGCCGCGGTGTCCGCGGCATCCCTGGACTCGCCGCCACAGGCGGACAGCGCAAGGGCGCAGGCGGCGGCAAGAAGGCTTGCATGGAGCTTCATCAGTACACCTCGGTGATGGGAATACCGCGCAATGATCGCCCGGGCGGGCCTTCGGGCAACGTGAAGGCGCCGGTTCCGGGAGGGCGCCGTCTCGGCGAAGGCCCCGGCTTCGCAAAGACCCCGGCTTCGGGATCTCAGCGAGGGTCTGGCGCCGTCGCGTGCTCCACCGGCGAGCCCGAGCCGTCCACTACGAGCCGGAATCGCTCGGCGCCATGGTAGAAGGTCGCGCGGTACAGCCCGGCGTCGCTGCCGGTGCCGCGCTCGCAAAGCACGCGGATGCCGCCGGCGGACATGAGTTCGCGGAAGGCGTCAACGTCCAGGCCAAGCCCGCGCGCGACCAGGGCGCCGTCGACCTCGATGTCGGGCTGGCCTGCCAGCTGCAGGGGAATGGCATCGCCCATGGCTTCGCTCCATTGCTCGGGATGGTCCACTGTCCCGGGGCGCGGCGGCCGGTGCCTTGACCTGGGTCAGCAGGCCATATCATGGCGGGCTGCAGTCCCCGGAGCGTCGCCGCATGTCCCTGCTTCCCCCTTTCCTGCGCAGGCCGAGCCTGGTCACGCAGATCGTGATCGGCCTGCTGGCGGGCGTGTTGCTGGCCCTGGTGTCGCCGGGGGCGGCCGCCGCGGCGGGGCTGCTGGGCACGGTCTTCATTTCGGCGCTGAAGGCGGTGGCGCCGGTGCTGGTGCTGGTGCTCGTCACGGCGTCGATTGCCGGCCACCAGTCCGGAGTGGATACCCGCCTGCGGCCGATCCTGGGCCTGTACCTGGCAGGGACGGTGTTGGCGGCCCTGGTGGGCGTGACGGCGAGCTTCCTGTTCCCGACCGCGTTGACGCTGGACGTGCCCGCCGAGGTCGCACTGAGCGCCCCTGGCGGCATCGGCGAAGTGTTGCGCACCCTGGTCCTGCAGGCCTTCGACAACCCGGTGCGCGCCCTGGCCGGGGCGAACTACATCGGGCTGCTGGCCTGGGGCCTGGCGCTGGGCTTCGCGCTGCGGCGCGCGGGCGAAAGTACGCGGCGCGTGCTGGGCGACCTGTCGGAGGCCATCACCTGGGTGGTGCGCATGGTGATCCGCCTGGCGCCGCTGGGCGTGTTCGGCATCGTGGCCTCGATGCTGGCCGAAGCCGGGCTGGGCGCGCTGCTCGACTATGCGCGCCTGCTGGCGGTGCTGCTGGGATCGATGCTGTGCGTGGCACTGGTGGTCAACCCGCTGATCGTGTTCGCGATGACGCGGCGCAACCCCTATCCCCTGGTGCTGCGCTGCCTGCGCGAGAGCGGCATCACCGCATTCTTCACCCGTTCGTCGGCGGCCAACATCCCGGTGAACCTGGAGCTGTGCCGCAAACTTGGCCTGCACCGCGAAACCTCCGCGGTCGCGGTGCCACTGGGCGCGACCATCAACATGGCCGGGGCCGCCATCACCATCTCGGTGTTGACCCTGGCCGCGGTGCATACCCTGGGAATCCAGGTGGACCTGCCCACCGCGCTGCTGCTGAGCGTCGTGGCGGCGGTCGGCGCCTGCGGGGCCTCGGGGGTCCCGGGTGGGTCACTGCTGCTGGTGCCGCTGGCCTGTGGCCTGTTCGGGATCAGCGACGACATCGCGATGCAGGTGGTGGCCATCGGCTTCATCGTCGGCGTGGTGCAGGATTCGGCGGAGACCGCACTCAACTCCTCGACCGACGTGGTCTTCATCGGCGCGGCCTGCGGCAGCACCTCGGGACGCGACGTGGTGGCGGAGGAGGCCGGGCCGCTCGCCAGCATCGATGCGCCGCCGGCCGACGGGCTGCCGGGAATGGGGTCGGGCACCTGAAACGCGGACGGCGCGCAGATGCGCGCCGTCCAGGTCATCCCGTACACGGGCCGGGGCCAGGGCCCCGGCGGAAACTACTTCTTGCCCTTGGCCGCGGTGGCCGGGGCCGGGGCTGCAGCGGCGGTCGCCGCAGGGGCGGCCTTGCGGCTGCTGGTGCGCGAGGTATACGGGCGCAGCGGCGTGTTGCCCAGCACCTCGATGCGCCCGCCGGACTTCTTGAAGCTGGCGAGGTCGGCGGCGATGCGCTGGCTGGTCAGGTGGGCCGCCGAACTGGCCTTGCTGGTGGAGGTGCGGCGCAGCGGCGGCGAAGTACGGCTGCGCGCGGCGGGAGTGGCGGGGGTCTGCTTCTGGGTGCTGCTGCTGGACATCTCGACTCCTGTCGTGGTGGCCCGGCGCGAGTGCGTCGGCGGGCCTGCGGAGGGTGGCGGGGCAAGGGCGGGACGTGGGTCCCGTGCTGGGCGGTGCGGGCGCAGCTGGGGTCTGCCTGGCCGGACGCGCTGCCATGCGGCGGCGTCGTGCGCCTATTTTACCAATCGCACATTAACAAAGTGTTCGCAGGG
>CAZWQB010000160.1:6610-8057 GCA_964636035.1 uncultured Roseivirgaceae bacterium
CGGGCGCGGGAGCGCTCAGCGTGACCGGTCGCCGGCATCCGCTGCGTCCGCAGGCTGGTCCGGCAGCGCATCCAGCATCTGCCGCACGTGCCGCGCCGGGTTCATGTCGGAATGCACGGCCAGGATCCGGCCATCGCGGCCGATCAGGTAGGACGTGCGGCTGGACATGTCCGGCTTGCGTTCCAGGGCCGCCGAATAGTCCGCGGCGATCTTCGCGCCCTCGTCGGCGGCCACCGGGAACTTGCCCGAACAGGTCGCCTTGTCGGCCGAGAACGCGCGGAGCTGGTCGGTGTTGCCGGCGGTCACGCCGATCACCGACGCGCCGCGGGCCTTGAAGTCGTCGATGGCCTGCGAGAACAGCGAGGCCTCGATGTTGCAGCCCGGCGTGTTGGCCGCGGGGAAGAAGTACAGCACCACCGGCCCGTCGCGCAGCGCGCCGGAGAGCGAATACTCGAAGGCCTCGCCGGCAAGCCAGGCCGGCGCCTTGAAGTCGGGAGCGAGGTCGCCGGGCTTCAGCGTGGCGCGGGCCTGCGGCGAGCAGGCCGAGGCCAGGGCGAGGGCGGCCAGCACGAAGCTGCGCTTGAACGTGGTCATGGCGGGGGCCTCCTCGGGGACTGCCTGCAGTCTATGCCTTCGCGGTGGCCTCCGCGCGCGGCACGAGCCGGGTGACCAGGTCGACGAAGCCGTCGACATAGGCCTGGATGAAGGCGCGGGTGTCGGCGCTGCCGAAGTCGCCGTCGGCGCCGATGAGGTCGGGCTTGAACTGGATATAGGCCTCGCCGCCCTGCACGACGCCGCCGAGGATGCCGAGGATCTGCCGCAGGTGTTGCTGCCCGACCGCGGTGCCGATCGCGCCCGGCGTGGTCCCGGTGATCGAGACCGGCTTGCCGCGCCAGACGTTGCCCGGCTTGCTGCCCCAGTCGATGGCGTTCTTCAGCACGGCCGGCAGCGAGCGGTTGTGCTCCGGCATCACCACGGCCACGGCGTCGGCGGCCGCCACTTCGGCGGTGAAGCGGTCGACCTCCGCGGGCCGCGCGGTTTCCAGGTCGAGGTTGTACATCGGCAGGTCGTCGATGCGGGGCCACACGACCTCGAACGTGTCGGGGAGCAGGCGCGCCATCGCTTCGGCCAGCTTCCGGTTGATCGAGTCGCGGCGGTTGCTGCCGACGATGATGGCAAGGCGATACGGAACCATGGCGATGTCCTTTGCTGCGGCGGGATGACCCATGACATGGGGGCGTCGCGCGGGCGGGGCAGCCCGGCCGCGCGCAACGAACCGTTGCGGACGGGCCGGTTCCCCACCGGCGCCCGGCGGCGCACCCGACGGGGATCAGATGTCGAGCTTGCCCGCGGCGGCGCGGGCGCCCTGCAGCGCGATCCGCCGATCCTCCACGCTGCGCCAGCGGCGCACGCTGCGCTGGAAGAACAGGCTGTTGGGCACGCGCAG
>CAZWQB010000161.1:0-3965 GCA_964636035.1 uncultured Roseivirgaceae bacterium
TGATTAAAGCAGCAAAAAGATTTGATGAGACAAGAGGTTTCAAATTCATATCTTACGCAGTATGGTGGATCCGACAGTCTATCATGCAGGCTTTGGCAGAACAATCAAGAATTGTGAGGCTTCCTCTAAACAGGGTAGGCTCGTTGAACAAAATCTCGAAAACTTTCTCTGAACTTGAGCAGAAGTTTCAAAGAGAGCCATCGCCTGAGGAACTGGCAGAGGTATTGGAGATTTCAACCGAAGAGGTGGCAGCAAACTTAAAGATTTCCGGGAGACACGTTTCCATGGACGCGCCGTTTATTAATGGTGAGGAAAATGGCCTTCTAGACGTTCTGGAGAATGACAGTGAGCAAACTCCTGATTCAGAATTGATGAATGATTCATTGAGGAAAGAGGTGCAAAGAGCGCTATCGACTTTGACACAACGTGAATCTGATGTTATAGCTTATTATTTTGGATTGAACGGAGAGCATCCTATGACGCTTGAAGAAATAGGAGAAAAATACAACCTGACCAGAGAAAGAGTGCGTCAGATCAAGGAAAAAGCCACCAGAAGGTTGAGACATAGCTCAAGAAGTAACTCACTAAAACCATACCTGGGGTAAAACTTATACTGGATATATATAACTAAAAAGACGCGACATTAATCGCGTCTTTTTTTGTGCGGTTGCTGATCGCAGCTTTTCGGCCGGGATCTTATGCGGGAACCATCATTTTTTCTTCCCTATCCCAATGCTTGTGAGCTGCAATCGCTTCAATAAATGCCGCTCCAAAATCTTGTGTGTTTTCCCATTTTGCTTGTGTAACCACACCGCTTTCATTCGTAAGGGTTCCGTCAGAGATCTTCACACCTTTGATATTGGATTCTTTTAGAAGCTGTACTCCTTCGTTCAATGCACCAATGGCTTTACAATGCTTGAATGCCTCGTTGATAAAGTGGATGGCATCTCCCTGTTTGATCAAAGCTTCAGCACACTTTTTTCCACCAGGAATAAATACTGCGTCGAACATTACTGATCCGGTAGTTACCTGGCTCTTGTCTACTTCCAATTCTTTTCCCTCCACACTTTTAAGCGTTCCTTTAAACATCGACACAATATTTACCATTGCACCTTGTTCAGTAAGCGCTTGTTTTACCGCCATTACATCCTCGTAATTGAATCCATTGTCGGCCAAAATAGCTATTTTCCTGCTCTTAATGAAGTTTGGCTTTTCTCCTCTTTCCATACTTAGGGCAGGCGAGTCCTGAACGCTTTTTCCGGATGATAATGCTTCTTTAACCGGATTGGTGGCTTTATCAACAGTATCTTTTGCTTTGCTCATCAGTAGCGATGAAGGAGCATCTACGCCAATTCCTTCAGCCACTTTTGTAGCGAGCTCATGGCTGATATTGTTCAGAATTTCATTCACCATGCGCTGCCGTATTTCCTTCGACTCTACTTTTCCGAGCTCATAATGAAGCGCACCTATCATGTGCTTTTGTTCTATGTTTGTCATACTGTTCCAGAACAAAATTGCCTGCGAAAAATGGTCTTTAAAGCTTTCACTACGTTCCTTCACCTTGCGACCGTCCATTTTTTCAGCATAATGTACAAAGCCCCCCGCGTCTTCAGAGGCCATCATCGGGCATCCTTTGCTGAGAGAGTTGGGGAAGTAATTGGCTTTTCCTTTCCCAATGGTTTGTTTCATAAAACCGGCGCCGTGATGGTTATGAACAGGACAAACCGGACGGTTAATGGGTACTTCTGTAAAGTTAGCACTGTTGAACCTGTTGATTTGGGTATCTAAATAAGAAAAGAGCCTGCCTTGTAGCAAAGGATCATTGGTAAAATCTATTCCCGGAACCACGTTGCCCGGGTGAAATGCGACTTGCTCTGTTTCGGCGAAGAAGTTATCCGGATTTCTGTTTAAGACCATTTTGCCGATCTTTTTCACAGGTACCAATTCTTCGGGAATGATTTTGGTTGCATCTAAAAGGTCAAAATTAAACTTATGTTCATCTTCTTCTTCCACAATCTGGACCCCTAACTCAAATTCCGGATAGTGTCCACTTTCTATGGCGTCCCAAAGGTCTCTTCTGAGCCAATCCGGATCTTTACCTGCCAGTTTTTGCGCTTCATCCCACACCAGAGAATGTACTCCCAATAATGGTTTCCAATGAAATTTGACAAACCTGCCTTTTCCTGCATGGTTCACAAACCTGAAAGTATGCGTCCCAAAACCCTCCATCATTCTAAAGCTTCTGGGGATCGCACGATCTGACATTACCCACATAATCATGTGTGCCGTTTCCGGAACCAGGGATGCGAAATCCCAAAAGCTGTCATGGGCGGCAGTAGCCTGTGGCATTTCATGGTCGGGTTCGGGTTTTATTGAATGTACCAGATCCGGAAATTTAATGGCATCCTGAATAAAAAATGGAGCCATGTTGTTGCCGACCAAATCATAATTTCCTTCCTCTGTATAGAATTTTGTGGCAAATCCCCGTACATCCCTAACTGTGTCCGCAGAACCCCTTGAGCCTACTACGGTAGAAAAGCGCACAAACACCGGGGTTTTGACTGATGGGTCTGACAAAAATTTGGCTCGTGTGTATGCTGTCAGCGATTCGTATGGTTGGAAATAACCATGTGCTCCTGCGCCACGCGCATGAACTACGCGTTCAGGAATAGATTCATGGTCTAAATGGGTCATCCGCTCCCTAAACAGGAAGTCTTCCATCAGTGTTGGTCCCCGGGAACCTGCAGTCAACGAATTATCAACGTCTGAAACCCGCACGCCCTGATCTGTGGTCATGAACTGCCCGTCGGGATCTTCTCTGTAATTTTCAAGTTGTTCATTTTTGCTATTTTCGTTGACTGTGTTCTTTTCGTTTAGATTGCTTTTGTTAGGACTTTCTTCTTTTTTCATGGTTTTTAGGAATTTTCGGTGGCAGGATTTGTAAAAAAATGTATAATATATAAGCCGAAGATTTTAAAAATGTTTATCTAAATCAGGAAAATAGGTCGACTGCGTCAAGAGGGATGGTTGTGAAGGTACCTTTGCATGGCTTGAAATGTATCGGCGATTACAAAATTTGGTGAAAAAGCATTGAATTAAAATCTTTCCGTGCTACATTGTCAAATAAAATACACAGCCATGGCTATTAATTTTCACAAAGATGCATTTATCAAAGAGCTTAACTTTTCGCGGGAAAAGCTGAAAAAGAGCGACGCTTCATTGGAAGGGATTCCTACTTCTGGCAACATTACAGGAATTGAAGTGCGAATGTCACGGGCGCATATAATTGATAACAAAACGCCTAAAGTATTGATTTTTCCCGGGTACGCTAAAGTTTACCTGCTGTCCATAGTAGTAAGCGATGTAGGCAATGCTGCACCGGCACTCAATCTAAAATCTTTTGCAAAGGTTGGAGACAGGGAGAATTTACCCGTAGATGCCTCGATCTTTTATTGGAAGGAGGGAGCGGACAGTGTGAAGCCACCTTCACAGATTCATACTTTGGTTTCGATCATAAAGAGTAAGGGAGATTTGAGAAATGTGAGTGAAATCCTGGCCAATGTGCAGGCTGACGATGACTTTAAAAAAGTGAGTCAGTCGTTAGGTGATCTAGTGAAAGCTGCTGCGCAGGTAAATGCCGTAACTTCTCTGCTATTGGATGTTTCTACTATTTTGGGCAGGTTTTTGGGAAACGTAGATGACAAACCTCTGCTGACATGGGTCCAAAGCTTTACCGACATTAACGGCGACTTTGATGTGCTGGGAAAAACCACCACCTCGAGAAAAAATAAATGGGCGGCGGCAGACCTGTCTATAATTATCCGCGACAAAGAGCGGGAACTTGAGGTTGCTAAGCAGTACGGAATTTCGTTGAATGATTTAGAATAAGCACTGATGAGCTTTACGAAACCTGCTGTTTATGCTATTTCAAATACCTATCGAAAGCAAGCTTTTAGGCCAAAGGC
>CAZWQB010000161.1:4065-8056 GCA_964636035.1 uncultured Roseivirgaceae bacterium
CCAACAAGTTCCTTACTGGATGACAAGGGGGTGTT
The DNA here is from genome assembly GCA_964636035.1 of uncultured Roseivirgaceae bacterium. GTDB lineage: Bacteria > Bacteroidota > Bacteroidia > Cytophagales > Cyclobacteriaceae > CAMPJM01. The sequence continues at coordinate 4,101 of CAZWQB010000161.1, forward strand.
AATGAGGGGATTTGAAGAAGTTTAAGAAAGCGCTTTTTATTGCCTGCCGCCTTACCGCCTACTTTTCTACCCATTGCCTACTGATCTGAGGTCTAATATCTCCTGTCTATGATCTTAAATCTTTTGCGTACTGCATATCCCTAAATCCCCACTTCCTGACGTGTTGACCAGATTTCATAAATTGGGTCGCCCTTGCTGCTTTTTCCGCTGTGATGCCATCTGCCATCTTTTAGCTCAAAATTAAATTCAAGGCTGGCTCCCACGCGGGAATTGTCTCTGGAGAAAAACTCAATCTTTTCTGTATACTTTCCATCTTTGGTGGTATAAGATCCGCCACCTGTTCCGAAAAATTCACCCGTTTCGCTATTGTAAGCAATCCATTGAAACTTAGTCCCTGATAATATCTTCATGGTTTTTCTGGCTCCTGGGGTCATGGTGCCCATATCACCGTTCTGCTCTCTTCCCGTAATGAGCCAGGCACCGCTGAGTTTCCCCGGTGTGCCACTGTCCGCCTTTTGCCACCTTTCCTCCCCAAAACTTAATACATCTGTCTGTATATTTACAGGTACTTCCTGGTTTTGCCCTACAAGCTCCTTGCTTTGAGTATGAAACTCCCATAGTACCTTTACACTGCCATTGTTCAGGAGCTCCCATGTACCGCCTCCGGTAAACTGAAACGTAGCAGGATCGGATTTGTAGTAGGTAATTGAAAAATGTTCATCAGTCACTATCAGCAATCCCTGACTGCCATCAGCGGCGGACGTGGTCCAGGCGCCGGTCAGATTTTTTGCATCTGCCTGGATTTGGCCAAGATTGAAAAACATACTTGTAAGAAGAACGAGATAAAGCATGGTGGTATAGTTAAGGTTAGGTTAAAAAAACAGATCAAATTCTAATTTACGAAAAAAACTTTTTTCGCGAAGCTTTGCTGATGAGAATTAGACAGTGCCAGATGACCTTTCCTGGCTCAATCGAAAAACAGCAAGTCTAAAAAAAGCGTGTAACCAAAGCGGTAGTTGGTCCAACAATCGATCAAGACCAAAACAATCACAATGAAGACCATAGCGCCTGCCCAGGTTTTTATGTAAACCTTCCTTTCAAACGCAAATGTTTCCTTATCGATGAAAAAAGTTGCAAAAAGGCTGGGGTCAATTTTCAGATCGGGCCTGTGATATGATAGCATTTGCAGGTATTTGCCTATAAGCTCCTTTGAATTCCGAATCATATATAAAGCATGCCCGCCTTTGAAGTTTTCCTGGTGCGACTTGATTTTATCGCCCTCCTTAAACCACCACAACACCCAGTCAGCACTAACCCTTGCATTGTTTACATAGCCGTATGTGGTATGCAAAACCACATCAAAGCCATTTTTGTCCGGGTTTTTTTGAAGATCGGCCCATTTAAAATGTAAGACTGTTTTATCGCTCAAATGATTGTAATAATGAAGTCCCTTTTCGTCAATTCTCACCTGCGTATATGCTGTTTTTTTATACCTCCTCCAGGCATAAATACAGACACCATTCATAACCGCGGCTATGGCCAAAAGAAAGAGCCACAACCCAAATGGCTCATCGCTACCGGCTATCAGAAAATAAAGTGCAATAGCAAAAAGTGCTATCGAGAACAAAATGAAGACAACAGCAAGAATGGTAATTAGGAGGCTCGCGAGCAGGCTTCTTTTAGAATGCAAGGGCCCAGGGACCTGATAAATGCTTTTGATCTCTGACGTGTTCAACTTATTATTTTCTGACTGACTAATTGCTTTTGAAGATCAAAAATAATAATATTCTGTTACTCTTGAAATTGTCCGGAAGTTTCGCGGACATTTGCGGCAAAGCGCACGCATTGGTTCGAGCCGTTTGGTGCTCGCGGCGGCGACCTTCCGCAATGCGAGTACCATAGTTTTTTTGCGGCACTATGGCTCGAATTCAGCTCAAGAGTCGGCAACAGATTATTTTACTATTGAAGCGCTCCAAAACCAATGGCCATGAAGGAAAATGAAAATAAAATAACGTCAGCGCCAAAACCATTTCTCCAGACGTATTTCCACGGAACAAAAGCGGTGCTAAAACCGGGCGACCTGGTGGAAGCCGGCATGAATACAAACTACGGAAAAGGGAGAAAAGCGAAATATATCTACCTGACAGCCACCCTGGACGCTGCAATTTGGGGTGCTGAACTCGCTTTAGGAAACGGTCCTGAAAGAATATATTTGGTGGAGCCGACAGGCCTCATTGAAGACGATCCAAACTTAACTGACAAGAAATTTCCCGGAAATCCCACAATGTCTTACCGTTCAAAATTTCCATTCAAGGTAGTTGGGGAAATCACAGTTTGGCAGGGGCATGCACCAGAACAAATAAAAGCAATGAAAGAGGGCCTTGAAAAACTGAATGAGCAGGGGATACAAGCACTAGAGGATTAGAAAAGTTAGAGGGAGATAAGCTGGCAGTATGGCTGATTCTAGTTGGGCATTACGACGTGCCAGAGTGTTGGGGATTGTTTGTGTTAATTTTTATCGTTTAGTATATTGGCCTTTAGTATAGTTGCTCCAGCCGAAGCGCTATAATTACACAGCACTACTGTAACTTGTAGAGCCGAAAAGATGTATATTTATTAAAAAATTAAAGAGTAATGAAAACCGAAAGCTTTAATATATCGCTTACTTTTAACCAAATTCTGGAATTGGTAAAGCAGCTTCCTCCGAAACAGAAAATTAAATTATCAAGAGAGCTTGAGAAGGAAACAATTGATTCCAAGTTAACTGAAATTTTAAGGGCTTTCAAAACGGATGAATTGACACAGGCTGATATTGATAAAGAGATGGAACTTGTAAGAGAAGCGCAGCATGACAAAAGGAAGAAGGCTTAGAGTTGTAATTGATACGAACATCTGGATTAGTTTTCTGATAGGTAAAAAATTAAGCGCTTTAAAAACATTAATATCCAGCCAAAAAATTGAAATTATTATTTCTGATGAAATAATAGACGAAATAGAAGAAGTATCCGCTAGACCTAAGTTAAACAAATATTTTCCGGCAGAGAAGGTGCAGGAATTTATTAATTTGTTAAATATTTTATCAACCCGACACTCAATAAGATGCATAGAAGCAGTGTGTCGTGATCCGAAGGATGATTTTCTCCTCGCTCTCGTTAAGGAAACCAAGGCTGACTATTTGATTACAGGAGATAATGATTTGCTGTTAATCGAAAAACATGGTGCTACACAAATAGTTACAGCCGAATATTTTGATGGTGTCTTTAAATTTGGAAACTAAGGCTGCCGTTTGTGCCCTAAAGTTGATGCGGAAAATTACCTCCTCAAACGCACGAAAACCGTCGTCTTCATGAGGCATTCCAAAACATGGATGAACTAAAAGCATATCTGACCAGGTTGGTGGATTTTACAGAAGTGGAACTGGAAAAATTTACGTTGCTCTTTTCCGAAAGTTACCTCGCAAAAAATACGTATTTAGCCATTGAAGGTGAGTACGCTACGAAAATAGCTTTTATTACCAAAGGCGTAATGCGAGCTTTTTTTAGAAATAGCAGCGGCGATGAATACAATAAAACATTTTTTACCGGAGGCAATTTTGTGGGTGCCTATTCCTCTCTGGTAACGAAGCAACGAAATTTAATAAACATTCAATGCCTGACAGACTGCGTTGTACATATGGCAGACTATGAGCAAGTAACAAATTTGTACGACGATTTTCCAAAGGTAGAGCGGCTTTCCCGTGTTTTGGCTGAGCATTTCTTTGTAAGCAAAGAGGCTCGGGAAATCGAATTGGTGATGCTGGACGCCTCCGAACGCTACACCATTTTCCAAAAGAAGCATCCCAACCTGGAGCATCTAATCCCCCAATATCATATTGCTTCTTATTTAGGAATCACCCCTACCCAGTTGAGCAGGATCAGGGCCAAAAAATAAAATCTTTACATATGTAAATGCGCTGG
>CAZWQB010000162.1:0-7951 GCA_964636035.1 uncultured Roseivirgaceae bacterium
TCAATGGCCTGTTGTATATAAATGGAGGCAACAAAAACGTTGTCGCTGATGACTGAAAGCAATCCCGAGGCAAAAAAGAAGAAGTAGGTCTGACTGTCGCCTTCCCTTGCCAAAGCTGCCTGTATAATAGGCTGGAACAGCCCGGTGTGTTCTACCATTCCAACAATCACAAAAAACACAATCAACAATGATGCAAACGGCGTAGCCTCCTGAAACGACTGCCCGATCACATGCTCGCTGCTTTTACCGGTAAATATGGCCAGAAATATAATTACAGAAAGTCCGATGAGTCCTACTTCGGCCAAATGAAAAGCCAATCCGATAATGACCCACACGGCTGCTATTCCCTGTACCCAAAGCTGATATCTTTTGGCGGAGTTCATTTCGCCTTCAGCTTCCCTGGCAGCATTTACTAGTATCAGTTTTACCCTGACAGGCAATTTTGCGCCATAGCCAGCAATTTTGAATCTCTCCACAAGAAAGGTGGTGGCAAACCCAAATACCACAACAGGACCGGATACATGAAGCATTTGCATGAAAAAATCTTTGAAAGACCATCCCATTTTCTGGGCGATGATCAGATTTTGAGGTTCGCCCACCATGGTACAAACTCCTCCAATAGCAGTACCTACCAAACCATGCATCATCAGGTTTCTTAAAAACGAATCAAATTGGTCAAGATCTTCTCTGGCCAAGGCTTTTCTTTCATCATCATTGGCCACGCCCGGAACTCGCTCTTTTAAGTCTGCCTGCACATATAAATTATAGAAAGTATACACCACGGTAATCATAACGGCGGTTACTGTAAGGGCGTCCAACCAGGCAGAAAGTATGGCTCCGAGGAAGCAAAACGTGAGGGACAGTTTTGTTTTGGAATTAACGCCGATCAGGATCTTTGTAAATATCCAGGAAAGCAGGTCTTTCATAAAATGAATGCCCGCCACCATAAAAAGTAGCAGTAAGATCACCTGAAGATTGGCTGCAACTTCCTTGTAAACGCCTTCCGGGGTTACGAGACCCATAAACACAGCCTGTATGGCTATGAGCCCGCCCGGTAAGAGGGGATAACATTGTAATGCCAGGGCCAGGGTAATGATAAACTCTGTCAACATGATCCACGCAACAAAGGTGGCGTCCGTAAAGTAAAAAAGTATGGGATTTATGATGAGAAACACCAGAATCAGCTCCTTATACCACATAGGACTGTTGCCCATGAAGGTCTTCAAGAAAATTGAGCTGTCTGCTTTTACTACCTGCGGTAAGAAAACCTCATTTCTGTAGGTTTTCCAGGCAACCCTGTGCAAGGTGAATTTTAATACTCTGATTAATTGTCCCATGCAGCAAAAGTAACAGGTGCAATCATAGAGATCGCTGACCAGATTACCGCTTTGTTAACATGTGTAAGATTTATCTTGCTATGATTTTAATTTGATTATATTTAAAAATAAGGAGGTTATTTTACCATAAGGCAAAGAAATTCAGGGTATTTGGTAAGAACGTTTAGAAAGATCAGTTTCCTGTTAACGAACGGCTATTCTTCTTTCAATATGCCGTGTTGCATCGCGTATTTTACCAGGCCAGCAGTATTTTTTGCATTGATTTTACTCAGCATGTTTTTCCTATGTGTATTCACCGTATTTTGGCTTATAAACAGCGTATCTGCAATTTCCTGAGTTGTATATTCCATGGCGATGTATTTCAAAATTTCCTTTTCCCGACGGCTTAGCTGAAAGATGGTTTCCTTTTCTTTAGACGCCGAAAACACATTGTTCATGTATTCATTCTTCACCTCCTGGCCAAAGTACTTTTCGCCACTTGCAATTGTCTCTAAAGCTTTCAGCAATTCATCTTTTTCGGCATTTTTCAAGAGGTACCCATCCACTTCGTTTTGAATGCACTTCCCTATCATTTCAGCATCATTGTGGGTACTCAAAATCAAAATCTTGATTCCGGGGTGATTTTTCTTGATATACTTGCTTAAGGCGATGCCATCAAATTCGGGCATGTTAATATCGGTGACGACAATATCAATGGCCGCCGCTTTTATTTTTTGAATTACTTCATTACCATTCAGTGCTGTATCCACTACATTTACTTCGGGCGTATTCTTCAACAGGGAGCAAATACCTTCCAGAAACATTTGGTGATCATCTGCAATGATAATGTTTATAGCTTTTTCCATTTTTAATATATCTCTCGGTTTAATTTCTATTCTATCGGTATGGTCACACTTACAATGGTTCCCCGTTTCGGCGCCGAATCAACATTCAATTGGCCGCCTAATGAATCCACCCTCGACTTAATGCTATTCAATCCCAAGCCGGCCGATCTGGCCACGACATCGAATCCTTTGCCACGGTCTTCTACAATCAGATTCACTTCTTCAGACTGCCGCATCAATTGCACCTCTACCAGGTCAGCCTTCGAATGCTTGATAACATTGGTGATAAGCTCCTGAAGGATCCGGTAAATCTCAACCTTAACATCATCTGTAAGCTGGTTCAGCGCTTTTTCCCCATGAAAGATGTACTCTATGTTGATTTTTCCAGACTCAGAAATTTCGCTTAAATATTTATTAATAAACTGAACAAAAGAATATTGCAACATCCCCGGGGGCGTGAGATGATGGGAAATAGTCCTCACTTCCTTATACACCTCATCGACACTATGCATTAAATTTTTTAAGGTGTCGTTTTCATCCAGCAACTTCCCCATGGCCTGAAATCGCATCTTTATTGCGGCGAGCGATCCTGCCACGCCATCGTGTAGCTCTCTTGCCAGTCGTTGCTTTTCTTTTTCCTGTCCTTCAATATTCGCCTTTATGGTTTTAATTTCAAAGGAGCGTAACAACTCCAGCGATTTTTGTTTGTTCACTTCCTCCGTTTTTAGAGCCAGGAGTTCCTTATTCCTTACTTTTTGCTGGTATACCACCATCAGGATAAATGTAGGAATAAAGATTAAAATGGCACTTACTATTGCTACATTCCGGAAGAAGGTCTGCCTTTCCAATTCACTTTGTTTGTTTTCTATTTTTGCTTTCTGTATTTCACTGTCTTTCTTTAAAAATCCTATCTGTCTGTTTTTATGGAGTAGTTTATATTTATTTTCCTGTTCTTCAAGGTTTCTTTTTAGCAGTTCTTTTGTGTAAAGGGCCTGCTTATTTTCCATTTCAATCTCCCGCAAGAGCTTATCCTTTCTCAAAAGCGATATTTCCTTTTCCCGCTTTTCCGTCTCATACTGAGTGAGCAGTTCTTCCGTCCTGATTTTATATTCTACCGATGATAAACTGTCCTTCAATTCATAGAATAAAATATTGTGCTTCAAAGCCTCCTCAAACTGCCCCATATACTCGTGAGTGTTTGACAGGTTCGCATGAATATAATAGGTGAGTCCGGAATTCAAATGCCTGGCAATGCCCAGTGCCCTGTAAAAATACGCAAGGGCAAGGTCATGCATATTTTGTTCATTGTAGATGAGTCCTATGCGATTATAGCTGATCAGCAGATCTTTTTCCAGCCCCAGTTGTTCCTGCACCTTTATAATACTCTCGCTTACTTCCAGCGCCTTGTCATAATCTTCCAGCTCAAGATACACGCCCGCCATACCACTTAACGGAGTAATACTGCAATATTCATCTCCAGCATCCTGGCATGCCTTCAGGCTTTTTTGATAGAGATCCAGCGCCTTTTCGAACTTTCTCTGTTTTTGATTTACGATTCCAATATTGTAAACGGCAATGGCATAATTGTAGCCCTTACCGTTCAAAGAGGCACTTTCTTTAAAATGTTCAAGTGCTTTATCAAAATGGCCTTGTTGCAAATAGACGAGCCCGAGGTTATTTATAAATAATGTCTCCATATCCTCAAGCTCATTTTGTTTGACGAGATTCAATCCTTTCGTATAATGTGCGAGACCCTCTTCCAGCTTCCCGGTTTCCACACTCACACTGCCCATGTCTTTGTAGCAATTGGCTATTCCCCGAAGATCGTTGATTTTAGAATACACCTGAAGCGCCTGATCAAAACAATATTGTGCAGAATCATATCTTCCGACGTTAAAGTGCAGCTTTCCCAGCTTCAAAAAGCTGTGTCCATATTCCTTTCTAAAATTATTGTTTTTGCTGGTGATCATGGCCTGGTTGATCAGGCCTCTTGCTCTCGTTGGTTCAATGGTATACAGGCTATCAAAATCTGCGATCAGGCTGGTGACCCTTACATACGCATCTGAAGAACCCCCTCCCTCCTGCCCCCTGGCAAAATGCGCAGTAAACAGCAAAGCCACTGCATATAAAAAACCAATATAATAACTCCTTCGCATTGATATTTGGGGTTCAACAAATTTCGACACATAGATAGTTAATAGAACTATATTCCTGATCACCATTTATAGTTATTTTGTTTTTTACACCTTTATAGTGATGCGCCTCAGCTATGATAAAGTCTAAATTTGCTAAAAATCGAATTAATACTTTTAACCAAAATAAATAGAAGGTTTTTCAGCACATAAGTTACATACATGGTAATTTCCACAAGATCATACCATCATTGGTAACCTATAATTTTGCCCGAAGCCTCTTTCAAATTCATACCATGAAGCAGGGAATCACTCTTATCGTCCTGAGCTTAGTAGCCATACCCTCCCTGCTTCTGTACCGAAGATCCGGCGGGCTCAAAATTTTAGATAAAATAGTTCATCTGCAAGGATGGTTGGGTTTATTAGCCTGTTTTTGGGGAATTTTTAGTCTTTTTACTTACGGTATCCTAAAGATGCCCCAAATACCGCATGCTCATTTTTACCTTTTGTTTAATATTATCGTCAGTGTTTTCCAGGTGCTGCTGGGCTACTTTCTTGGCTATAGCCTTATTTCGAAATATGTATACTCCGGAAACAAGCAATCAAAGCAGAAAGGAAACGAACTGCTGCTGAAACTGGCACCCGTCCAGGGAAAAATTGCAGTGGCAGCCTTTACCGCTGGCGTTTTGCAAGTTTTATGGGTCTTTAGCATTGAAACATTTTGATTCAAAATTCAACTAGCTCTTAATGAAGTCAATTCAACACATTCTTTTCATTTGCTTTTCACTACTCATTTTAGCTCCCTCAAATATTTCTGCGCAGGAAATCGGCAATTATGTTGAGCAATACGAGGGACATACGGGCACAAAACTAATTAAAGTTAACCTCCTAAGGATAGGGAAGAAATCTAACAATGAAGTTCTAATCCGGGTAACTGGAGTAGATGATCCGATTGACAGCCTGATATTCAAATATAAAAAAAAATGGAAGCAGCTTGAAAAGCGATTGCATTCCTATGAATATGTCACTACACAAATTCCCGGTGATACATCCTTTTCAGTATTCCATTCCGACAGTTATTTGGGAAAGCAAGTGTTTTATATCCTTTTGCCCAATGATCCCGGCGAGGCCATTGAAATCTATCCTACAAGCCATCCCGAAGATTTGGATCCTAAAGTAATGTACAGACAATATCTTGAGCAGCAAATCCATCCATTGAAAAAGGGAATGGGGTTTTTAATCATCTAATAGCTGCCTGAAGTACCAGGGCATTGCGGTATCAAGCATTCACCATTTTTGGTGATTTTTCAGATTACACCAAACAGGTGATTTCCGGGAGCATAGAACCTGATAGTTTTGCTTAAAATTAAGAAACATCAATAATTAAAATTTAAAATTATGGGATTAGCAGAAAAAAGATTAGCACAGGAAGTTCAAAACGAGAAATTACCAGCTTTTAAAGCAAAGGTTAAGGAAATTGCTGGTTACGACCTCAATGTCGATATTGACTGGGACACCTTTACTTCCTATGATTCCTATGCCATTTCCAGGCTAGACATTGTATTTGATGATCTGACTTCATTCGTAAAAAAAATATGTGCTGACGACCTGGGCAAAGAGGCGCTTAAGGAAAAAATGACAACCCTTAAGCTCACCAACGTAGAAAACAGAGAAGACGCTAAAATGGAGTTTGACGGCAATACATTTGACCTGAAAGTAAAGCTTGCAGGCGATACCTTCAGCGCATTTACCGATTCTCAACTTGCAGACTACGTTGAAAAGCAACTGTAATGTTAGAAGCGTATAAAAATTTGCCAATCAAAAGTTTTGCCGATTGGTTTACTGAGCTTGCAGAAATTGCTGCTAAGTCAGACGATAGTTCCAGCCTACCCAAGCTGGAACTTATCTTAAAAAAAGGAGGCATTGTGAGGGGGCATATCCTGAAGGAAGAAAAAGTGGGCAAACATAATGTGCTCATGATTGCCGGACTGAGTGACTCATACAATAAACCCGAAGTTACTTTTATCCCTTCCCGAACGGTCGCCGGACTTACCTTACTGGAACCCGATCTTTACCTAAAGCAGTATGTAATACCCGCTGCTTCTAAAGCGATTGGGAATTTGGAACTGAAACGAGCAGTGAAAGAAAGTGGTGAGAAGCTGTCAAAAGTTACCGATGGAAAGATAACGCTTTCTGCTGATGTGGAAAATTGCCCTGAAACGGCTCGCTTCGATCTTTTGCAGATAGCGGAATCAATTCCTGGTATTTTTGAAAAATTAACAGGAGACGAATTGGGCAGATCGGTTGTCTATGACAATGTTACCTCGGTGAATTTGGAGGTGAGCAAAGAAGCTAAAACTGCTTTGGATCAAAAACAATTAAAAATCCAGATTACCAGCCCTTCATCAAAGCCGCTTTCCGCAGAGAAAGAAAGAATAATTGGGGAAATAGAAGCACTTTTTTAAGCTTCTACACCTGGGAAAAAGCATTCGGTTCGCCGAATATGCATCCGCAGGCTATTCCCAAACCATTATTAACAATATTTTAGCTGTGGATTAATCGGATATCCCTGAAGTTTTTGTTCAACATCCACTTTGGGGATACCGATTTATAATAGCGGGTACATTTTATTCTTTATATAAAACCGATCAACTAGCTTAGGAGACACTACTAAGAAAGGGTTTCGATGTAGTTGGCATCAGTGTGACAAATAAAAAAGGAGAGCGAACGGAAATAGTAGAGGAAAACCTCACATAGCGGACAGAATTCAGTAGCCAATAAGTCAGCACGCACTACATTCGGTGAATTAGTTCTTTAACCGCGCTAACTATGTCAGTATATTTCCACCTACGCTATCAACATGAAAACCGAAGCAGAAAGAAAGTTTGATCATATTGTAAAAGAGGCTTTCACAAAAACATTAAAGCCGTTGGGCTTTAAGAAAAAGAGGAATAATTTTTATTTATCGCTTGAAGAGTTAGGGCATTTAATTAATATTCAAAAAAGTGCACACTACTCAAAAAGCCATATTCACTACACCATTAATATCGGAATTTTTCTTCCCGAATTTTGGCTCGCTTACTTCAACTACCATAACGAACCTGTTCCCAAGTACCCGACCGCGCCGGACTGTGCAGCAAGCGCCAGAATAGGCAGTCTCAGAAATCTCGGCGACTTTTGGTTCGACATAGATGAAGATACCGACGACATTGAGATGATCATTGAAATGGAAGAAAATCTCAACGACTATATTTTGCCGTTTTTTCAGCGCATACAATCTAAGAAGCAATTTCTTTCTATGATGGAAGCGGATGAGATCACGCTACCTCCCTTCGGCAAACTCATTGTTTATGCCGAATCCAATGAAACTGCTAAGGCCAGAGAAGAATTCAACCGTCTGAAAGCGGGAAAAATAAACCCACGTGCACTTGAGACGCTCTTAAAATACGCAGCACAATACCAGCTTTAAAGAGTAAAAGCAGCTTACAAGCCGTTTCATGAAAAACATGCGATGATGCACAAGTCGCTTGTTTTCAGTTACTTTCTATCCCGTCTTCACCAACTTGCAGTCCTCACCAAAACTAATGATTCTTACATTTACTAAAATGTGGTGATTTTTAACAGTGCTAAACAGTATAATTTTGAACTGTTAATCAAG
>CAZWQB010000163.1:0-7856 GCA_964636035.1 uncultured Roseivirgaceae bacterium
GTAGTAGCAATCAACCTGTCCTCAGAATCGGTATAAACAAACACATGCAAAATATCACCAATCTTCGTTGCTTCGGGCACATACTTGCGGGGAATCAGGATGTCACCTTTGTCGGATTGTAGATAATATCCAAAATCTACTTCTCTTAAAACTTCCAGATCATTAAATTTTCCTATCTCAAGCATGTTATATTTTCATTTAAAGTGCAAAGTTCGCTTATTTTTTGGAATGACGATAAAATACTTCCATCTGTTTTGCACGGAAGTTTTTTGGACCGATTTACGAGCATCTACAGATGTAGAAATTTTTAAACAAGGACCTTTCAGGAAGGTTAGATTTATAGAATTATAAAATCAACTAAACCTAAGCCCATACATCATGTCTTTAACTATTATAGCAATCATCATCTTGTTAATCGGCGTTTTTTTTTATTTTGGTTTTGTTTCTAAGAAAAAGCGGAATGATAAACGCTAACCACCTAAGGTTTCGCCATGGATCCCAGGCAACCGCGCCGTAATCAACTATTCCCCAATGCATATCTTACACGCGCCATCGGAATAAGAAAGCTCTTCCTTTCGCTTCAAATGTATTCTTCGTGGCACTTCAAGCCCCAGCCTGTTCTAAATAAATGATATGGGGATACTGCCTTACCCGAAGTCCTTAAGAGGCTCAATTCCAGGAAAAATGCCTTAGAAGTTTAATTTTGACACTATAACGTCTTGCCAGGCCTCCCTCATTTTTAGCCACCCGACAATTTGGCTCCAGAAATTTTCGAAAGCTGGAATTTTAATACATAATGCCTTTTTTCGGGTTATTAGAAATTTAATTGCTGCAATAGTGAATAGATTTGTAACTGTTAATTTAAATAATTCCGATATGAAAAGATTGTTTAACATCGTACCTGCAATCACAGGAACTATCACAAAAGCAAAAAATCAATTTCACAGACAAATGGTAGTTCCATTCTTGCCTTCTTATGAAGTAGGCTTTGTAATGTATGGCGTTGTACCAGGACAACCAGTAACAAAAAACGAATCTGTTTACAACTTCCAAAAAGGCGCACATAAAGAAGCTGAGACTTTTTACAGGAAAATGATAGATTCTACCAATTCATATAAAGTGATGCCTTCAGAAATTTACCTGAAGAAAAGAAATAAAATTGTAAAAACACAGCATTTTGGCCCGGTTGACGAGCTGAGAACCTGGCATAAGGCGGCTGTGGCTTAAACCTATCGGCATAAGTGCCAAATTTTGATTAACCGAGAATAATTAAATCACCTGGCTCAACGAATGTCAGGTGATTTTTTTTGTTTTATCTGAAATGGATGTCGACCGGAGCGATTACATCTCTCCCCCTTCCTTTTTTGCAGTAGGATGAAATGTTTGTAGGTATTGCAGACAAAATGAGATGTCATCGCTGGTTTCCAAAAAAAGGCCAGAGCGATGACATCTCTCTTTCTCCATTTTTTGCAGTGGGATAAATGTTTGTAGGTTTTGTAGGCAAAATGAGGTGTCATTGCAATTTCATCTATCCGGCCCATTTTGACCGATAGCTGTAATAGCTTAGTACGTTTTCGATGGCCATTTTGATGGCAGTATTGATGGGGTAATACCGCGAAGCCAACTGAAAATCAATGGCATTCAGCATCATCGAATAGTTGCTCATCATAGGAACATCCATTTCTCCCCGGCTTATTTTGTCGCTCGCCGCGTTGTATTCAGAGCTCTGATTTTCCTTGATGGTTTTGCAGGTTACCAGGTTTTTATTGCCATACTTGTCGCGCCGTGCAGAAAAGCCAAATAGACGGCAAATCAATCCTCTATACTTATAGTTTGCGCAGAATCCACTATCCTCCTGCCCCAGAAAGGGCTGCAGGATAATGCAATATCCGCTATCATGCTTCTGCAAGATTTCAAGTACCTCAAAGGCTTTCTTTTCTTTGTAAAGATGGTAAGCGAGGGGCAAAAATTCCAGCACGGAAGCCTCTATATCGGGTTTGGAACAACACTTCCCACACGAAGCGAGACAGCTTAAATTACTTTCCTTTTGAAAAACACCAATGTGCTGATTGAGCGTGTTGAATACTTTTTCAACTTCTCTTACTTTTTTATATATACTCAACTGATTAAAAGATCGTTTTTTAAGAAGTCACGATCCGGTGACAAATCTGAGCATTTTTTTGATCTTATGAGCAAAGGCGATAAAAAAAATTTTATGCGGCAAAAAGAAATAAATTTACCACTTCAATTGTTTATAATCCAATAAATTATTGTATTTTCGTAATTTAAAATAACTATTCCGAAGAAAATGGAGTTAAAGCCAATTGACAAAAATTAACTGTAGAACCAGGATCATATTTTGTCGCTTATTTTTAGATTTGTACGTTTTTTGCTGTGAAGTTCTTTAAAAAAAGAATCTGCATTTTTAAATGTTAACTTTGCCCTTGTCCCAAGAACAAAAGGAAACAAAAACTTTTCATGAAAGATTATTATAAAATTTTGCATGTGTCTGTAAACGCTTCAAAAGAAGAAGTTGATGAATCATACAGACAACTCTCTGAAGAGTATAAGCCAGAAGAGCATTATCCTGAGGAGTCTTATCATGTACGGTATTATAAGGAAATTCAGGAAGCGTACCATGTCTTATCCAACAGCGAGCGTCGGGCAGCCTATACAAAAGAACTTTTAGCCAATCGCGACAAGGTGGTAGATTTTGAAAAAAGACATAGAGAGGAAGGATTTGGTGACGTTTTGAAGCTGCTGTTGAACGATCCCAAAGCAAAGAACAAAGCGAAGAAGCAGCCTGGTAAACAGCCAACACCGGCTCCCGTGTTCAGGGAAAAGACTCACACCGCCGCCCCCGCAGCCAGCCAGCGTCCGCGCAGAAATTACACAATGCCGGTGCTTATTCTGGCGGGGCTTATGGTCATCATTGCCGCGGTTGTTTTCATTTTTGTTGCTTATGAAGATACCATTGAAAATATAACGCAAAAAGATCAGACAAGCGAACTTGGCAACACAGTTAGTTCAGACGAATCTGAAAATTCCCTGCTGGAGGAAAATTTGTATGGTGCCGGCGAAGAAAACTATCAGACTGATGAGGAAGCGTCAGATGAAGCTCCTTATACAATCACCGAGAACGTGAGTGCGGAGGTATCACAGTTGTCCCTGCAGGACTGCTTCAAGTTACTTTCAAATGAGTCAGCCTCCTTTGAGAGAAAAGAAAATGCGATAGCAAGGGCGCTCCAATTTTTTGAGGGGAAAAATTCGAACGTAAGAGTGATCGGCAGCAACAATGTTCAAACAAGAAGGGAAACAATTGAAGACTATCTATTTATTTTAATGCTGCAGGGTTATGATGTAAAGATTCTTGACTCGCAGAAGAATAACCAGGGGAAGATCACCGAACTCTCTATCCAGGAAAACCTATAGGATGTAAAACTAATACCATCATAAACAATATATTTTAGAGGATAGAATATCACCCCGATGAATGGCAAATAAATGTACTTCAAAATCAATGTATTATCTTTATCAAAAATTTGTGTCATGATAGGGATGGGCAGAAGATTTTTGCAGGCATTATAAATCAACCATATACATGAAATTTAAATTATATATTTTACTGGTATTTTGCTTTCTATCCACCGCTGTAGTTAAAGCGCAGGAGGTAGGTGAAGAAGACAAATTAACACCAGCGCAACTGGAGGCTTTTAAAAAGGAAGCTTCCAAGAAGATCAACGCATTGAGTAATTATATCAGTATCATTTCTGATAAGTCCATTGACCAGCCCATCCGGCAAAAATCGATAGAGTTGGCTGTCAAACTATTTTTAGACAAGAACCAGCTTGTGCAGGTATCCTCAAAAAACAGGGACGCCATCCGGTCGTTTAAAATTGGTGAATATCTCAACCGGCTTCGGGTGCTTCCTTACAGTCGCGTGGAAATAGAATGGTATGATATTACCTATGTGAGTGATTTCAGGTATGGTAGTGATGGGAAGTATTATGCTGTAGCTACCGTCTTCCAGAAATTCAGGGGTTACTCTTCAGAAGGACAATTGATATATGAAGACATCACGCAAAAAGATATAGAAATTACCGTAGGCAAACAGGTGAAAAAAGTGGGAGACCAGGAATATAAAGAATGGGATGTGCTATTGAGACAGATTAGTGTGTTGGAAACAAGTTAAAACTGAATCGAGTATTAATGAGGAGTCTGAAGATTTTAAAGGTTGTTGTACTGTTTTTTATATTTTCCCCTTTTAGTAGCAATGCGCAAATTAGGAATGACAATGTATTCGACGATTTACCTGAACATTTGGTATACCAGGTCAAACAGCTCGACCAATTTATAGCAAGGTTCAATAGCAACGAGAATGCTGAGGGTATAAGAATCAACGCGAGCCAGGTTTCCAAGGAAGATCGTGAGAAGATTCTGGCATCGCTCTTCGATTTAGATATGCTGAATCAGCCGGATTTTAAGGCAAAAGCGCTCCGGTTTATCGACGAAGTGGCAGGTAGCAAGATTCAGAACCTTAGTTTTTATGACAACAATTTTTTTGCTACCATCAATTGCAAAGTGTTGTACAAAAATAAAAGAGAACAATTGACCCTTACCTTAGTTGTGGAAGGTAATCCGAGCAATGGCTCCCAATGGGTGATCAAAGGTGCCAGGGCAGGCTTTTTAGAAGAAACTAAGCAGCACAAGAACAAAGCAAACATTATACCCCCTACCAATCATGAAGTGGAGTTTGTAGCTTTACTTGATATTTTCAATGAAGAAAAGGACCTCAACAACTATATGAGCGGTGGTAACAGCACAAATCAATTAAATCAATTGAATAAAATTTTAAAGAGCGGCGAATTAAAAATGCTGGGAACCTCCACTCCCACCTACCATTTTTTGCAGGTTCCGGGATGGCTTTTTACGGTAGATTATTTCAACAGGAGCTCCAACAATTCCGGCCTACTCATATCGAATTTGCAGAGAGCGGGACAAACTGAGTTAAATAAGTATAAAATGGAAAAACTCTTTATTTTACAATAGGTATGGGTTATTACAGATACATATTTATAGTAGTACTTTTTGCTTTCCAATTTCAGATTTTCGCGCAGGATTTTACCCTCTCCCAGTCGCAGGCAGAAACCGCTGCGTCTCAGGCTGCCGATCTTCTTGAAAGTTATGAAATGAGTCTGAATAATCTTGGCGACCCCCTTACCACAGTTCAGGAGAAGAATTATTTTCTTACCGACATTATCAGCAATATTTTTGAAAGTGAAGATGTATTGATATATAATGATTTGGATCCTGAAGATCTCGAGTCTAAAGACCTGACAGCCAGGGTGTACTTAAATAACATCATTACCAAGTACAACAAAGGCCTTCGGTTCATATTCAGCGATGTCAAGATCAGCGAACCGTTTTATCTGGACGAGAATAGCTTTTTTGTGAAAATTGAGTTGGCATCAAACCTCGATGGTATCCATATAGAGCAGCCTATCAATACTTTTGAGGCCCTTGATTTCTACCTGAAATATACCATCGACGAACTCTACAACATTACGCCGCCGAAGATCTATAGCATAACCAACCACAGGGAAAATCTGGATCAATTTTCACCGGTTACCATTGATCAGGGGCCAAATGTCTTTAACTTTTCATTTATCAATCCTTCTAAAGGGGTAAAGTTCAGACGGGGAAAAGAATACAGAATAACCTGGAAAGGCAACCCCCGGGAAATTCCGGTGGGTCTGGAGCTGTATTTGGACAAAAAGCTGGTGTACACCATCAATCCGGTGATTATCGGCAACCAATTTTCATGGAACATTCCATCAGATATTAAACTTGGAAAAGGTTATCAAATAAAGATTACCAACCTTAAAAATAAAGAAAACTCGGAATTTAGCAGTGTTTTTGCTATCAAACGAAAGGTGCCGTTGGGCTTGAAAGTTGCTGGGATCGCCGCCTTGGGAGGAGCTGTATGGTATGTGGTGACAGAAGAACCGTTTTCCAGCAGTGGTTCAGAAGAAACCCTGTTACCTGAGCCGCCGGGTGTGCCAGAGCAGTAAATTTTGACTGGAGATTTGAGATGTCAGATATTAGACGGAAGATTTTTAGACTGGAGATTAGACGGTAAATTTTGGCATCTGAAAGCTGCTTGAAAGTTGCTTTACTAAACCTGGATAGATGGGAAATTGAAAGATCAATAGCGCTAATTTGTTTTGACAACCGGGGATACATTTTAACGAGTGAGGTTTGGTAAAGCTGTCTGAAAGCGGGAAACCGGAAATTTCCGATCGCTTTATCAAACCTGGCTGAAAAATACATTAAAGAATCTTCAGGGCGAGTTTGTTTCTCCAACTAAGTAAGTCAGTTTAAAGTTGGAGGTTTGGTAAAGCTTTTAAAAAGGAAGTAGAACTGAGAAGTTATAGTCGAAAGACAGGATCTATGAAAGCTCTTCAAATAGGGAAACCGAATATTTTTATTAGTTATTATGCCTGACAACGATCAGGATAACATTGGGAAAACTTAAGTGAAATGAAAAAATATCATACCCAACTTTTTTTGATCTTCATCTTTTCGGGAGTGATGAATCATGGGTTTTCTGAGGCGCTTATCCGACAAAATGAATCCTTCGATATCCCTCAGATTCCTGTTGATTTTGCAGCAATGACGTTGTCTCCCAGTGTCAATAGCTTAGACAAAACTGGGATCAGCGAGCAGTTTGTGTCTTCCATCAAAGAAAATTTGAGTCCCGCCCCTGCATATTATTATCAGCTCACTGCAGGGACTGCCGAAGGAGCTTCGGAATCAAACAATCTTGTACATGAAAACGCCTTATTGGTAGCCCCAAATCCGCCGACCCACTTAGGTGCCACGGGTTTGAATGGATCCACAATACGTTTAACCTGGTCACACGATATGGTGAATGTACAAAAGTTTGTTATAGAACGCTTACAATTTTTCACTTATCAGCAGATTGCAGAGGTTGCAGCGACAGCTACGAGCTTTGATGATACAGGTCTTCTTCCGCTGATCAACTATACTTATAGAATAAAGGCAGTAAGCGGTTTAGAAGAATCTGATTATAGTAATACAGCTTCGAGTTTTACTGCTATGGTTCCGACCGTTCCCGCCGCTCCCTCCAATCTCACAGCATCAACAGTCACTTCAGCTTCCATTGAATTAAAATGGATAGATAACGCCGAGAACGAAAATAACTATGTTGTGGAGAGAGGCCAGGCAGAAGCAGGACCTTTTGAAGAAACGCTTTTGCCAGCCGACACGGAATCCATGACAGATGTCGGTTTAGTTCCTAATACAACCTATTTTTACAAAGTAAAGGCGACCAACGGACAAGGTAGTTCAGACTACACCGCTACAATCGAAGCATCTACGCTGGATGAAGCTCCTGCCGCACCTTCCGGGCTAACTGCTACGCCGCTTTCATCCAGTAGTATTCGGCTTCAATGGATTGACAATGCTACCAATGAAACCGGATTTGTGCTGGAAAGGGCACCGACTACTGCTGAGGCCGATTTCGTGCCCGTTAAAACTACTACAGCAAACGAGGTGAGTTTTGATGATACAGGCCTGACTCCTAATACGAGCTACTACTACAGAGTAAAGGCGACAAACGGCGTGGATAATTCGGAATACAGCTCAACAGTTGAAGCTGCTACTTTAGATGTGGCTCCGGAACCACCCTCGGCATTGCAGATAGCTGCTAAAACTTCTTCTACAATTACTTTAAGCTGGACAGATGATTCCGATAATGAAACGGGATTCGTTCTGGAAAAGTCAAGTATTTCTGCTTCTGAAGGTTTTGAGCCCCTCACTACCACGGCAGCAAA
>CAZWQB010000164.1:0-7806 GCA_964636035.1 uncultured Roseivirgaceae bacterium
GTACCAATACCAGTTGTTCATTTTCGCATATTTTTCAGGGTGGATATTCCTCGGGTTATTATAGTTATAAGTGGGCAGAAGTGTTGGATGCTGATGCGTTTGAGTTCTTTCAGGAAAAGGGGATTTTCAACAAAGACACAGCTGATCTATTCAAAAAACACGTGTTAAGTGCGGGTGGTAGTGAGCATCCGATGGAACTCTATAAGAGATTTAGAGGGAAAGAACCATCTCCGGAGGCATTGTTGAGAAGAACGGGAATGTTGAGCAAGTAACAGAAGATAGCTTTATAAATTTAGCTGGCTTAAATAACGTCATTCCGGAATTTACGAAGAGAAACAGCGTAAATATCCGGAATCCTCTTTTTTGAAGACGAAGATGGTTTTTCATACATCTACGTTTTGTAATAAAGTTTATTGATTTTTACTTCGTCGGGAATGGCGTTATTTGTTACTGAGTAGATGCATTTAGGGTATGTCGTCGTTTATTCTTACCGAACAAAATAATAAATTATCGATCAGCGCTTTTGCCTTCTCAAAGCGCTCATGCCAATTCCCATTTATGATGTTGTATTCTATATTGTGAGAATCCAGTAGGCCCAAATGTGAATGGTGTAATTCATCCCTTTCCTTTCTTTCGAGCCGACCGCCATCTTGGATATACGGCGCATCTTTGTCGAGGAACAGGTACAAGTCGGCGCGGTTTGCTTCGCGCACCCATTCCGGGATTTCCAAGGGTTTGTTGAATAAAAAATTACTGTAGGACATGGTAATGTGCATGTCTGTATCTATGAAAAGCAATTTTTGAGCCCCCGGTACTCGTTCATCGATCATGGCTGCGTGGGCTGCAACAATTCTTTCCAGGTCGCTGCTGCTCGTTCTTTTGGAATCCTGAACTACCAATCGGCCTGCTTCTTCCACGTATCCGGTCTTATAGTGTGCTGCCAGCCTCTGGCAAAGCGTGGTTTTTCCAGTCGACTCTGTGCCTAAAACCACCACTTTCTTGAGGAAATAAGGTTTTACTGCCGCCGGTAAATAATCCCAATGCCGCAGCGGGCTTTCCCTGATCTCAGTTCCGCTGATTAAGTTAAGATTTCTGTTCGGATCGAAGGGTATATGCGATATGCCCATAAATTCAGCCAGGTAATCGCCATAGGGTTCGGAAGTAAATACAACATCCAATGAAGGATAGCGATTGGAGAAAACTGCTGCCCATTGGCGGGAAACCGTTCTTGAGGACACGGAGGTGTTGGGAAGTTTGTCTTCATCGTAATGCAATACATCTACCCGCACGCTAGCGTCGTCGCTATAGGTATGCAGAAGCCAGGATGCTCTAGTTTTGCCAGGAATCGTCTCGCTTGCGGTGGCACAGACAAGGACGATCAGTTGATCGCAATACTCCAGGGCAAAGTCAATCAATGCCTGATGCCCTTTATGAAAAGGATAAAACTTACCGAAGACTAAACCTTGTCGCATGCCTGTACATTTTGAGCCAGCTTGAAAGTCCGAAAATAGCTAAACTTAAGAATATGCAATACTCCAAACTGAGAAACCAAATACCTTTAAGAAAATACAGGTAGATGCTTACCAGATCGACCAAAATCCAACAAAACCAGGTTTCAATTTTCTTTCTGATCAGCAGAAAAGTAGCCATGACACTGGCTACCGTTGTAAAGGCATCTGCAAAAGGATAATCTGCTGCGTGTGCAAACAATGCCGGCAATAGCAGGTGAATCTGCGATACAAACCATCCAAGGAGCAGCGTACCCAACAGCAAACACAGCAAATAATAGCGCTTCCACCGGTTGGACAGCCAATTTATGGTTTGTCGCTCTTCCTCCCGATTCCAGGCTATCCAGCCCAAAATGGTAATTACAAAAAAGAATACCTGCAAGAACATATCGGAATACAGCCTCACTTGAAAAAAGAGGAAGAACAAGGCAAACTCATTTAAAATACCAGTTGGCCAGGTCAATATATTGGCTTTGGTGGCGTAGTAAACAGTTACAAGTCCGGTGACGATCCCGATAAACTCGATCAAACTGAGCTCATAACCCAGGATGGTGACCAGGACGTTTTCTATATCGAGAATGCTTATAATATATTCCATTTTAGGGACAGATAATAGTTGGCAGGCGCCTGTACAAATAATTTGGTGCTGCCGTCAAAATCCACATAGCCATTATTATAATACTTCGTGTTGGTCAGGTTATTTACATACAAAGAAGCTACAATTCTACCAAAAGTATAATTAAGGTTTGCATTTAACAAAAAATAACTGTCCAGCCCCGCTTCATTTGAAAAATCTATATAAGCCTCGTGCTGATACCTGCCATCTATGCCTAAAGCCAATCGCCTCCAGTGATAATTTATTTCCTCATGAATGATGATCGGCGGCGTTAAAATAGGGGTAAAGGATACATCAGACGTTTCAATCCGGCTTTTGTTGAACGATATAGCATGTCTTAATTCTAAGCGCTGGCTAATTTGCTGTGTTGCGTCAATCTCCAATCCCGTACGGTAGCTCTTATCTACGTTGGTGTTCAAAGCCAGTCCATTGGGGCCAAACTGCCCGTTGAGCACCATTTCATTTGAAAAGCGCATGTAGTAGAAGTTAGCGTTTATTTGCAGTCCGGACTTATCCAACCTGATTCCTAGTTCCTGATCTACTACCGTTTCCGGATCAACGATATTTATCAGAGGGCTGTCATTTTCATCTGTTTCCAAATTATCCATGCCTCCGAATAGATCATTTCTGGTGGGTTCCCGACTGGTCTTGCCAATGCTGTAGTAGGCGCTTAATTCCGGCCGGATGTTAAAAACAAGCCCCGCCTTTGGGTTGAAAAAATTCCAATGTAATTCGTCCAGCGCCACAGTCCCTTCATAGTTGAAATTGGTATAGCGCCATTGTACGTCTGCAAACAAATTAAATCTGTTTAATTGCAGGCTTATCTTACTAAAAGTACTTATTTCAGCTTTCAAACCTCTGTTTTCATACAACAAGCCCATATTCCTTTCCGACCCCTTGTGGTTTCGCAGATAATGATTTGCGTGAACACCGGCAATCAGGTCTACATTGTTCTTTTGGTAGGTATAATTGCTAAAGCCGCCGATGAGGTGTGAGTACAGCGCATAGTTATATAATTCATCCGTAGGTGGAAGACCCGAGAATACGTTCAGATCGAAATCGTAATTCCCTTCCAGATAATTGTAGTAGAGGCTCGATTGAATTTTACTATATTCAGTGGCGTAGTTGGTATGTTGCAACTGGAGCAAGGTCTGCAAAAACCGATCGTTCTCCTGTGTACTCGGATTGCTTCGTGGATCTTCCTTTATCTGTGCTTCAGAAACACCCAGCCATGCCAGTTCATTCTTTTGCTGTCCCACAAATCCGTTCACCTTCCAACTGTTGTTTTCCTTGAAAATTCCGGCACTATAAAACACAGATTGAGAATTGTTGGCAGAACGGTGTTTATAACCATCTGAATGGAGTTGGCTTGCACGAACGTAAACGGCTTTGCTATCTTTCAGGCCGGAGTTGTATTCTCCATAGGCACGAAAAGTATTGTACGATCCGTAGCCCATACCCACTTCCAGTTTCTTCTTTTGGAAAAGATTGGGAGAAGTAAATTGTATGCTACCCGCATAGCTGGCGCTGCCGTTTTTTGTGGTGCCCACGCCCCGCTGGATTTGGATACTGTTAACAGAATTAAAAAAGTCAGGATAGTTAGAAAAGTAAGCACCCTGATCTTCCGGTTCATTGAGCGGCATCCCATCCAGCGACATGTTGATCCGTGTCTGGTCTATTCCCCTCAATCGGAAGTAGGAGTAGCCGTGGTAGCTTCCTGCGTCGGAATACACGGTCATAGAAGGCGTTTTGCTTAGGATGAATGCTGGCTCCTGCCCGTAATTCTCTTTTTCGATGTAGGCAGGTGTTAGGTTTTGGAATGAAAAGGGATTGATTTTCTGTACTTCGTATGGAGCAGAAATGCTCACGGATGCGAGATTGATGGTTGTATCTGCCGGATTATTGATAGGTTGACAGATTGCTATACCGGAGATAAGAGTAAGCAAAAATGAAAGTAAACTTCTCTTCATTTGAATATATTTGTGTTATTTATACGCAAATATAAAATTTATTTTTTATCCTACAAATTTTAATTGGTTAATAAAGAATTAGGCAAGGTATATTGGGTACCGACAAGACCATCTCGCTATATTGTTGATGTTTCAATGATTTGACTCTGCTGAGGTTTGAGGTGAAGGGATCGGCTAGGAGAGCGATTGCTCCTACAAATTCAATGTAAAATTTGACAACATTGAATTTGAAAGTGAATTTTGCATCGACTCCTCACTTAGGTCATCCGACGCAAGGAAGAGCCTGTCCTGAAGATGATTTGGGCAACATATTTACATAGAGCAGAAAGAAAAAACCGCACCCCTGTCTATAGAAGTCTGAGACCATAAAAGAATTCACTTTTTGAAGCTTTCCCTATTTATGTCATCCCGACGCGAGGAGGGACCTTCTCTCCACTGAGGAAGATACGTTAATATCACGCATTAACCCCAAATAGCAGCAGCCACCCTCAGATTTATTTTTTGTAGTGAGTTTTATCGCTCTATTGCAGGCCTATATCGTTAATGCATTTTAGATTTCCCTCGAACGTAGCTACGTGTTGTCCTTCCTGAAAGGAGTTATTTATATTAAAGTCCACAAATTTTTGCCACCATATATTCGACTCAGGTGTTTTAATTTCTTTCAGGAAATCAATGCCATTATGTTTATAAGCCATCGAATACAGGCCATACGAAAAGAAAGGTAAATATTTTCCTATCGGATTTCCGGATTCGTGAAGCCACTTCGAACTCTTATGAAATTTAGTGACATCGTTGAGGTGTAGCGACACTTCCTGGGGGTTTTCATTAAGAATTCCTAATAGTGCGTTTACAATCGACGTTTCAAATTGCGTATTTTTTTTGTTCAAAAATTTGATGCTATCTTCTCTAATTTCATTCTTGTCCAACTGACCTCTGATCGCCAGGATGATGTTGATCGCTGCAACCAGGAATCTATGGCCGTTCTTACTTTTTCCTATATCTTCTTTTAAATATTGGGTTACCAAATTATAATTATTGCCAGCATAGCAATAAAGTACAGGTTTTAATCTAATACAATGATCATATCCGCTATCCCATTCGTAAGTTGAGTTGATATGATTAGAAGTAAAAAAGGCATCTAGTAACTTCCTGGGCTCATCGGTTGCCATGGCCTCCTTATAAAAAAAATATAAAATGTCATTGGACTTGATCAAATGAAAGAACATTTCGTCCTGGGAAACGTCTATTGTGGTTTGTTTAGCCCGTCGTAAAATAGTTTCGTCGTGAAGATTATTCAGTTCTATAATCAATTCATTCCGGTTTGAAAAAGGAATTTCATCAAGTCCGGACTGAAAATTCAATTTCTCCGCTTTGTTCAGTTTTAACGCCATTTATAGTCTTTTAAAGTTAATAGCCATGGGTTTTCCATCTCAGGTTCTCTCTGCGCCAAATATACTTAGTTTTGTTATTTCGTCTGCAAAAAGGTCTAGGTAAAAAAAATGCGGAACGACTTTGTCTGAGCTACGGTATATTTCGTTCCTACGGCACCTCAATCCTGTTAATTCGATTTTCTACAAATATTTTGTTCCTTTGGGGCTCTTGGTTATCGCGTAAAAAAGCGGAATTCAGATTTTCTACTACAGCGATACAATCGCCAAGTTCGCAATTCCACGTTGCAAACGAGGATTATGTGGGGGTTTATTGCAGCAAGTAAAATATTGCTACGGTAATGACAAACGCTGCGCGAAGGATGGCAGAGGAAATCCTCTTTTTCTGGGGAGGAGAGGGGGGCAAAAATTGAAACGGACAGCGACGCACCCAAAACTATTGGAAGCCGATGTTAACAAGATTGAAGGATAAAGGTTGTTTGAGCAAACAAAGAGTAAAGCAATGAGCAGAATTCCAAAAGAAAAAACACTTGATAGCACGCCGGCCTTATTTACCGACGGATACAGATTTATCGAGAAAAGATGCAAAGAACTGAGTTCGGATGTATTTGAAACCAGGCTTTTACTTAAGAAGACCATTTGCATGCGGGGAGAAGAGGCCGCGAGGCTTTTTTACGATACGGATAAGTTTCAGAGGGAAAAGGCTGCCCCAAAACGACTACAAAAAACACTGTTTGGAGAAGGAGGAGTTCAAGGCCTGGATGGAGATGCACATCGAAACAGAAAGGCGATGTTTATGGCACTCATGTCACCGAAAAGTATTGAACGTCTACTGCAATTAGTTGAAGAGCAATTGGGTAGCGCTATCAACAAATGGGAGTCTATGGAGAAAGTACAGCTTTTTAGCGAAGCTGAGAAACTACTATGTCGGGCAGTGTGCAAATGGGCAGCTGTGCCTTTGAGAGAAGAAAAGGTAGAAAAGAGGACACGCCAAATAGCATCACTAATCGAATCCGCAGGGGATATTGCTCTCAATCACTATAGAGGAAGAAAAAACAGAAAAAAGGCTGAAAATTGGATCGCGAAATTTGTAAGGCAGGTGCGTTCAAGTGAACTACGGCCTCAGGAGGGTTCAGCGCTGTTTGTGATTGCATGGCACCGTGATTTGGAGGATAATCTGATAGACGAAAAGATCGCTGCTGTAGAGATCCTAAATGTTCTTAGGCCTACCATAGCGGTTGCGCGATATATAGTTTTTTTAGCAGATGCACTTCATAAGAATCCTGACTACCGCCAAACGCTGGAAACGGACGATGAGCTGACAGAAAATTTCGTGCAGGAAGTACGGCGGTTTTATCCATTCTTCCCTTTTGCGGCTGCCCGGGTTAAAAAGGATTTCGAATGGAACGGATTCCGCTTTCCCAAAGGGAGGAGGGTACTGCTTGACCTCTATGGCACCAATCACGATAAAGATTCATGGAAAGATCCTGATGTATTCCGTCCTGAAAGATTTCAAAAATGGAATGAAAACGCCTATAATTTCATACCGCAGGGAGGTGGTAAGCACCATGTAAACCATCGGTGCCCCGGCGAGTGGATTACCATAGGAATAATGAAATTAGCTTTAAAACATTTAACAGGAAGCATCTCATACAGCGTACCCGTGCAGGAATTGGACATTGACCTTACTGAATTTCCGACTCATCCTGAAAGCGGTTTTATTATAACCGATGTAAGGAGGATTTGATATATTGAGGTGCCGTACCGGCCAAATATTTGTTATCGACGGCACCACGTCTTCATGTTGTTGATCCTATAAAGATTTGACCCCTCTGAGGTCAAGGAAAGATGCAATGGCATTCTTACTAAAGGATATAATCGCTAATCTCGTAATTCCTCGTTGCAAACGTGGATTATTGGAGGGACTTTAGAAAGCATGTAATATATCGCTACAGTGGTGGCAAACGCTGCGCGAAGGATGGCAGAGGAAATCCTTTTTTTCTGGGGAGGAAGCGCGGAGCAAAAAAGATTGGAACGGACAGCCTGACCCGACGACAGGAGGGACGCGCCCAAATTAAGTGGGAAAAGGGACACCATTCAGGCGCAATCCATTGTGCAGAAATTTTTTCTTATTAATCTGAAAATCACGTGTTTAATAGCCCAAAAATTTTTAGATTGAATAAGCAACCAAATCCTACTCATATGACCGCTAATTTTTACAGCTCAGCACAACTTTTGGCGCTAAGTCTTGTGCTACTTTTTATAATGATGCTCATTTTACCGGCTACTGCTGGTCTTTATCAGCAAATCCGCACCATTACAGG
>CAZWQB010000165.1:0-2496 GCA_964636035.1 uncultured Roseivirgaceae bacterium
TAGAGCCCGAAATTGTGGAACAATGGATGGGGACAAAGGTGCTGAAAATGGAAAGTAAAAAGCATGGCGGCTACCAGTTTGAGACTTCAGACCCCCAGGGAAACGTGGTATTTAAAGCCAATGGAGTTATCCATGATCTGGTTCCGAACCAGAAAATTGTCCGGACTTTTGAAATGGAAAATACACCTTTTGAACCACAAATTGAGTTTCTGGATTTTGAAAAAGTGAGCGACAACACCAGCAAACTTACCATACAAATTGTCTACAAGTCGGTGGCGCTCAGAGATCAGACCTTGAAACTGCCTTTTGCGCAAGGTATCAATATGGCACACAATACCTTGCAAAACGTAGTAAGCAAATTAATCACGCAAAACAGATAACCCATGGCAAACGCAAAAAGAAACAAGATTATCTATTGGATTGTGACAGGTTTTTTGTCCTTTGCTATGTTGGCTGGTGGCGTACAACAACTATTACAAATAGGTGGCTATGTTGAAATTATTACCCGGTTAGGTTATCCGCTATATTTCATGTCCATCCTCGGTGCCTGGAAAATATTGGGAGTTATTGTTTTGCTCATACCAAAATTCCCTTTGGTGAAGGAATGGGCCTATGCCGGGTTCTTCTTCGCGATGTCCGGAGCTGCCATCTCACATATTGCCGCTGGTCAAGCTTTTGTGGAAGCAGTTCCTTCCCTGATCTTGCTGACCGTGATAGTGATATCCTGGTATTTCAGACCTGCGGATAGAAAAATAGCGGCAGCCCTGTAAAAAAAGCAGAAAAAGCTTAAAAGAAAATCTGTCGATGATTAAATTGCTAATAAGGCGGTAAAGCCAGCCAATCGTGCAGGAAATAAGTGGAGCATGACGTTTTATGGTAAAATCAAAAAGTAGATATTATGAACCCTAAAGTTGATTGGTTTTTTGAGAAGGCGGAGCAATGGAAGGAAGCGTATAAAATATTACGAACCATCCTCTTGCAATGTGGTCTGCAGGAAGAGTTGAAGTGGGGTTGTCCCTGTTACACATTTCAGAAACGCAACGTCGTTTTGATCCATGGATTTAAGGAGTATTGTGCGCTTTTGTTTCATAAAGGGACCTTGTTAAACGATACGGAAGGCATTCTGATTCAACAGACAGAAAATGTGCAGGCGGCGCGGCAAATCCGGTTTACAAACGCTGCCGAAATTGTTGAGATGACACCAATCTTAAAGGCTTATGTCTATGAAGCCATTGAAGTGGAGAGAGCAGGCTTAACGGTGCCACTCAAAAAGACCAGGGAATTTCCCATGCCTGAGGAGTTCCAAAAGGAGTTGGATAACAATGCTGTCTTGAAGGAAGCTTTCGAGGGATTAACACCGGGACGCCAACGAGGCTACCTCCTTTATTTTTCTGCACCAAAACAAGCGAAAACGCGAACATCGCGGGTAGAAAAATGGATGCCAAGCATTCTCAATGGAAAGGGATTGAATGATTAGCCTGGTTTTTATAAAACACAAATTATAAAAGATGTTCCCCTGTGAAAAAATAATCTTAGTACAATGGAAGCGAAAAAAAAGATGTCAGCAGAAGAACGTGAAGAATTGATCAGCACCTTGAAAAGCCGTTTTGAGAAAAACATGAACCGACACAAGGGAATTAAATGGGCTGATATAGCAGCAAAACTGGATGCCGGCAAGTCGGATGCAAAGCTGTGGTCGCTCAATGAAATGGAAGCAACTGGGGGCGAGCCTGATGTGATTGGGCATGATAAAAAAACCGGTGAATTTATCTTTTGCGATTGTTCAGCGGAAAGCCCGAAAGGCAGAAGGAGCGTATGTTATGACACAGAGGCGCTGGAATCGAGAAAGCAGCATAAACCAAAAAATAGTGCTCTGGGTATGGCAGATTCCATGGGCATAGAGATTCTGACTGAGCAGCAATATAGGGAACTGCAGGAGCTGGGAGAATTCGACCTGAAAACCTCCAGTTGGATACAAACCCCTGAAGACATCCGTGAATTGGGGGGTGCCCTATTTTGCGACCGCCGTTTTGGGCATGTTTTTGTGTATCACAATGGTGCCGATTCATACTATGGGGTGAGGGGCTTCAGGGCTACATTGAGGGTGTAATGGCAATGGCTACAAAATCTTATTTTCACTCCTGGTAGAAGAATCGGAGTTACTTCAATTCAACTGCAGCGCTAATTAAATTAGCTCGGAAATTATTGTTATCTTCAGCGCAAATTCCCTGGGAGCTTGAATCAATAAAATTTACTTCAGGGATCATAGTCAATAGCGCATGGCAATCTTTTCCCAGATAGACTTTACTACAGCTTTAGACCTCTTAGGAACATTCGCTTTTGCCATCAGCGGAATTAGGTGGGCCTCAGGAAAAAATATTGATTGGTTTGGCGCTTATGTGATTGGACTGGTTACGGCCATTGGCGGGGGAACCACACGCGATGTATTGCTGGACGTAAGGCCGTTTTGGATGGAAGATCCAAAATATCTTTTGA
>CAZWQB010000165.1:2596-7758 GCA_964636035.1 uncultured Roseivirgaceae bacterium
ATAAGAATTATTGCAGTCAGGTTCCACCTTCAGTTGCCATTGTTAAGGTCGCTCCACTCAGGTGACAGAGGCAAGAATCTTTGACGAGGAAGCATTGTCAAAATGACGATGTTTTTGCAAGCTCTGGACTCGATCTTCTCAGAAATTGGGCTCACCTGCTGCACTTGCCGCATAAAATAGCGCCCTGTACCAGCGAAAACACGAGAAAGCACGTGGCCCCGAGCCAGTTTCTTCCATCGTGTATTCCTTTATCGACAGACATTAGTGTTGTATTAGGTCCAACAACAATTACACTTTTATTTTTTCGCTTACATCATTCCGGTTTTTTACTGAAGAGAAGTGATAAAACGCAAGTGTAATGATTAATAGAATCTCTATAAATACTGGCTGTCGCGTCAAAACCGACCAGTAAATTTCTTATTTTGTGATTCGGGAGGCATGTAGCCATATTTAATTAAATTTGTGGGTTGTCCGGAGTTATTTCGAAATCTGTTTTATGAAAAACCTTTTGATCTTTTTAGTTCTTATTTCATCTGTTTCCTGCACGAGCTTCAAAAGGGCTGCCATTAAAAAAGCTTTTAAAAATTCTGAAACCTTTAGCAAAGGATATACTGGTTTTGCCCTCTATGATCCCGAAAAGGAGCAAATGATTTATGCACAACATGAGGATCAATATTTTGTGCCTGCCTCTAATACCAAGCTTTTTACATTTTATGTCGCTCAGAAAATACTGGGAGATTCCATAACAGGCCTGCATTATATAGAGAGCGAGGATTCTCTGATATTTTGGGGTACAGGCGATCCCTCGTTTCTCCATCCCGATTTGGAAAGCAAGGTGGTATATGATTTCTTAAAAAGTGCTGAACAACCACTTTATTATGCCAGTAATTTTCAGGAGGTAGTGCCGCTGGGGCCTGGCTGGTCCTGGGATTGGTATAATTATTATTTTGCTACAGAAAGGTCAGCGTTCCCAATCTATGGAAATTTTATGCGTCTCAAGAAGATGCTGGGAGACTCAGCTTTCTCCATACAACCTCTGTATTTTTCTGCCAGAGTGCGAGAAGACAGCACCTTGGTAACAGACGATTATAGTTTTAGTAGAGACCGTTTTTCCAATGAATATAAATACCTGATCAAAAAGTATGATTCGCTGGAATTCGAAATAGATAAGCCTTTCATCGCTGCGGATACCATTATTATCAATCTTTTAGAAGATACGCTGAAAAGAACTGTTGACATGATCCCTTTTGATGATCTTGAGAATCGGCAGTATAAAAGCATCAAGACAATAAAATCTGATTCCTTGTTCAAAAAAATGCTCAAGGACAGTGATAATTTTGTGGCCGAACAATTGATGTTGCTAGGCGCCCAAAGATTATACAATACCTTTGAGATCGATTCGGTGATCCACTATGCAAAAAGCAATTTGCTTTCTTCACTTCCGGACGAACCGCAGTGGGTAGATGGATCAGGTTTATCCAGCCACAACAAATTTACCCCCAGAAGTATCATTGCTTTACTAGATATAATCCATAAAGAGTATTCCGAAGAAAAGATATTGGATTACTTACCCGTGGGAGGAGAATCAGGCACCATTAAAGACAATTACAAAGCTGAAACACCTTATGTTTTTGCGAAAACCGGCACCTTAAATAACAGCATTTGCCTCAGTGGTTATTTGCTAACAAAAAAGGGAAAAAAGCTGATTTTTAGCTTTATGCATAACAATTATGTACTCCACTCTTCCGAATTGAAGCAGGAAATGGAGCGGATCTTATGGCAGATTCACGAAGAGTATTAGAAGGCTTTCCGTTCCTCTTAATAATACGCTGTTAAAGCTGTTCTTTATAACAACTAGCAACCCTTTCGGAAAGGAAATGAAATACCGGCCGCAGCCTTTTTCTTGATATACAGGAGCTTTCACCACCCCAAAAACATTACTGCCCTTCCTTTTTAACTATTCTAAGATGGGTTAACGCCTGGGAACCACCATGTCCTCGTCCGCTTTCGGACAAGCATTTTCATTTATGGACATAGCTACTCTTAAATAGGGTCAAATTAGAGGATTTTCAAATATATAATTTGGCATTTCACTTGTAAAGGTGCTCTATATAAAATTTAACTTTACAAAGACCATGAAATTATCATTTAAAATCCAAGTTGTTTTAATGTTGCTAATGCCTCTGTTATTTAGTTGCTCAGACGATGACGTGTTTCATTCTGACCAGCTAGAAAAAACTATTGAAGTAAATTTTGAAGAGGAGAAAAAGATTGTCTCAAAGTCTTCCGGTTCATTTACTGTAAATATTGTCTTGAATCAGCCTGTGACCTTGGATGGAAGCGTAAGGGTTCGCTTGTCTGGTAGTGCCGTAAAATTAGCCGATTACCAGACTTTCCCTGCTTCCGAAGACAACCTGATAAACCTACCCGTAGTGAAAGGAAAAAGCAAAGTTTCAATAGAGATCATGCAGCTCTCCGACAATAGAAGCGCTGGTACTAAAACGCTGAAACTTTCATTAGAAGCGCCGTCGCAGGAGTTGAGACTAGGAACAAAGCGGGAGCTCCAGATCAGTTTGTTAGAAGAAACTATTCCTCATATAGAGTTTACCGAGGCTTCAGGACAGGTTAGCGAGGATAACGAACAAGGAATTGCAATAAACCTGTCGTTGACGGGGACGGTGCTTCACCAGGAAATTGTCTATGTTAAAATTGATGCGCCCGATGGCTTTGCTTATGGTACAGATTTTATTACCGAGCCAGCACCTCATGATGAAAATGGTGTAAGGTTTCAAGTTGCTCCGGATACGGAAACTCAATCAATCAATATAGTCCCAATTAATAATCATGTACTTAAGGGCGACTTCGAGCTACTTTTATCTATTGGCGTAACTTCAGATGGGTTGGGCCAGGGAACACGCAGTTCTTTTGTTCTAACAATCAAAGAGGATGACATTATCAATGCCTCGGATCTACATTCCATATCGGAATTGAGACGTAAGTTTGAGCAACATGAAGGCGAATGGTACCTTCCGCAAGATTACTATATCGAAGGAACGGTTACTTCGTCAACCAATGTAATGGATGAAAAGACTATTTATATTCAAGACAATACGGGAGGGATCATGCTTGTGTTCAACAACAACAGGTTAGTTTCTAAAGGTGATAAAGTTCAAATTAATTTGATAAATGGGGAGGGAAAATTGATTGACGGCCAAAAAGCAATAACAGGTATAAATGGTAGAGTGGGAATAACACTGGGAGAAAATGTCACGGTAACTCCAAAGCGTATTTCATTGCAGGAACTTCAAAGCGGCGAATATGATTGTCAGCGGGTACTGATAGAGGATGTGGTTTTTCCTGATTCGGACGGTAAAAGCGTATGGTTGGGTGAGCATCAGATGTCGGATGGCACACATTATGGAAAAGTAAAAGTTTACGCATCTGAAGCTTATAGTAACGAAGTTTTGCCATCGGAATCATCGTCAATTATTGGCGTGGTGGGAAGCTGGAAAAGTGTTCAACCGCAGGATTATCTTACGGATATACCCAAATAGCCTGCTGGAAAATTACAACAAATGAAAACCATCTTTGAGAGGCTTTCGAGCTTCTCAAAAAGTTTCTCAGTATCAATAAATTCATTAAGACAAAAAGAGGTGCGGATAAAGTAACGTATGAACCCAGCTTCTGAGGTGTGTTCATACGTTATTGCATTTTTCGTGGATATTTGGTGAAAACAGTGTTTTTTCTCAAACTATGTCATCCTTGTCGAAATGAATTTTAGTCATCCCTCAAAACGTCTGAAGGATTGCAATTAGCAGCTCTTACCGTTTGAATGCTTACAGTAAGCCAAACCAGCAGCAGGCAAAACAGGCCACTCAACACAAAGGTGATCAGATCCAAATCCACCTTGTACGAAAACTCCTGCAGCCATTGCTTCGCCCACCACCATATCAGCGGGATGCCCACTAAAAATCCGACTCCCAGCAAAATGCTGAATTCTTTCAGAAGCATGGCTACTATCTGGAAAACAGAAGCTCCCAAAACTCTCCTGATGCCCACCTCTTTTTGTCGTTGCCGGGTAGTAAACATCATTAATCCATACGCACCCATGCAGGAAACCAGGATGGCAAGCGCCGAAAATATGCCTATTACTTTGCTTAATCTTGTTTCTGCCTGATAGAGTTCGTGTAGTTCGGAATCAAGAAAGCTGTACTCAAAGGATTTTTCTGGAAAATGTTTTTGCCATTCTTCTTCAATATACGCAAGGGTTTCTGGCAGCCGCTCGTTCTCAGCAATCACAGACAAGGTGTTAAAGCCGGGGACATGCACATCTAAAATAAGGGGCTGAATGGGGTTATGCAGGGAGGTTGTATGAAAATCCTTCACCACACCAATGACCTCTGCCTCTTTTCCTTCCAGATTCACCTTTTTGCCCAATGCATTTTCCGGAGACTCCCAGTTGAAATTTCTTATTGCCGTTTCATTGATAATGACAGCTTGCGTGTGGTCGGTGCCCGCATTTTTGTTGAAATCACGACCAGCAATAATGTCCAGTTCATAAGCTGTGGCAAAATCGTAGTCTACCTGCAGATTGTACACGATTTCCGGCTTTTCCGGATCTTTCCCTTCTACCGTCACGTAACGACCGGTAGCACCCACGCCTGGAATGTTTGACGAAATGGTAGTAGCTCTAATGCCCGATCTGTTTTTGAGTTGCTCTGAGAAAACATTTAATCTTTGCCTTAATTCCTGATTTACGCCGCCAAAAATGTTGTTAAGGCTGCTGTTCAAGATAGGTACAGTAATAACAGCCTTTGTTTGGAAACCAAGTGGCTGGTTTTGCAGGAAACTCAGTTGTTTGTAGATGATTGCAGAGCCGGCTATCAGCATGATGCTGATTGCAAACTGCAGCATGACCAGGGTCCTTCTCATCGAAAATCTGCTGTGGTTTAGCTGAAGTTTTCCTTTAATGGTTTCCAGCGCTTTCATACGAGAGATAAAAAGAGAAGGATAGCTGCCTCCCAGCACTGCCGTAAAGATAAAAATCATTAGAAATGCTGCCGCTACCTTCCAATCCAAAAGTTGTTCCATCGCCAGCGATTTATTGGAAAGCTGGTTCAACAGCGGTATGGCGTAATAGAGCAATGCAAGGGCAAACAGAA
>CAZWQB010000166.1:0-7739 GCA_964636035.1 uncultured Roseivirgaceae bacterium
GTGGTAGATGCCATTGGGGCCGGAGATGCTTTTAGCGCCGCCTTTATAGTTGAATATTTAAAACATGGCGATATAGAGAAATCGGGTGAAATAGCCAGCCGCCTGGGATCTTTTGTAGCGGGATCGAGAGGGGCAATACCCACCTATCCTCCCGAAATAAAAAAAATGCTGGGGCTCCTCTAATTTGCTGAGTGTGTTTTTGAGATGATTCGGGTTTACAGCAGCAGCGTATCTATTCTGTAAGCCTGTACAATCTGGTCTCTGGAGCACCAGGAAAATACTGTAAACCGGCCATCCTGAGAGGCAACCAGTGCCAAACAATCTTGCTGGTCAAATACGAATTGTGCGGCAGAAAGATGGCGCGTACCACCGGCTTTGGAAGGATGTTCTGTTATAGCTTTTCCGCCTACAACCGGTTCTTTGATGAAGATTTTGTCTACTACCTTATTTCCATCTACCCGCCCTAGTTTAACCCCAAACGCCAGCAGTTTATATTGGTCGCTCATAATTGTGGCCCCATCTATGGCCGTAAATCCGGCAATTTTGGCTACTTCCCGTTTCATGGCCGCCTGCCAACTTTGGGATTTTCTCTGTTCGTGGTGTTGCTTCAGAACGTTATGAAGGCCGGGGTAAGGAGGGAATAAATCATAACTCAGGGGTTTGATGGTGGAGTCACGCCATTCCCGGTTGTCGGATGGCACGATCAGAAGCGCGCCACCCCTTTCATGGGCCCGCATGGATAAAGCCAATTGGACCAGTACGTTAACAGACCGGTTCCAGTATCCGGGGGATGCAGTGCCCAGGATCGCTGAAAGGATGTCCGGACTATTGCTATCTTCAATGCTGTTTTCATCTACGAGCTTTATCTGATCACCCACTAATACCGCCAGATTGGCAAATTTTCCATGGCCATCGGTTCTTCTATATTTCACCACCATAAGGCCAGGTTCCGATACTTCAATTACCATGCAAAAATCAGGGAGCGTCAAAGTGCTGCCCCAAATGTAAAGCTCGTCTTCATCGTGCCAGATGCCCAGGTGAATACCTGGTCGTTCCGCTCCTGGGGCCAATTTCGTCAGGCTATAGGAGTAAAACGGAATTCTTTGGGCAAAAAGTAGCGGTTCTCCCGCCAATTCAGGTGGTAAATATGCCACCGATATTTTTGGTGAGTGTCCTTCTTCCCGGCGCATACTGGCCCAAAAAATAGTATCTACCATAGCCTCAATCACTCTTATATCGGGAATTGGCGCAATGTTTTCCGCTCCTTGTTCACGTACAGCAAGAATGTTCTTTGAGAAGTGATCGTGAATCGGTTGTGATACCGATTTCGCGGCCTGATAGGTTATGCTTCTCTTCATAGATCAATTTTAAGCAAAATGCTTTGAACTAAAAAGCATTTACTGCCGCGCAAGTTTAATTTCTATTGGCGCAAACCTACTGTGTGTGGTTTTACCAATGTTGTGCGCAATATGAGCATCAATTGCTCTATCTTAAAGGGCTTGCTGATATAATCATCCATTCCCGCTTCAATACAAATGTCCCTGTCTTCTTTCATGGCATTGGCGGTAAGTGCAATAATTGTTGGTTGCTTTCCTTTCCTGGCCCTGATTCTCCTGCAGGTTTCCAGTCCGTCCATGTCATACATCTGAATATCCATAAAAATGATATCGAACGAGGCTTTGTCAAACATTTCAAGCGCTTCTATCCCATTTGAAACAATGTTCGGATCGTAACCCAATTTGTTCAGCATCATTTTTATCAACATCTGATTTACAGGATTATCCTCTGCCACAAGAATTTTGAGCGGGTATTTTTTTGCAAAGTTTGTATTTAATATTTGCTGGGCTGCAGGTTTGTTTTTGAACTGAAAGCTGGCCTGGCCAAATTGTTCGGAAAGTATGTTGTACAGCTGGGTCGGTTTAACGGGTTTTTGGATGATGGCATCAGGTTCTTTTAGGCCATTTTTACCCATCTCATTGCCCATTGGATTCATCATAATCACAGGCAAGGCGGGCTTATACTGCTCAATGAACTTCAAAATTGTTCCTCCTTTCATTGAAGCCAATGGTGCGTCAATTATTATCAGGTGCAGGTTTGGCAAATCGGCAATCCACCTCTTCGCCTCATCTATCTCTCTGGCAAGGAAAGTCTCCAGTTTCCACGATTCCAGGTGTGACTTCAAAACATCTAACGTAGTTTGGTTGTCATCAATCACCAATATTTTTCTGCCACTAAAAAGATTTCTCCCCTGACTTTGTCTGATCTCACTTAGGCTGTTTCTGCTGTCTTCTGCCATCTTCATAGGAATCGTAAAAGAGAACGTAGCCCCTTTTCCAGCCTCGCTGTCAACCTTGATTTTGCCGCCCATTATCGAGACCAGTTTTTGGCTTATTGCAAGCCCTAGACCTGTTCCTCCATATTTTCGCGTCGTTGAAGCATCGATTTGAGAAAAGGCGTTGAAAAGCCTGCTCTGCTTGTCAGTAGGAATACCAATGCCTGTATCCCTTACCTGGAAGAGGATATCTTTGGTATTATTTTCTTTATTGGTTCCGACGCCTTCCAGCTTCAAAAATATCTCGCCCGATTCTGTGAATTTAAAAGCATTCCCCAGCAGATTGGTAAGGATTTGGCGAATACGATGACTGTCACCCACCACGTTGTCGGGAATTTGTGAGTCAATATGGTACACTAAATCCAATCCTTTGTTGGCAGCGTTGTTGGCAAACATGTCTATAACCTCTTCAATACAGTTACGGATTTCGAATTCACTTTCTTCCAGATCGATCATGTTAGATTCTATCTTGGAGAAATCCAGTATGTCGTTTATAATAGCCAACAGCGATTCCCCACTGCTCTGAATGATGTTCGTATATTCTTTTTGTTCGTAGTTTAGTGGAGTTTGGGTGAGAAGCGAAGTTACTCCTATGACGCCGTTCATTGGCGTTCTGATTTCGTGACTCATGGTGGCAAGAAAAGTGCTTTTTGCCTGATTGGCCCTTTCTGCTTCTTTCCTGGATTCTTCCGCCTCCCGCCTGGCTGCTTCTGCTGCTTCACGCCTTGCTATAATCTCCTGCTTTTGCTCTTCCAGCTCCTCGTTAATTGTTTGCAGTTCTTCTTTTTGCTCCTGTAATTCTTCTTTTTGTTTCACTATCTGAGCTGTTCTGTCCTTCACCTGCTTTTCCAATTCTATTTTTTTCTTTTGAATGCTGTTCATTCGCAGGTTGAAAAAGGCCAGCACACTTCCTGTTAGCAAAAAAGTGGCAATGGTTCTGAACCACCAGGTTTGGTAAAATGGAGGAGTAACAATAAT
Organism: uncultured Roseivirgaceae bacterium; assembly: GCA_964636035.1. Lineage (GTDB taxonomy): Bacteria > Bacteroidota > Bacteroidia > Cytophagales > Cyclobacteriaceae > CAMPJM01. Next base: position 3,311 of record CAZWQB010000166.1, read on the forward strand.
GGTGAGTGAGGTTCCTTCTTCATTCCAAATTCCATCATTGTTCGATCCTTTTACTTTAAAAACATACTTTCCGGGGTCGAGATTGGTGTAGGTTGCGTTTCTCTTATTGCCTGCATAAATCCATTCTTTGTCAAAGCCCTCCAACATGTAAGCATATTGATTTCTTTGAGGATTAGTATAATTAAGGCTCGCAAATTCGAACGTTAAGAAGGCCTGTGAATGATCAATCGTGATTTCATCAGTTTCCAAAATAGATTTTTGAAGCGGGGATCCTTCTTCGCCTACCTCTACGCTTTTATTGTATATCTGAAGTTCTGTAATATATACAGGCGGGGTAAAACTGTTTTCTTCTATGCTGTCAGGGTGAAAACAGTTAAAACCGTTTACGCCGCCAAAATACATCTTTCCATCCCTGGCCTTCAGGCAAACGTTGGGCTTGAATGAGTTAGACTGAACACCGTCATTCAGGCCATAATTCCTGCAGGCTTTGGTTACAGGATTGAATTTAGACAGGCCTTTATTGGAGCTAAACCAAATGTTGCCGTCATCGTCGCTCAAGATGCCATAAATGGTGTTGCCCGGCAGTCCATGGGCTGTTGTGTAGGCGGTAAATGTTTTTGTTTTTATGTTGAAGTAGTTCAGTCCGGCGTCTACCGTTCCCACCCATAAGTTTCCAATATCATCCTCTAAAATGCTGTTTACAATGTTCTGAACATTGGTGGTGTCGTGTTTATAGTTTATGAAAGTCTTAGTTGCTTTGTCAAAAAAGACAAGCCCATCATCAGTACCCAACCAGAGGTTTCCGATGCGGTCTTCATAAATTGCATAAACAAATCCCCCTCTTACATATTGTTCCCTGGGTATGGTGGGTTGAAAATGTTCAAAGGTTGAAGTGGCTGGTTCATAAAGGCTTAACCCTCCTTTGTCAGCTGTTCCCAGCCATAGTTTGCCATCCCTGTCTTTCAGGACGGAACAAATACTAATGGCAGAAAGGCTGTTTTCAACCCCTACTTCTGGTAAATGATGCTTTATATTTCCCGAGCGCAGGTCGAATATATCAAATCCAGCCCGGTGAAAACCGACCGCCAATACATCCTTCTCAAATTCTGTTACGCTGTACACATAGTCCGAATTTATTGAATTAAGATCTTGCGGATCATGACGGTAATGGGTGAAATTATTCGTTTCGGGGTCGAATTTGTTGATGCCACCTCCATCCGTACCTATCCATATATTACCTTTACTGTCTTCATTGATGGACAACACAAAGTTGTTGCTCAAACTATTGTTGTCAATTGGGTTGTTTCTGAAATGACTGAATTTTTCTCCATACCGGGGAATCAAGTTAACCCCTCCTGCATAAGTCCCCACCCAAATATTTCCGATGTCATCCTTATACATACTGTAAATGGAGTTGTTGCTCAGGCTATGGTTGTCGATAATATCATTTTTGTAAGCCGTAAAATTACCGTTATCATAGTCGAAAAAGCACACCCCTCCATTTTCTGTACCAATTATCAATCTGCCATCACTGCTTTCTAACAACGATCTGGTATCGTTATGGCTTAAACTGTTGGGATTGAACGGATCATGTTTGAAATTTTCGAAATGGTTATTTTTCCTGTCGAAATACGCCAGACCGGAAAACAACATGGAAATCCAAAGCCTTCCTTTGCTATCGACGAATGTAGCACGGATATGATTGCCCGCGAGACTGTTCCTGTTTTCGGGGTCATGAAAGTAGTGGGTAAAATCGTCTTCTTCAGGGTCGAATTTATTCAGGCCGTTCATCGTTGAAATCCACAAGTAGCCATTATCTTCGTTGATGTGGTACACAAAATTATGGCTTAGGCTGTTTTTGTTGGGATCGTGAAGGAATGGCCTGCAGGTATTGGCATGCGGATCAAATAGAAAGAGTCCATTCGTAGTACCCAGCCAGATCCGGCCTTTGCTATCTTCGAACAAGTCTCTAATTATAAAGTCTTTTGTACACGCTATTAACTTGAACGAACCATCATCGCGGTTATATTTGTTAAGCCCGTTCGCAGTGGCTATCCACAGATTGCCCTCTCTGTCTTCCAGTAGATCATGGGTTAAGTTACTGCTCAGGCTATTTTTAACCTGAGGGCTATACTTAAATATCTTAAAGTTATATCCGTCATAGCGGTTTAAACCTTCTGCGGTGGCAAACCACATGAAGCCTTTTTTATCCTTAAGGATTCCGTTTACCTGGGCGTTCGAAAGACCGTCGTTGGGTGTAAGCCTGTGAAATTTAATATCGGGTTTTTGGCAGTAGGAAGACGAGCTGGTAAGTGCGGAGATTGAAACAACAAGGATAAAAATTACGCCAGATGGTATTTTTGATAACAGCAATAGATTGCGGTAAGAAAATTTGGGAAAGAGCATGCCGAAATTCTTATATTATGTATTCGGCAATAAATATATGACCCCTTAAATATTTTTTTTCGTTTTATTCAGGGGGAATACTACATTTAGTCGAGAGGCTTGTAAATGAAAATCAGCGGTTTAATGGTTATCTTCTGCGCAAAAAATAAGGAGACAATGACATAATATTTTTCATTAATTGTAAAATTCGAAAGCTGTAAATAAGTTGTCTGAAAACTCTTAATCTTTGATTACTTCAATAATTAAGTTAGAAAATAAATTAAAAACATAGATTAAAGCAGGAAGAATTCAGAAGTAGGGAATATAAACAGGCTTTAAATAATGGTAGGAAATCACCATAAAATATATAAAAATGCATTTTGTCTTACATATAATAGGAAAGTGTTTGCTAATTTTTTATTAGGAACTCGCATCTTTATTTCAGAAAATTCATTATGATTGTACGTTATATGGGACTTAAATTATCATTTCTAGCCACCTTATTGTCGGTATGCATCTGCGTATCTTCAATTTTATGCTGCCTGGAAAGTCGCACGCCCATATATGTCCAGAAATCTACAGAATCAAGCGTTTTTAATATTGAAAGCCCGGCGCTGATATTTGCGGGGTTTTCTGCGAATTCATTTTCGCCTGCTATTTTTTTTCCGGATTTTCTTGCTCAGGCCCAATCTTTCGTCAAATTTTGGCTATTTAAAAAATTAGTATCAGACGCCAATTTTTGTTTACAGTTTTTTGTAGTCAAGAAAATCAACTTTGTTGTAGTTTCCATACACGCCCCCTAGTCCGGCTGTTCTCTTTGATTATTCTCCAATTGCGCCGTTTAGGAAATATATTCCTGCAAACCGGCGCATCTGATCTTTTTTAAATCAAAAGGTGTATTTAAACAACAGCATTATGTCTACAAATAAAAAATATGATAACCAACCTACAGAGGAGTTTGAAAATGAATCCCCAAACTGGCCGGTTCTAATCCCCATTTTAGTGATCATGGCGGGATTGGTATTGTTTGCTATTTTCTTCTAAACGAAGTCGTCGTTGGTTCTAAAAAAAGGGATACGGTTGCTTGGTGCGACGGTATCCCTTTTCTTTTCAATCGAATTGTTTTTTACACTGGCAATTACTTTTTTACCCTCTTTTCAAGATCTTCTATTGGAATAGAAATCAGTTTTCCGATTGGCTCATTCTCCCGATAGCTGATCACTCTGAAAAGTTGAACACCTGTCGGCACAGTGATAGGACCCTCGTATTTCGAGTGATAGCGGCTGGGAATTGTGTGATCAATTGTGTAATAAACGTCAAGACCCTCAACCTCCGTTTCCATATTTATCACAAGATTGCCTGATTTGTTTTTGGTGACCTTGATGATTGGGTCGTACATGCTTCGGGCGTAGTTATGTCCTCTTTCATCAAATCTTTCAAAATGATCTTCCACACGGCTCACAAAAGAGGCCCATTCCTTTTTCTGTTGGGGAGACCAATAAATTTCAGCAAGAGCGAAAGCCCGTGGGTATGCCATGTACTCAATGTGGGCTTTCGAAGGAATATTTTCCGTCCAGATATTTCCTTGTCCTCCAAGTATAAGTTTTGTATCCACACCATCTGGTACAGGATCCCATAAATAGCTATTTTTAAACCTTGCCATGCTGTAAGTAGGGGGCTCAATAGAGGGATCTCCCTGATACAAGTCGAGGTAGGCCATGGGCGAGGGGCTCATTACTACTTGGGCTTTTTGTTGTGCTGCTTCTATACCTCCTTTTGTTCCTCTCCAGCTCATCACAGCAGCACCTTCGGAGAGTCCGCCTTCCAGGATTTCATCCCAGCCAATCATCTTCTTTCCTTTGCTTTGAATAATTTCATGAACGCGGGAATTAAAGTAGCTCTGTAATTCATCCAGGTTTTTCATATTCTTTTTCTTCATCAGCGCCTGGTTGTCAGGGTCTTTTTCCCAATATCCTTTATACGCCTCATCTCCGCCCATATGGATGTATTCAAAAGGAAACAATGCTGCAATCTCAGTAAAGAC
>CAZWQB010000167.1:0-7601 GCA_964636035.1 uncultured Roseivirgaceae bacterium
CCGTATATCGCAAATAATGCCCAAACCCTTTTGTCTTTGCAAGCCGCCCAAAAAGCTCCTTTTTCTTCATGCTTTGCGCCATATTCGGGATCTTTTTTTCGCAAGTCAGAGAGATTTCCTTTTGGCGTGTCTTGTGTAAAGAAAAAATAAACGAAGCCCATGATCAATAAGATTGCGCCTGGAATTACCATCGCATACCTCCAGGCTTCAGCTTCAACAAACCCCAGTGAGACAAATGCAGCAAAAATCAAAGGCATGATCATTTGTGTCACCCCTCCACCAAGATTTCCCCAGCCTGCCGTGGTTGCGTTCGCTGTACCGATTACGTTCGGGGCAAACATCACCGAAGTGTGGTACTGTGTAATTACAAAGGATGCACCTACTACTCCTATGGCAAGTCTGAACAAAAGGAAGCTTTCATAGCTGTTGCTCATTCCGATAAACATCACCGGAAATGAACCCAGGATCAACAGTGCACTGTATGTAATTCGCGGGCCTATTTTATCACATAACCAGCCAATTAGGAGTCTGGCTATAATGGTAATTGCTACTGACGAAATGATAATATTGCCAATTTGTGATTGGGTGAGCGATAATTCGTCCCTTACTACCGCCATTAATGGGGCTATGCCAAACCAGCCAAAGAAGCATAAAAAAAAGGAAAACCAGGTGAGGTGAAAAGTTCTCATATGAGGCGCCTTGAAGCTCAACAATTTTATCTGAGTGGCTTTTCCGTAAAGATTTGTTTTCATAGGAGTAGGTTTAAGTTAAAAAAGGTTATAAAAATTTTGGCTTGAATGAGATCATTAGCCAGGCCCAGTTGTTGAGCTTGTCCGCGTCTCCATTTTTGAGAGCTGCAATTAATGTAAGGAGAAACCTACGTAGCAACATTTTTTTCATAGAGGATCAAATTTGCTTGTGAGCAAGAAAGCTGATAGCCAGATTTAAATAATATCAGCAATATACGCACAACTACGTATTCAAAACAAACTGGGTACGTAAAAATTAACAAGCTTTTATCGAATTTAGGCCAATTTTAAAACGCATTTAAGGCCTTAAGGATAAAATACAAGGCGCAAATACTACGTATGGTACTGATTCAAACGAGTGCGATAGAAAAGGTAAATTTTACGAGTTGAAGAAAAAAAATTTACGAAGGGAAGCCTTTTATTAATGCGTAATGGAATGTTCGCAAGTAGAACGCATCTTATTGGAACTGAATCGTAATGTGCTGAAGGGACAAAATAACCTATACTCCGGATTTTACCGAGGCTTTGCAATGCGGAGAAAAAGCCCTTTTTTAAAAAAGACCTTGCAACAGGTTTGCGAAGTTGTGAACGGAAAGCAAAAGAAAAGCCCATCGAATTTGTATAAAAGTAGCAATAATGCTACCTTTGTTATGTGAAAGTAAGAGAATTACTCAAGGTATTAAAAAATGACGGTTGGCAAGAGAAAGTTCAAAAAGGCAGTCATTTACAGCTAGAGCACCCTACTAAAAAAGGCAAAGTCACTGTACCAATACACGGAGGAGACATACCAAAAGGAACTCTTAATTCAATAATGAAACAGGCAGGAATAAAATAGTTCTTCTTAAAATTCACCTTATTATTATGGAACATTTAGAAATAGATCTAATCATTGAAAAAGCTGACGATGGACAGCTTTGGGGAAGGGTAGACTATAATAACAATTTAATAACCGAAACAGGAAATACCATATCGGAGTTAGAAACCAAAATATTGTTATTATTAGCTGATTTTGAAGGTATTAATCCTCGTGGTGTAAAGTTCGTACATCTTTATGATATTTACGCTTTATTTCAAAAATTTGACTTCCTGAAGATATCAAGTGTCGCCACATACGCAGCAATGAATCCGGGATTATTAAGACAGTACGCATCAGGAGTCAAAAACCCCTCTGCAGATCAGGCAAAAAAAATAGAAGATACTTTGCACAAGTTAGCTGCTGACTTACAGACTGTACATATCTACACAGAGTAATAGAACACTCGGATTATCAAATTAATAAATTTAGTTTTTTATTGACAAGGTGCTAAACCAACAGAACTATCTTCTCCATGCAACGCTATAAAACAGGTGATTTATTGAACTAAAACAAGCCTAAGGAACGGTCGCAATTCTGTAATAGCTCCTCTTCAAAATTTAATGGTAAATTTCCAGAGGCCGTCCGGCTGTTTGGAATTCTGTCACTCAAACAACATATTACAATAAACATAAGAGGATATAACAGCAATTGGTGATGGCGAATTGTTGTTATATGGTAGTTATGTGCAACCTTAAAAAGAAAGAGGCTGCTAAAAGCAACCTCTTTCAATGTAACCTTTTTATGATTATTCTATTCCTAAACGAATAGCCCTTTCAACGGGAGTATAGCCGATATCAGAACCGTAAATAGTCAATTCACCCCTTAATAGCAAAGGTGGTTGTGCCATAAATTTGGGAGTTAGTCCTCTGTGAGGTTGAGCTGAATGAACCAAAAAGGGATGGCATAGATAAACTGTACCTGCCTTACCCGTTGCATACCCTTCTTTTCTTTTTGGCAGCCCGTCCAACTTGTCTGCAAGTTCCATAAAGGAAAGACCAAAGTCGTCCACTTGAGACAATAATCGCGCAATATCAATGTGCGAACCTTCATAAATGACCGTAGGAGCATCATTTTCGCTGACATCGGAATACAATGCCAGCATCAATAAGGCTCGCCCCTTTGATTTGACATTGGCGCGCCATTCAAAATAATTATTAGGGTCATTTCCAGGAAAACTTACATCTACGTGTTTACCTGTGTCATTGGGCTGCTGATCAGATGGAAACCTGACAGGGAATGTACCTACACTTCGACAAGGAATCCATTTATCTTCACCAATCAGTTGGTTAAAAGCAGAATACAGCTTTTCTGTGTTTAGAGAATCAATAAATGGTTGTTGGTTGTACATCCCCAAACGAATAACAGGCTCTGTCCAAGTGGAAGGATTTAACCTATCACAGGGCAAGTCATTCCATAGAATATCTAAAGTTGAATCTGCAATTTCTTGTGAAAATGCATTATCAATACGTACAAAACCATTAAGAACAAACTGCTCTATTTCCTTTTTACTTAATATATCTGACATAATTTTTTTATTAAAAAACCACCCACATACAGAAACAAATCCTGTCGACCAGTGGACTGGTTTTAAGATTATTAATAAAATAAATGAATAAAAGAAAGGGACGCTTTATAAAAATAAAGCGCATGCTTAAGAACTAAGCTGGAAAAGGATATTATAGCATTACGGTCATTCTCATAGGGACAAAATTAAAAAGAATCTCTAAACGAGCAAAACGGAAAAGGGATGCACATAAAATTGTATAAGCATAATGCGGGCTGAATCGCTAAAATTGAGTATTTTGCAATCTATCGAGTTTAGCGTGGGCAGACAGTAAATTGCTCCGAAATCCCACACTACGCTTATAATGGGCCGTTTAGGCAATTTTAAAAACCGGTATTACTAGTGAGATATAACATATTGACTTTATTGCTTTTACTAGCAACATTAACAGTTTGCGGACAAATAAAACCATGCCGGGCACACACAGCACCTAAGAAAACATGGGGCGGACAGTGATTTCCGAAAGGTTCGTTCTTCGTGGCTTTCTTTGTCACGGGTGGACAGAAAATCGGTTCGAAAGCCCCATGTCTCTTAGCTGCAAAAACGTTACCTGTAACTTATAAACTCAACGTGAACCGGCGTCTGAGTTTTTAAAACCCGTTGGTAAAAATACACGGTGAACCAACAGAGTTTCATTTTTAAGAAAATTTGTATCTTTAATAAAAACAATTGAAATATGAGCTTAGCATTGACAGATAAGACGATAGATAAATACTTTGGATTTCTATCACGATTAGATAATGGAACTAAGAAAAAACTGATTATTAGGTTGACTGAATCGATCGAAGAAAAAAGAAAACCAAACGTCAGCCTCAAAGATTTGTCTGGAGCATGGGAGGATTTTCGAGATTCTGACGAGATCATTAAAGAAATTAGAGATTCAAGAGTTAACAAACAAGATAACATTGAACTCTAATGAATTACCTTCTTGATACCAATATATGTGTGCATTTTTTTCGTGGGAAATTTGGAGTATCTGAGAGATTTGAGGCTGTAAAAGTTGAAAATTGTGCTATTTCTGAAATTACATTAGCGGAACTTGTTTTCGGAGCAGAGAACAGTCAAAACCCTGAAAAGAATCACTGACTTATTGTGCAGTTCATTGAGTTGGTAACAGTTCTTCCAATTTATGACTCAATTATGACATATGGAAAAGAAAAAGCCAGATTACGAAAAGCAGGCACAATGATTAGTGACTTGGACTTATTCATTGGATGCACCGCAGTCGAAAATGATTTGATCATGGTGACCGAAAATGAAAGTGTGTTTGAAAGAATCTTTGGGATAAAACTTGAAAATTGGGTGGATAGAACGAAATAGTGCTCTTGCCATTCGTAGCCTGTAGTGAGCCAAATTGCTCACGGTGCACCTCTCACACCATTGTACCCCGGATCAGGTCAGGGACAGGCTGTACGCTTCTCCTCGCAATAAGCAGGACAAACTGCATACGACGGTTCACCGAATGACTACTTCTGTCGTTTGATAATAGGAGAACATAGTTTCATAACCTTTTCTCCTAAGTTAGCCAGCTTAGGGATTTTGGTTAAAGCAAAAGCAGCAGGGCATATTGAAAAATTGAAACCCATCCTACAGGAAATTGAACAGGCTGAATATAGAATATCTGCAATTTCATCAACATAATATTCCTCCTATTCCTCAAAATGTCGCTGATCAATGAGATTGTTTTCCTTGGCAAGATTCACCAGCTCCACCACGTTTTTCACGCCGAGTTTCTTCATCAGCTTAAATCGTTGTGTCTCGACAGTTCGTATGCTTTTGTCGAATCGCTCAGCAATTTCTTTGTTGGAGAGGCCCTGGACAATTTTTTCAAGAATTTCTCGCTCTTTGTCAGTAAGACTAAAATATTCAGACCGTATAAAAGGAGAACTAAAGGGCTGTTTATAGACTTTCTTTTGATTGTTCAGATAATTTTCAGCAAGAATGGCCGCTACCGGGCTACTATAATACTTTCTTCCTGCGGCTACTTCGTAGATGGCCTTCAAAAATTCGCTTCTTTCGGTATCCTTTAGAAGATACCCGGAAGCGCCACATTCAATTGCCTGTAGGATATATTCCTCATTATCGTGCATGGACAATATGAGGGAGCTGGTCTTTTCTGAGTAGTTCGGAATTTCTTTGGTGGCTTCTATGCCATTCATCACCGGCATGCGTATGTCCATGATTACAATATCCGGCTGCAGCTCCTCAATCACCTTCAACGCTTCCTCACCATCGGATGCCTCGCCAATCACAGCAATTCCCTGTTCTGACTCCAGCAGCGCTTTGATGCCGTTTCTAACAATTACATGATCGTCTGCCAAAACCACTGAAATAGCCATATTTAATAAGGTGTTTGTAAATAAATGTTAGTACCCTCCCCTTCTTTTGAATAGATTTCTATTTTCCCACCTGCGTACATTGCCCTTTCCTGCATGTTGTACAAGCCCTGAGTTTTACTTTTATCTTCTAAATTTAATACATCTTTGGTTACAAAGCCTTTCCCATCGTCCTGAATTATGATGGTCAGCTTCTTTTTGTCGTGGTAAAATGAAATTTTAATGCTATTCGCTTCCGCATATTTAATGGCATTGTTTACAGCTTCCTGAATAATCCGGTAAAGATTGATCTCTTTCCGCGAATCCAAACGCATGTTAAATCCTGTAATGTTGTTAAAAAGCAGCGCCGTGTCGGTATATTTTCTGGTTTCTGTCACCAGTTTATTGACCGCGGGAGCCAATCCATAATCCTCTAAAACCCCCGGTGTTAAGAAAAATGAAACCCTGCGCACCTCCGAAATGATCTTTTTCACCAGATCTTTCAGTTCAGAAAGTTTATATTCTGCTTTAGTGGCATCCGAGAAGTTAATGGCTTCAATTTGAAATTTCAAGCCTGTTAAAAGCTGTCCGATGCCATCATGTATATCTTTGGAAATCCTGCTTCTTTCGTCCTCCTGCCCTTCTAAAATCAACGACGATCGCATTCTTTGTTCCCTGATTTGCTCATCAAATTGCTGTTTGTCTAGCTTTCTATAATAATCGTCTGCGATTTTTTTGTCGGTAATATCAGAGCAAAGCACGATAAACTGGATAAATTCAAACCTTGAGTTCACCACGGGCACAATGGTTATATCTAGCCAAACACCCTCTCCGTCTTTCCTGATCAGTTTTATCTGATCATGCCAAATATCGCCTTGTGAGACAATAGCAAAAGCCTTTTGCAGGAAGCCCGGCTCATGAACTGCTGATTCCACAAACGTGGTAATGTGCGTTTTCAATTCCTGATGACTAAATCCGGTTAACTGCGTAAACTTGTTGCTCACGTAGACAATTTTGCCATTTTTGTCAGCTTTAGCGAAAACGCTTGCCTGATCAAGCGCATAGTTTATGTCCGCAAGATCTTTGTGGGATTTTTTAAGGGTGTTGTACAGTACTGAAACCTCTTCGGCGTACTTTTTCGCCTTTTTTTCGGATATTAAAAGGTCGTTGATGACTGATTTTACCTCAAGTGTAGTGGGGATAAAGATGAAGGCAATCTCAAACCCTAAAATCCCCAATGCGACAAAAAGCAGGATCAGCTCGAGCCGCTTTAACCAGGCAACTTTTTGCTGCGCTTCCTGATCATATAACAGTACAATCCTATCCATACCAGACAAAAAATGGGGCTCATGGAGCAGTACTGCGGCTGTTTGACCTTCAAAAGCTTCAAAAGGCGTGTTCAAACTGTCGTCTAATTGTATTAAGATTTGCGATGCACTTCGATTTATAGCTTCATAGTGTGGTTGGATAATTTGATACATACTATCTACCATGGAGTTGCCTTCTCCCGAAAGCATCAGAGAATCACTGCCATTCATTAAACCTGTATGCGTCGCATTCCATGAGTCCAACACCTGTTTTATTTCCCGAATCCGGTGACTTCTTAAAGTGGCGGTTGAATCGAACTGGAGCAACAAAATCTCTTTGGTCAGCTTCTGGCTTAACATCCTTTGTCTGCCAGCCAGGTTTACTACTCTTGAATCATTGAGTTGTTTGTTGAGATATATTTGAACCAATACCTCACTCAGGATAATGGAACCCGCTATGGCTAAAAATGCAATGATATAGCGCTTCCTCAGCCTCCTAAAGGTGTTGTTTTCCCTGAATGATTTCTTGTAGTTTTTTTTTCCGGGTTCCATTACTTCACAACACTACAAAAAAATATAATAACCGAATAGCGCTTCAAAAAAAATCCTCCCCGCAAAAGCGCAAAAAGGCTGAACGGGAAGGAAAAATAAACAACGGCAATTGTTTTATTATTAGACAAGGCTCATATGTCCCCAATGCATTTCTCGAAGATGTCTAATGCTGCCTGCCTGAAGTTCATTGGTCGACGGACGACACGTCGATATATACATAACCATTCTCCACCTTTACACCATAAGTTTTGATTGAAT
>CAZWQB010000168.1:0-7592 GCA_964636035.1 uncultured Roseivirgaceae bacterium
AAGCCCTTCAGGCTTTTGTACATTTCCAGGGATGTGGTAATATGGCGCTCCATCAAAGCATTATATAGTTTCGCTACTTGTAGCATGCAGGTTTTCTTCCGCAACGGTGCCGTAGGTATCCCAATAGCCGGCACCTGTGCGAGGCGTTGATTGCTTTGAGCCAGCTACATTGTCAGAACTTGCGAAACGCCTTCTGCGAGCAATTTCAAAAAATAAAAAATAATTAAAAAAAGAAGGATAACTTTTTACCATTGTGTACTTATGGTATAAAAGAGGAGGAAATCCTTTCACTGAGCAACGTGTGATGTTCAGTAAGCATTCAAATACAATGGATTATTCAAAATATTCGGTCGAGGATTTTATACTAGATGAACGGTTCCGAAAGTGGACTATCCATCCTGAGAAGGAGGATAATTTGTTTTGGGAAGACTGGTTGGCGAAAAATCCGACGCGGGCGAGTGATTTAAAAGCGGCGAGGGAGATTTTGCTAAACCTGTCCGTCAGGGAGCATAAACTGGGTGAAGCAGAAGTCGATGCGCTGTGGCAGAAAATTGAAGACAAAATAGATGCAACAGAGGAAGTAGCTGTTGGAACGAAAATAATTCCTATTAATCCTCAAAGCATCCTGAGCCGTTCGATTGAGAGGCGCAAACCAAATTACCAGTGGATAAGGGTTGCTTCTATATTGCTGCTTTTGGTGGTTGCATCGCTGGTGTGGATGAAGTTTGACAAGCCTTCAGGCAAAACTGTCGCAACTGCGGAAAATTTTGTAGAGAAAGTCACTGAACCGGGAATGAAATCTCAGATCACGTTGAGAGACGGAACATTGGTGATGCTAAACGCGGGCAGTAAGCTGCGCTATCTTCCTGCTTTTTCAAGTGCGAGCCGAGACGTGTATTTGGAAGGGGAGGCCTTTTTTGATGTGGCCAAAGACAGCAAAAGGCCCTTCAACGTCTATACCGGAGATGTGGTAACTACCGCTATCGGAACAGCCTTCAATATTAACAGCTACCAGGATCGGGGTAATGGTATTTCAATAGCATTATTGGAAGGAAAAGTAAGTGTGAAGCATGCATCACAGCAGGTGGATGCTGCTTCGGCAGACGAAGAGGAATATCTGTTGCTACCTGGAGATAAAATACAATATGAACCGCAGTCGAAGCTTTTTTCACTCGCTCAATTTGATGAAAGAGAGGAGATCGCCTGGAAAGACGGTAGTCTGCTGTTTGCAGGAGCCGAGGCAGCAGAAGTTTTTACGCGCCTTGAGAGATGGTATGGCGTAAAGGTAAAGTTTGAAAACGCGAGCAATAAAAGGTTAAATTACTCTGCTGAATTTAAAAACCAGAACATTCATCAGGTGCTCACCTCACTGAGTTTCACGCTGGCATTTGATTATGAAATAAAAGATTCGCAAATATTTATAACTTATAAAAACCCTTAAATCACGATCTATGAGCACATAATACTTTCGTTACATCAAAAAGAGGTCCACCTCTGCTGCAACAGAAAATGGACCCGTACTATTGTTAACATTACTAAAATCAAATTTATGCAATATAAATTTCTACGACAAATCTGGATGACGACAAAATATCTATCCATTGGATTGGTTTTACAGTGCCTCTTTTATACGCTCGCAATGGCCACGGAAAGCCGTGCCCAGGAGCCAAAGAGTATTAAAGAGGTTTCTCTGAGCATCACTTTTAAAGACGAATCTTTAAAAAATGTATTCAAACGTTTGCAAGATGCTACAGATTATAGCTTTTCCTATAACCTTGAGGATATCAAGGACATAAAGCGTTTTTCGAGCCGCTATGACAAAGCGAGCCTCTACGAAATCCTCCTGGACATGGGATCAAAAACCGGCCTCAGCTTTAAGCAGGTGAACTACAATGTAAATGTAGCACGACTTCAGAAAGCGAATGAGAAGCAGCAGCAGGACATCGAAATTATTATCCAAGACATCAATGTTTCAGGGAAGGTGGTTGACGATGAGGGAAATCCGCTGCCGGGGGTGAACATAATTATCAAAGGTACTTCCAATGGTACCATTACAACGGTTGATGGTACCTACAGCTTAAACGCTCCTGAAAATAGCACTCTGGTTTTCAGTTTTGTGGGTTTTCTGCAGGAAGAAATCCCGGTGAACAACCAATCGCAGATCAATGTAACCCTTTACCCGGATATTATGGCTTTGGGAGAGGTAGTGGTAGTGGGATATGGTACACAGCGCAGGTCGAGTGTAGTAGGTTCCGTGGACATGGTGCAGTCAGAAATTTTTGAAGGAAGAGCTACACCTACGGTTACCCAGGCGCTGCAAGGCGCTTCTCCAAACCTGGTAATCCAGCAACGGAGTTTTGAACCAGGTGGTGCCATAAATCTGAATATTAGAGGCATAAGTACTTTTGGAGATAACAGCCCGCTGGTGGTAATAGATGGAATTGTAGGGGGAGATATTAATTTGGTAAATCCGGCTGACATAGAAAGTGTATCTGTGTTAAAAGATGCAGGAAGTGCCGCTATTTACGGCTCCCGGGCGAACAATGGCGTTATTTTGATCACTACTAAAATGGGGAAGAAGGATAGTAAACCTACCATTACCTACAATGGTTTGGCTGGTATAAACAGCCCTCGTATATTTTTAGAACCCGTTTCAGGATACGAAAATGCGCTGCTCAGAAACGAGGCTGCATTTAATTCTGACGGCCCGGCGGTCTATAACCCGGAGCAGATCCGAGAGATTTATAATAATGGTGATGAAGAGTGGTTTGTAGATGCTATTTTGGAAAATGCCTGGCAGCAGAACCATAATCTGGCAGTAGCAGGCGGGACTGAATCATCTACATATCGCGTGTCTGCCGGTTACGTAAATCAGCGCAGCAATTTTGTGGGCCCGGAGAAAGGTTATAAACGCTACAATTTCAGGATTAACCTTGACAATGAGTTCGGACGTTTCAGACTTACCTCTATGCTTTCATACGCTCGGCGTGAGACGAGCGACCACTCCTTTTCAACCGGAACACTGATGGCTGATGCCGGGAGGGTACCGCTTTACTACAGGCAACAAGATGAAGAAGGAAACTATCTAACCAACGATGTATTACAACAATTCAATCCATTAGGAATCCTCGAAAAGGGCGGCTTTCGAAAATATGACGACGACAACGTATTTGGAACCGTATCTGGTGAGTTTAAGATTACGGATGATCTGAAAATACGAGGAGTTTTTGGTGGAGCTCTTTATTCAAACCACCAGTTTGCAAGGACTATTCCTGTCAGTTTTGTTCCAACGGGAAATTATGCGGAGGAACCCACCACTAATGACGAAAGCCGAAAGAGCCTGGACCTAAATACACAATTGCTCGTGGAATACACGAAGTTGCTGCATGAAAAGCATGATATCAACCTTCTTTTGGGCGCTTCCAATGAAAATCATTCAGACAGAGGAACTCGAATTTACCAACAGAAAGTAGATCCTGAATTAGGAACACCCATTACAGAAACGATTATAACGACAGATTCCTATAACTCCAACCAAAGCTCGTCTGAGACTAGTTTAAATTCCCTTTTCGGTCGGTTGTCCTATTCTTATTTCGGCAAATATTTCGCTGAAGCCAGTTTCAGATATGATGGCTCTTCCAAATTCAGCGAAGAAAACCGATGGGGTTTCTTTCCGTCGCTTTCGCTGGGATATAGGCTGTCTGAAGAGGAGTTTATGTCCTGGTATCGGAACAGTGTAGGAAGTATCAAAGTGAGAGGTTCTTACGGTATCCTGGGCAACCAGAGTGTTGACAACTACCAATATCAAACCATTTACCGAACCTTTCAAAATGCCTATGGATTTAATAATTTGCCCGTGGCTGGAGCTGACTACGAGTATGCCAATCCGGAAATCCAATGGGAGCGTGCGGCAACTTTTAATATTGGAGCTGACCTGGATTTCTTTAACAGGGCACTCACAGTTTCTTTAGATTATTATAATAAGATCACCAGAGATATCCTGGTGGAGCCCGCCGTGCCCGGCGTGTTTGGAACAGGATTGCCTGATTTTAATGCGGGAGAAGTGGAAAATAAAGGCTGGGAGATCGCGGCAACCTACCGGCACAGGGGAGAGGTATTGGGACACACTATTTCTGTGAATCTTGCTGATTCAAAAAATAAGATCACTGACTTCCAGGGAAAAGAGATATTAGACCCACTTGAAGAGCTTCAAATCATCAAAAAAGAAGGCTACCCTATCAACTCCTATGTGGGCTTAAAAAGAGACGGCATTTTTCAGACAATAGATGAAATAGAAAACGCAGCCACGCCCGAAGGATTGGACATTCGTCCCGGCGATAACCGCTATGTGGATGTAGACGGCAATGGCATCATTGATGATGAAGATGTTTTTGTTTTCGGCAGTCCCTTTCCGAGGCTTACCTATGGTTTAACATACAATCTCACCTACAAGGGTTTCGACCTGAACGTTTTTGCACAGGGCGTTGGAAAGCGAATCATGATGATTCGGGGCGAGTCGGTAGAGCCTTACCATTTTAATTATGGATTGACCATGTACACACACCAGCTCGATTATTGGACTCCACAAAACCCGGACGCCCACTACCCACGATTGGCTAACAATGGCACAGGATCGAATAGCAATAATTTCAGAAGAGGTTCAGACATGTATTTGTATGATGGTGCCTATCTGAGGCTGAAGAACGTGCAGTTGGGTTATACACTGCCTGCTCAGCTTACAGAGCGGATCGGGATGCAGAAGTGCAGGATTTATCTCTCCGGGCAGAACCTGCTCACTTTTTCTAAGGTGAAGTTCATGGATCCGGAAATTACGGAATTTGATAGCAACCTGAATAATGGAGGGGCTAACAGCGGCAGGGCTTATCCCACCATGGTGTTTTACGGCGCCGGAATAGACATTACATTTTAATCAGGAATTATGAAAAACAGAATGATTTATAAAACAGGAATTGTCGTCGCTTTTATGGTGCTTTTTGCCAGTAGCTGTAAGGATCTCGACCTTGCGCCTGAAAACGCATTTACTGACCTCACCTATTGGACATCCGAAGCAAAAGCACAAACTGTGTTGAATACAGCGTATTCGCAAATGTTCAGCAGCAACTATTTTTTCTATAACGAGGCAGCCTCTGACAATGCCTACAATGGGAGAGGGGATAATGCTGGTGCGGCGTCTCTCGCGGCTGGAACATATGATCCCTCTTTAGGCCGCATAGCAGAAGAATGGGACGATCGTTACGCAGGAATCAAAACCTGTAATATCTTATTGGAGAATATTGACAGAGTTGAAGAAATAGATGAAAGTAGAATTAACAGGATGAAAGCAGAAGCACGATTTATCCGTGCCTTCCAGCATTTTCAACTCATGACCTGGTTTGGAGATGTCCCCTTGTTGCGGGAAGATCCTTCTATTGAAGAGGCGCAGTCACTCACCCGCACTCCCAGGGCAGAAGTGCTGGAGTTTGTACTGGATGAACTAGATGCAGTTGCGGAGATACTGCCGACCAACACAGATCTGGCTGCTGCTGAGCGTGGAAAGATCACCAAGGGAGCGGCTATTGCTCTCAAAGCAAGGGCGCTGATTTACGAAGGAAGATGGCAGGACGTGGTGGATGCCTGTGAAAGACTAATAGGAACGGGCGAAAACGGTAGCTATAGTTTATTCCCATCTTATGCAGGCTTGTTTCTGCCAGAAAACGAGTATAACAGCGAAGATATCCTGAGCTTGCAGTTTGTTCCTGAACAGCGTACCTGGGGTGAATTTTTTGACATGGCGCCCATCTCGGCCGGTGCGCGTTTAAACGCAATTGCCCCTACGCAGGAGTTGGTAGATAGCTATCGGATGCTAAACGGAAAACGACTAGGCGAGACTGGATCTGGTTTCGACGAAGCGAATCCTTATGAAAACAGAGATCCACGGCTAACTGCTACGGTCGTATATCACGGCTACCAATGGAGCGATATTGATGGTACCCATACCATTTATATTGAGCCCGGAACTGATCCGGATGACGATCGGCTTGATGAATATGCGCCTGGCTCATCAAAAAGTCCTACCGGATATTATACCAGAAAGTATTTTGATCCTTCGCATGCAGCCGGAATGGCGTCTGGATTAAATCTGATGCTGATCCGTTATGCCGACGTGATACTCATGTACGCCGAGGCAAAGAATGAACTGGCAAAAATAGATGAGACAACCTGGAACATGACCATCAGACCTCTTCGGGAGCGTGCCGGCTTTTCAGATGCTGAAGCGTTAAACTACGACGCCTCCTTGTCGCAGGACCAAATGCGTGAAGTGATCAGAAATGAGCGTAGGGTAGAATTGGCCATGGAAGGACTGCGTATTTTCGATATCCGCAGATGGAGAATCGCTGAGGATGTTTTAAATGGCTGGACGCATGGAGCACGCTTTGGGTCGCTGTCTGTGGACAACGGTTATTTAAGGGTGAATCTTCGCTCCTTTGATCCTGCGAAACATTATCTATGGCCGATCCCAAGGGACGAAAGGAATATCAACCTCAACCTGACGCAAAATCCAAATTGGTAACACCTGAATTCAAAGAAATTTCTGACAAAAAAGATTATTTATATGAAAAAGATATATAACAAATTATTTCTGTTCGCATTGGCGTTCGTATCCGTTCTTGCAGGGTGTAGCGATGATGATAGTTTAAGCCACACCAATGTGACTCCTGTGGGGAGTTTGTACACACCTGAGGACAACACTTTTTTTAACCTGGAAGCTCAAAGCTCCGCGGTCTTTGAATGGGAAGCAGCAAAGGCTGAAGATAATGGTGTGGTATTATACGAGGTCGTTTTCGACAAGGAAGATGGTGACTTTTCAAATCCGGTATATAAAACGCCGTCCGACGATAATGGATTTAGAAGAATTCTCACTTTGCCTTACGCTGATCTGGGTAGAATTTCCGAGATGGCAGGAATTGAAAAGGGAGACAGGGGGAAATTGAGATGGACCGTGATGTCTTCGAAAGGTTTTAATGTACAACCATCACCAGCCTCACGTATAATTGAAGTAGAACGTCCAATGACCTTGACCACGCCTGAAGAACTCTATATAGCGGGAAGTGCAACAGAAGGCGGAGAGGGTTTAAACCAGGCGATGATGATGAAAAAAATTGGGAATGACAATTTTGAAATCTACACTTCCCTAAAGCCAGGAGAGTACTTTTTTGCCTCGTCTAATGAAGATGGCGCCGAAACCTACTTTGAAGAAGAAGGAAAATTGAAACCAGAGGGGGCAAAGATTTATGATGGTGAAGAAAAAGTATATCGTATAAAAGTCAATTTCAGCAACAATTCTGTCGTATATACCGAAATAGAAGCAGTCGATTTATGGTTTGCCCCAACAGAAAGCTTCATCCATGGTTTACCGTACGCAGGAAACGGCACCTGGGAAGTCCTGGCTGCTCCAGTCGAATTCAAGCAGGAAGGCTGGGGTAGAGACGAGCGCTATAAGTTCCGTTTTACAATAAACAATGGCAGTGAATCTTCCGAAGAATGGTATGGAAGTGCAAACAATGACAACCAAAGACCGGGAGAAAACGAAG
>CAZWQB010000169.1:0-7565 GCA_964636035.1 uncultured Roseivirgaceae bacterium
TTTTTTGCCACTTCTGATTGCTTACTGGCAAACATATAATCTGCTTTCAATGAGGTATAATCCGCCCTCAGGTTTCCGACCTCTGTTTGAAGTAGGTCTATTCTTCTAATAGATTTTTCGCCATAGTGGCTGTTTCCTATATAAAAGATGCCCAGAGCAGTCAAAAACAAGATGTAGGGCAGGTATCTTACAGGTAAGCCCTGTTCGAAAGCCATGTCAAGCTTCAATTTGTTTTCTAAAAAACTAAAGACATTCGATCTTCGTTGCGGCTTTTTTACTTTCTTCTTGTTCATCCTTACCATGTTTTCATTGCACAACCTACTCAGCTACTTTAGTCGCTATTCTTAGCTTTGCGCTTCTTGCTCTGTTATTTTCCAGTACTTCTTCCCGGGTGGCCACAATTGGCTTCTTATTCACCGGGACCAGCGGCCTGATTACATTTCCAAAGAAGTCCTTTTCGTCCTCACCTGAGAAATTACCTTTGTTGATAAAATTCTTAACCAACCTATCTTCCAGGGAATGGTAAGCCATGACAACCAACCTTCCCCCCGGCTTTAAAACCTCAGCTGCCTGAAGCAAAAACTCTTCAAGCGCTTTTAACTCATCATTCACTTCAATTCTCAGCGCCTGAAACACCTGGGCATAATATTTATTCTCTTTACCTCTGGGCGCAAACCTTTTTAAAACATCTTTCAAATCGCCACTGGTCTCCAAAGGCTTGTTTATTCTGGCAGACGCTATTGCCGACGCAAGTGTTTTGGCATTTCTCACTTCTCCATACCTGCCCAGAATATTCTGTAATTCCGCCTCACTGTAGGAGTTTACAATTTCTTTGGCTGATACAGGCGCAGCCTGATCCATCCTCATATCCAGCTCTCCATCAAACCTTGTAGAAAAACCGCGTTCAGCCTGGTCAATTTGATGCGATGAAATCCCAAGGTCTGCTAGTATGCCATCTACGGTGCTTACGCCATTTGCTCTTAAGTATCTTTTAAGGTACCGGAAATTCGCTTCCACAAAAACGAAAGCCGGATCGCTGATTTCCCGTACATTTCTTAAAGCATCCTTATCCTGATCAAATGCGAATAACTTTCCGCCATTTATTTGAGAAAGGATCGCTCTGGAATGTCCTCCTCCTCCAAAAGTTACGTCCACATAGGTGCCTTCCGGTTTTATTTCCAAAGCCTGCAGACATTCCTCCAACATCACTGGCTTATGATAGCTACCCATACCCTTAATCGTCTAAATATTTCTGCGCCAGTGCTGAAAACTCTGTCTGGTCTTTAATTAAATAAGCTTCGTATAACTCAGGATTCCATATCTCCACCCTGTTACCCATACCCACAACGATCACATCCTTTTCTAATTGCGCATACTTTAGCATCGTTTTCGGAATTAAAAACCTCCCGGTATTATCAAGTTCTACCTGAGTATTTCCTCTAAAAAAATTACGCTGCAACTTGCGATACTCTTCGTTAAATTCATTTAAACCTGCGATCTTCTGATAAATCTTTTTATACTCCAATAAAGGATAAATTACAAGACATGGTTCAAAGCCTCTTCTGATCACAAGCTCACTAGCAGAACTTTCGGGCAAATTAGATTTAATCTTGGATGGCAAAACAAGCCGCCCCTTAGCATCTAATTTACATTCATATTCGCTCGTGAAGAAGGACATATATCGATTGAGATAAAACGGTTCTCATTACGCAAAACTAAAAAAGAAAATCACAACTTCCTCCACTTTCTACCACTTTTTACCACAACTATCAAAAATTAGGAAAAATATGTTAAGATTACTAATTATTCTAAACAAAATTTGTTTTCCAAAACCGTCTTTTTTTATTTTTATTTCTTCACAGCAATATTTCGCTGCGAATAAAGAAATGCGTAAGAGTATCAAAAAAACCCAAAAAATCGGTCGAAATGGCATAAAAACTGGTTTTACCTCATTAGGAATGAATAGACAGAGGCAAAAAATATGAAGGAGTGGGATAAAGTGGGAGAAAGATACCGTTGCACCGGTACTTTCTTGGTCAAAGGTGTTTGTAAAGTTCAGCAGAGAGAACTCGCTTTCGACCTTTTGATGTAAAAAGCAGAGGCTCATACCCTGCCTATCCGAAATCATTATTCACAAAAAGAGCCCGGAGGATGCCGGACTCTCTAATTATTTATTGAATTTAAGTGAGCCTGGTTTAAGAACCCTGAAGAACCAGGCAAGACCACTACAAGTGCTTATTCAACTGATCCAGCCACTTGCCATAAACTGCATCATATTGATCTTTTAGTTTTGCGTTAGGCTCTATTACATCTATTTTGGTAAGCCCCATAAAAGCTTCTTCAAAACTATTGTAAACGCCGGCTCCAACACCAGCGCCCCTTGCTGCACCCTGCGCGCCATCCGTGTTGTACAATTCGATAGTCGCTCCAGTCATATTGGCGAAAGCTTCTCTGAACAGCGGGCTTAAGAACATGTTCGCGTAGCCGGCTTTTACCGTGCTCAACTGCATCCCCATGGATTTCATGATATTGAAACCGTAAGTCAGGGAGCTAACGATCCCTTCCTGCCCGGCCCTGAGAAGGTGATTCACAGTGTGCCTGTTGAAATCCAAATTGTGCAGTTGCGCACCAATATTCTTGTTCTCGAGGATTCGTTCTGCGCCATTCCCGAAAGGAACAAAAACCAGTCCGTCTGATCCAATGGGTGCTTCCGCTGCCATCTTATTCATTTCTTCGTAGCTGTAAGCGTCGTTACCAATGTTGTGCTTCAACCAGCTATTTAAGATTCCAGTACCATTTACGCACAAAAGCACTCCGTACTTTTGCTCTAATGAAGTATGGTTTACATGAACAAAAGTATTTACACGAGACAGGGGATCATAGGCAGGTGATTCCAGTATACCATATATGGCGCCGGATGTACCTGCTGTTGCACCCACTTCCCCGGGTTTCAGGACATTTAACGAAAACGCGTTGTTTGGTTGATCGCCTGCCCGATAGGATATTTTTATTCCGGGACGGAGGCCGATTTCCTGTGCTGCCGATGCCGAGACGCTCGCCTGATGCGAAAATACAGGAACTACCTCAGGCAGTAAGTCTTCACTGATTTGGTAATGTTCAAGGAGCGCCGTTGCAAGTTTGTCTTCCTTGGCGTTCCAGTAAATGCCTTCTGAAAGTCCTGATGAGGTGGTTTGTATTTCCCCCGTTAACTTCATGGCGATATATTCGCCAGGAAGCATTGATTTGTATATCTTTTCGTAAACATGAGGCTCATTCTCCTGCACCCATCGTAATTTGGACGCGGTAAAGTTACCCGGAGAGTTCAGAAAATTACTTAAACAAAAAGTAGCACCAAGTTCATTAAAAGCCTGATTTCCTATGGAAACAGCCCTGCTATCGCACCAGATAATGGATGGCCGAAGTACTTTTAGATCCTTATCTACCAATACCAGACCATGCATCTGGTAAGAAATTCCTATGCCTTCTATTCTATCAACATCAATTCTGTTGTTTGACAATATCTCCCTCGTCGCATGCTTAACATTTTCCCACCACATTTCGGGATCCTGCTCTGCCCATCCTGCTTGCACCGAATTAATTGGCATTTCAGATTTGGGATAGGTGGCAGATGCTACCACGGTGCCTTTTTCAGCATCCAAAAGGGTGGCTTTTACAGAAGAACTTCCAATATCATAACCTAACAAAAACGAAACAGTGCCCATAAGAATAATTTAAACCAAATGTAATGCTATCCTAACGATAATTTTGAAAACACCAAAATTAAAAATAATTCCGGATATAAATAACTTTCGTTAAAAATGATCCGGAATTGATAAGGAGCAAAAATTGGTCGCGCTTACTGCAATGAATTTATCCAGTCGGCTATTTTTAAAGCTTCTTCTTTGGGAACTTGTGGCATAGGGGGCATCGGCGTTGCGTATCCGGGCCAGTTCTGAGGTTCAGGATTATAAATAAGTTCTACTATTCGCTCGTTGGAGTACCTTCTCTTAGCGATCTCACTAAATGCCGGGCCCACCTGCTTTGTGTCTGCGTTGTGACAGGCAAGACAGGTGTTTTTTGCCAATAAAGGTTTAATTTCGTCAAAATTCGGGGCTTTTTTCTCTGTTGTTTTTGCCGGTGCTTTTGCTGCAGTAGCCTTCTTTGCTGTAGTTGCTTTTTTAGGTGCAGGCTTTTCAGCAGCTTCTTTGGCAGAATTTCTAGTGCTTACCTCTCCGATCGGGAGCTTAGCGCCATCCGGGATTTCATTCAACGTGTAGTATGCGGACGGGTGCACGAGCGAATAGGAACCTTCCTCCGCTCTGATGCCACCCAGGAACAGGTGGTGCACATACCCCTTTCTGAGGTTATCTACCAGAAGTCTCGCCTTTAAACCATCATCAGAAACCTTTACGCCTTTCACCTCCAAGGTTTCAAAGTTAACGGGCGGGCTTCCGTAAACCGGCGTATATTTATATATGAAACTCTCCACGATATAATTCGCGAGGTCTTCGGCAGATTCTTTGTTCACCGGTTTCGTAAATTCTATTTCAAATCCATCAGGCATGGCGCGCACCGCCAACATCTCAAAAGGAACTTGCCTGTTCCAAACCAGCCTTTGCAATCCTTCATTTGCCTCGCCTGCTGAACCCCATCCTCTATTAGTTTCACCTACAAACAATGAGCCGTCATTTGCCCAGGCCATTCGTAAAACTCCCGATTTGAATCCTTTCCTAAAATCAAAGGCCACTCCCTGAAACTCTCCCTTTACTTTTTCCATAAAGACCCGCATAATCTTGCTTTGGCCCTGATCTCCGATCAGCAGTTGTCCGCCAAAGGGGCCAAAGTTGCCTACCGGTATTTGTAATATTTCTGAGTTGGAAATTCCTAGGACACCATGAGGCAACCATACCACTGGCGTTTGCAGTTCTGGAATTTCTTCTTTTAATTCATAGGGAAATTTGAAATCCTCATTTTGAACGTTTTCTGGTTTGACGTATCTCCCAACGCTATTTTTATTCCGTTGCGGGCTTACGAATTTATAAATTTCTTCTTCCACGAGGTCTAAAGGAGAATTCGGTTCGCCAGTCCATCGAAGACCAGCAGGATGGCCCATAAATGCGCCTTTTTTCACATGCCACATGCCACCAGACCCCATCCAGTCGCCCTGATTATCGGTGTAAAACAATTCTCCGTCTATCATTCCCAATCCTGCGGGGGAACGCATCCCAGTGGCCCAGGGCTCCATTTGCCCGTCTTCTGTAATTTTCATAGTCCACCCTCTCCATGGCACAAAGCTCTCTCCCCTCCACCATTCTTCTGTACCAAAGGCCACATTTCCTGTCACAAAAAAGGAGCCGTCAGGCGCAACTTTAGGCCCGAAGCTATACTCGTGATAATGACCTGAAAGCGGCCAGGCGTAAATAGTTTCATACACATCTGCTTTTCCGTCCATGTCGGTGTCCACCAATTTGGTCAATTCGCCCCTTTGGGCACAGTAGAAAGCCCCATCCTTATAAACAAGGCCCAATACTTCATGCAATCCCGAAGCAAACCTCCGGAAGTATGGTTTCGAACTCGTAGGATTTTCTATCAGAAAAACATCCCCTCTTCGGGTAGCGACGCCCAGGTCGCCGTTAGGCAATACTGCCAAACCACCCACCTCCAGCAAAGTACCTTCAGGTGAGCTTACTTTCATTATTCTAAAGAAATCTTCTTCCATAGGAGACTCCTGTGCTACCATTTGCGCCCTTACGCCCAGAAGGAGCAGCATGCAGCATATGACTAATTTATATTTTGAACCGGTGTGTTTTGAAATATTCATTTATGGATATTTTAAGGAATAAATTCGGATTAAAGAAGTATTGAATAATTTAGTCCATCTTTTAAGGGGATGATTAACTCCTGCTGAGCACCTGCACTTCTGACTACTGGCTTTGCCCCTCCAGTTTCTTCCAACCGAACGTAGTATTTCTTATCATCAATCAAAAACATGTTCTTTCCAATTTCCTCTATTTTGCTCCCTTTTGCCAAAAGTACATACAGTCCCTGCGAAGGATTTTCTATGTTAAACGCTCTCGTAAAACCCGTTCCGTCCGCCTTTACCCTTATTTTATCCTCTATGGCATTGCCATAGATCTGATATTTAAATGTAGGCAGATCTTCTGCATCAAGCACGTAACCTTGTGGCTTAAACGAAGTGCCGGCTGTGTCTGTCTTCCAGGCTTCCTGGTCCGACGCAAGTTTTGTTACCGCCAGCAGCGGCTTCTCTGAAAAATGAAAAACCGAACCGGTGGGTCTCGATGAACCATCGCCTCTGTTATGCCACATAGGGGTAGTATTTAAAAATTCTCCCCGCCAGGCCTGTACAATTGTGCCATTGTCTAAATCATAAGTATAATGTAGGTTTGATGTACTTCCGACAGACACCGCGTGCGTGACCCGCGGACCGTTAGGCACATCCATAAAACTCCTTAGAATCGGCGTTTCCTGTGCTGAAAGTATGATGGGATCTACTGCAGTGTTTTGCTGCAACTCCTCGGGGTCACTGATCAGGTATTCGCGAATGCCCATTCCGGAAATTGTCAATCCCAGCGTTGGAGTCTCCCAATCAACAAATTTTGAATAGATAAGCTCAAAAGGCAGTTCACCTTCCGGAAGATTAGCGGTTCCTCTCTTAAAATTCGACCAGCCACCAAGAGAAATTACGTCCTGGTTGTTGATCCGAAGCATACCCGTGCCACCACTTGCGTTCATACCGAAATTGTACTCACCCGACTTTTCTACAGTTAAAGTACCCACATAGTGGAGCAAAAATTTAATAGGAAGTCGTTTGAGGCTTGATGATAAAATCCCTGCGGTACCTTCTGCTTCGGGGGGCAAGCTATCATATTGCGGCTCTACTTCAAACATACCTCCATAAACTTTGTAAGCCAAGTCTTTCAAAACAGGACGCGGTTGGTCGTATTGCGTATAGCTGATATTTTTGAAGGCAACAGCACCGTGGTCACCCTGGATGCGCAGGGGTCCTTTGGGCGCTTCTTTTTCGCTCATTGCTCCCCGGGTGGGTCCAAAAAGCTCTACCATTTCGTGTATCACTACTCCATTAAGCTCCACCTTGATCAGTTTCGCATTTTCCACCTTCTTTCCTCCCCTGTCAAACCTGGGAGCCTGAAACTCTACCTTCAAGTGCTGCCATAAACCCGGAGCACGACTCACATTCTGGCGTGGGGCGTATCCCTGATATCCTTTTTGACCCTCGGGCTTGCTTTCATCCCATCGTTGATAAATGCCTCCGTTTTCACCGGGACTTAATGTCTTTGCGCCCCAACTGTCCAATAACTGGATTTCGTAACGCCCCTGAAGATAAATGCCAGAATTTGACCCCTTGGCCATCATAAAGTAGAGTTCGAGGTCCATATCGCCATGTTCAAAATTTGAATACAAATCTTCACCTTTGGCTTTTTTACCGGGGATGTTCACCAATACGCCGGTACCATTTTCGGTAGATAATTGATTCGCTTTGTTGAGGTCTGCATTTACTTCACCAACGATTTTCCAACTGGGGC
>CAZWQB010000170.1:0-5199 GCA_964636035.1 uncultured Roseivirgaceae bacterium
CCTAAAACTCAACTTTAAAATAGATTTTATTACCTTTGAATCCTTAAAATTAAACAACAACAGGAATACCACATTATTCGATGAGTGCTGAACAAAATATCAAAATTACTTTACCAGATGGTTCTGTAAAAGATTATCCCAAAGGAACGACCGGACTGGAAGTAGCTGCCGGAATCAGTGAAGGACTGGCAAGAAATGTATTGGCTGCAAAAGTGAATGGCGAAATAAGAGATGCTCAAAGGCCCATAGAGCAAGATGCTTCAGTGCAGTTACTAACATGGAACGACCTGGAAGGAAGAGCAACTTTTTGGCATTCATCTGCCCATTTGCTCGCGGAAGCGCTGGAGGCACTTTACCCTGGTGTAAAATTAGGAATTGGTCCATCTATCGAGACAGGATTTTATTATGATGTAGATTTTGGTGACCGGGAGTTTACCGCCGAAGACCTGGCAAAGGTTGAAAGTAAGATGACTGAACTCGCCAGACTTAAAAGTACTTACAACCGTAAAGAAGTCAGGAAACAGGATGCTGTAGATTATTTCACTAAAAAAGGGGATGAATACAAGCTGGAATTGATTGACGGGCTGGAAGATGGCAGTATTTCTTTCTATGAACAAGGCAACTTTACCGACTTGTGCAGAGGGCCGCATATCCCGCACACTGGATTTATCAAAGCAATTAAGCTGACAAATATTGCCGGAGCATACTGGCGTGGCAATGAAAAAAACAAACAGCTTACTCGCATTTACGGAGTATCTTTTCCTAAACAAAAGGAACTCACTGAATATCTGGAATTGCTGGAAGAGGCGAAAAAGAGAGACCATAGAAAACTTGGTAAAGAACTGGAGTTGTTTGCCTTTTCTGAAAAAGTTGGAATGGGCCTGCCATTATGGCTTCCAAAAGGAACCTTGCTCAGAGAGCGCCTGGAAAACTTTTTAAGGAAAGCTCAGGTAAAATCAGGCTACCAGGCAGTAGTAACGCCCCATATTGGCAGCAAGCAGCTTTATGTTACCTCCGGCCATTATGAAAAATATGGTGCTGACTCATTTCAGCCTATCAAAACACCACATGAAGGGGAGGAGTTTTTGTTGAAACCAATGAATTGTCCTCACCACTGTGAAATTTACAAGGTGAAGCCAAGGTCATACAGAGATTTACCGCTGAGATTGGCGGAATTTGGTACGGTTTACCGCTACGAGCAAAGCGGCGAGCTCCACGGCTTAACCAGGGTAAGGGGATTTACACAAGATGATGCGCACATTTTCTGCCGCCCTGACCAGGTGAAAGAAGAGTTTATCAAGGTAATCGACCTGGTGCTTTATGTTTTCAAGGCGCTGGGTTTTGATGATTATACCGCGCAAATCTCGCTAAGAGACCCCGAGAATAAAGCCAAATACATCGGTGGCGACGAAGCCTGGGACAAAGCAGAAGCCGCCATTGTAGAGGCCGCTGCTGAAAGAGGCTTAAAAACTGTATCGGTGAAAGGTGAGGCGGCATTTTATGGTCCAAAGTTGGATTTCATGGTGAAGGATGCGCTAAAAAGAAGCTGGCAATTAGGTACCATTCAGGTGGATTACCAGTTACCAGATCGCTTTGAGCTGGAATATATTGGCAACGACAATCAAAAACACAGACCGGTAATGATCCACAGAGCGCCTTTTGGTTCGATGGAGCGATTCGTAGCCGTATTGATAGAACATTGTGGCGGCAGATTCCCACTATGGCTGGCACCTGACCAGATTGCAGTATTGCCGATTTCCGAAAAATATGCTGACTATGCTGATCAGGTATTGAATTTCCTGGAGGAAAAGGACATCCGCGGATTTATCGATCACCGCGATGAAAAAATTGGGAGGAAGATTCGTGATGCCGAAGTCGGAAAAGTGCCTTTTATGCTGATAGTAGGAGAGAAGGAACAGGAAGAACAATCTGTTTCTGCAAGGAAACATGGTGAAGGAGACGTAGGTACATTTAAGCTGACGGACTTTGCAACATACTTTGAAACTGAAGTAGCAACAGCGCTGGGTCATTAGGAATAGCAGCTTTTATTTAATAATTTTTATTATTCCCAAAATAAATTTTTAAACCGAAAAGGTTATAATTGCAGTAAATTGATGAGGATTTATAAAATAGCTTTTTGTTTATAATAAATTTTCACGATATTTGCAACCTGATTTTTTTAATAAACAAAGGAGGTAACTATTAGCAGACCAGTAAGAAGAGTACCTTTTCGAGGGAGAGTCGAAGAGCCTTATAAAGTAAATGAAAAGATTCATGCCCGTAAAGTAAGGGTGGTAGGGGAAAATGTAGAAATCGGGGTGTATGATATCCGCGACGCCTTAAAAATTGCCAAAGAGCAAAATCTGGACTTGGTAGAAATATCACCAAAGGCAGACCCACCTGTATGTAAGGTGATTGACTACTCGAAGTTTAAATACGAGCAGAAAAAGAAGCAAAAGGAGATCAAAGCCAAAGCTCAAAAAACTGTTGTGAAGGAAATTCGTTTTGGACCCAACACAGATGAACATGATTTTAATTTTAAGTTAAATCATGCTAAAGGTTTTTTAAGTGAAGGAGCTAAGGTAAAGGCTTATGTTCATTTTGTGGGCCGGACGATTGTGTTTAAAGAAAGGGGTGAAATTCTACTGTTGAAATTTGCACAGGCGCTGGAAGATCTTGCAAAAGTTGATCAGTTGCCAAAGCTGGAAGGGAAAAGGATGACAGTATTTCTTTCTCCTAAACAGCAAACCAAGAAATAGCATTTTCACAATAAATTGTATATATAATGCCTAAAGTAAAAACTAATTCAGGAGCGAAAAAACGTTTCAAATTGACAGGAACAGGCAAAATAAAAAGAAAGCATGCTTTCAAAAGCCACATCCTGACAAAAAAAGAAACCAAACAAAAAAGACACCTGACTCACATGACATTGGTCCACAAATCGGACTTAGGAAGAGTGAAGGATATGCTCAATATCTAATTGCCATACAAGAAAGATTATTCCTGTATACACAATTAAGGTTTAAAAAAAATGTTTAACCGGACCGTTGGTTTTAAGTTTTCCAAAAAGGAAACACCAGGTGTCGAAAAATTAAAGAAATGCCAAGATCAGTAAATGCAGTAGCCTCAAGGGCTCGAAGAAAGAAAATTTTAAAAGCCGCCAAAGGTTTTTGGGGCAGAAAAAAGAATGTCTATACTGTAGCGAAAAATGCAGTAGAAAAAGGGATGCAGTATGCATACCGCGATAGAAAGGCCAAGAAGAGAGAATTCAGAGCTTTATGGATCCAAAGGATAAATGCAGGAGCAAGAGAATATAATATGTCTTACTCTCAGTTTATGGGTGCCCTAAAAAAGAACAACATTGAATTAAACAGGAAGGTGTTGGCTGACCTTGCTATGAACCATCCCGATGCGTTTAAGGCAGTAGTTCAGAAATTAAAATAACGCTTCTAAAAGATATATTGAAAAAGGTAAGCGTAAAGCTTGCCTTTTTTTGTGTTTATGCAAAAGTGCACACAGAGAGTCGCATATAAAAAGACCGTTAGTTCACTCATAACCTTTACTGATAAACAATTCCTCCCTTATTTCAAATTTTATAAAGGTTTAAAAGATGTTCGCAGAAAACTTAATCGAGAAGTTTAAAAATTTTCCTACCCCGTTTTTTTATTATGATCTGGAGGTTTTGCAAAAATCTCTGGACAGCATTAAGGCCCATGGACTTTCCAAAGGATATCATGTACATTATGCGCTTAAAGCGAACTATAATGATAAAGTGCTAAAAAATATCCTTCAGGCCGGTTTGGGTGCAGACTGCGTAAGTGGAAATGAAGTTAAGAAAGCGATTGAGGTGGGCTTCGACCCCTCCAGCATTGCCTTTGCGGGCGTCGGCAAATCAGATGCAGAAATCACTTATGCACTGAGTCAAAACATTTACTGCTTCAATGTGGAATCTGCACAGGAGCTTGAGGTAATCGATGAACTGGCAGGGAAACTTGGAAAACAAACCAATATTGCCTTAAGGATTAATCCGAACGTCAAGGCGGATACGCATCATTACATTACCACCGGCGTTGAAGAAAATAAATTTGGCATCAATCTATGGGAGTTGGACGAGATTGTTCAGAAAATTCAAACCTATGCCAATTTAAAGCTGATCGGAATCCACTTCCACATTGGTTCGCAAATTACCAACCATGCCGCTTTCCGTTCTCTTTGTGAAAAGGTGAATGAGCTGCAGGAGTATTTTGAAGGGCATAACATCGAGTTGCGCCATATCAATGTGGGTGGCGGACTGGGTATTAATTATGCCGATCCGGACGGTGCCGCTGTTCCTGATTTTGAGGGATATTTTAAAGTTTTCGAAAAGGGACTTTCATTACGAAAAGGCCAGCAGCTTCATTTTGAGTTGGGGCGAGCAGTAGTTGCCCAATGCGGAAGCCTTATTTCGAAGGTTTTATTTGTTAAGAAGGGTCTGCGTACCAATTTTGCCATCATTGATGCGGGCATGACAGAACTGATCAGACCGGCACTCTACCAGGCTACGCACCATATTGAAAGCCTTACAGGAAAAGACAACACCAGCGAACTGTACGATGTAGTAGGTCCAATATGTGAATCATCGGACTGCTTCAGAAAAGCGCTGGAACTACCTAAGGTTGAAAGAGGCGATTTATTAGCCATCAGAAGTGTAGGCGCCTATGGAGAGGTAATGACGAGCTTTTATAACCTCAGAGACAAGGCGAAAGCTTATTATTCTGATGAGGTTTAGTACTAATGTTTTGGGCTTGGCCCCGGATTTGATAGAGACGGTTCTTCTCTGAAGACTAATTTATTTAGCCCGAACTTCCTCGCTTAGGTCATCCCCACAACGGAGGGACCTTCTCACGAAAAACGCAGAAAAGAAAAATCTATCCGCTATACAATAAACCAGACCTAAAACTGATGCTTCCGTTGATTTAATCTGTCTCTGATAATTAGAATTCACGTGCCTAAATTGAGAGAAGGTCCTTCTCCGAATTGCTTCGGAGCAAGCTCTTCGTCAGGATGACGATATAACGCCTGCGCTACAAAAAATATTCTCAGCGACGCAGACACTGCAGAAATCGAATTTCTTTAGCCCCAAACTCCATCGTTAGGTCATCCCGACAACGGAGGGACCTTCTCACGAAAAACGCAGAAAAGAAAAATCTATCCGCTATA
>CAZWQB010000170.1:5299-7564 GCA_964636035.1 uncultured Roseivirgaceae bacterium
TCGTTTACCAAACCTGCCTTAATGCTTCGCTTATACCGCAGGTTTCTTCCTCCGGTTTGCGAATACTTTGTTTCCTGCAGTTCCGGTTTCCAAAGGATAGCTTCTCCTTTTGGGTGCCATTCCATATTGATTTCGTGTAGCTCCGTGTTATGGGTCAAAAAAATCACCTCACATTTTAGCTGCTTTTTGGATTGTGCATTGAGTGTATCATCTATTTCTTTAAAAAGCATACTATAGTCTGCAAGCCATCCATCATAATAAATCACAGGAGAGAAATTCAGGTGAACTTCATAACCTGCGGCAACAAACTCATCGACAGCAGCAATGCGATCAGAGATAGCGGAGGTGCGTACATCTACTATTCTAGAAACATTTTGAGGCATCAGACTAAATCTGATTCTGGTTTTCTTCTGCGGATCGTAGGTTAGCAATTCCGGGTTCACAAACTTAGTGGCAAAAGTGGCTTTGGCATTTGGAAGCGACCTGAAAAGTGTCACCAAATCTTTCACGTTATCGCAGATAGAAGCATCTACTGCGCAATCACAGTTTTCCCCAATATCATAAACCCAGTAGGTCGGATCAATCTGATCAGCATCAAACTTCATTCCTTGTCTGCCAGCATGGCGACTGATGTAGTTGCAAATCTGTTCTATATTTACAAAAATAGTTATGGGATTGGCAAAACCTTTCCGGCGGGGCACATAGCAATAGGAGCAGGCCATGGTACAACCATTTGATATAGAAGGCGCAACAAAGTGGGAACTTCTTTCATTCGGCCTGCAGGTCAGTGATTTTTTAACTCCCAACACCAGTACTTCTCTTTTATTCTTTATCCAATCTTCAACCGCTCCCTCGTTTCCATGCAAAGAAGGTATCTTCCAATGCGAAGGAACTTCTATTAACGCTGCATCCGCGTATTTTTCAAGCATTTCCAATCCTCTGCCATATTTTCTAACCTCAGGTTCCAGAAAAATCCTGCTGATGTTTATCAGCCTGGAAATATCATTCGCAATCTTCATGGTTGCAAAACGTTTCGAAGCACGCTATGTTTATTTTAAATGCATCAAGTTTTGGAAAATGGCATCGTCTTTAACAGTATGTTTTCCAGGATTCGTGATATAAAAAAAGCACGCGTTCTGCGTGCTTTTTTGTCAACTATAAGGCATTGCTGAAGATTACTCACCAGCACCCCATGGTGGTGTAATGTCATTCATACGCGCATAAGCAATCAGTTGCCCCAAATGCTCATTGGAATGAGAAAGAATGATCAGGATAGACGTCATGTTTGTGAAGTCACCGGGAAAGGGATATTCTACCTTTTTAGAAAGATCGGCATCTTTTGCTTTAGAAACCGCATCCATTGCCAGGTCATAAGATCTTTTCAACTCTGCAGTAATCTGCTCCTTGGTTTTGAGATCTTGCTCCAGCGTTTGCATGTTTATACCGTCAGGAATTTGTGCACCAAGCTTGCTAGCAAAGAAATAATTCGCGGAAGCGATATGAGCAAATACTTCTCCAAAGGATCTGACTCCTTCTGCCGGAGTCCAACTGTATTTTTCAGCAGGCAGAGCTTCAGCCAGTTGCATCACTTTTCCGGAAGTATAGGCAACAGAGCCGGAAACTTCCTGTTGCAACTGGCCCTGTGCATATAACTGCAAAGCGCTAAACACCAACAAGACAGGCAATAAAATAGCTTTTGAAATAGTTTTCATATGTTTTTGTGGTTGGTTAAATGATGTGCTAAATTAACATTTTTATCAATAGATTCTCTGTACAAGCTCCAAAATATCATTGGTTTTTGAATCCTTGTTCCTACTTGTATCCCAGATGAAAAGATTAGCTTTGTATAAACATCAATAAGAAATTCATGCAAGGCATTATATTGGCCGGAGTAATCTTGGTTGCATTCATGATCTATTGGATAAGCCAAAGGAACAAAACTGCTTTTCCGATACCTAATCCATTTCCGCCGGAATGGAAGCAGCTATTATCCGAGCATGTTCATTTTTACCAGAACCTCAATTCGGCTGATCGGGAGAAATTTGAACAAAGAATACGTAATTTCCTGAAACAGGTGCGCATCACCGGCATTCGAACTGAAGTAGACGACCTGGACCGGTTATTGATTGCCTCCGGTGCTGCAATTCCCTTATTCAATTTTCCTTCATGGCACTACCGCCACCTCCACGAGGTACTGTTGTATCCAGCATCTTTCGACCGCAGTTTTTCAATGGAGAATCCCAAAGAAGTGATTACGGGCATGGT
>CAZWQB010000171.1:0-7415 GCA_964636035.1 uncultured Roseivirgaceae bacterium
AACCAGAATGCCTCTAACAAGCAATTGGTTAAAACAGGACGTATTGTTGCCATGGTAGCGCTATTAATCGCCATGGGCGTAGCGCAGGAATTGAGCACGCTTGACCAGGTGTTCCAATACATTCAGGAGTACACTGGGTATATTTATCCTGGTGTTGTAGCTGTATTTGGCATGGGTCTATTCTGGAAACAAATTACTGCTAAAGCCGCCTTGTGGACTGCTATTGCAACCATTCCTGCAGGTATTATCATTAAACTGACAAATCCGGAAATGCCATTTATTTTAAGGATGGGCTATGTATTTATCCTTCTATGCGTAATAGCCTCGGTAATCAGCTTTACAGAGAAAGGGGTCAAGGTAAAAACACCGCTCCCTGAAGGAAAATACAAAAGCAGCATATTAAATTCAAGTTATGTGTTCTTCGTTTTAGGTCTTATTTCACTATTAGTGGGTGTTTTCTTTGCGAGTGACTATGCGCATCTGGGGCTGGAGTCGATTTACATGCTTGCAGTGCTGTTTTTCATGATAGGCATTATTTTGTATACCAATGCGAAAATGGAAACTGCTGATCCCAAAGCCATTGTATCTGATCCCGAATTGTTCAGCACTTCTGCAGCCTTCAACTTTGGAGCAGCAGGTATAGTCTTGATTATCGGCCTGCTATACTATTTCTTTTGGTGGTAGGTAAGAAGTTGGAAGCCGGAAGTGGGAAGTTATATGGAAGACCGAAGTTGGAAGTTTGAAATTTAACGCTTCAGGTTTAAATCTACGCTTTCAAGTACTGACGCTTTGCTAAACCTTGAACAAGGTATGCAAAGGCTATTAAAGCAAAAGAATTAATGAAATACTGAGCATATGGTAGGAGGAGGTTTAGTAAAGCTGTTCTTACCATAGTTCAAAGTTAATGCCTCGTTCTGCAGCATCTCAGCGATAATGACGCTCTCCGCTTTAGAGGGGCCGCGGACAGTCGGAGTGGGTAAGTCGGAAAAAAGGTAACTGGAAAAGTAAAAAACGGGGCAGAATGGATTAGGCAAAATGTCTTTGCGTCTTAGTGCCCTCGTGGCAGTTGAAAAAAATTAGAAATCAGAAATTAAATAATCAGAAATTATACAATCAGAAATTACAATATGATCGATTTAAAGAAATACGAAGTTTGGTTTGTTACGGGAAGCCAGCATTTATATGGGGAGGAAACGCTGAGACAGGTAGCACAGCATTCTCAGGAGATTGCCGCGGGTCTTGACAGCTCCTCAAAGGTGCCCGTAAAAGTAGTTTTTAAGCCTGTGGTAAAGACAGCCGAAGAAATATACGCCTTGTTCCGTGAATCCAATGTCACAGAAAATTGTGTGGGTATTATCACCTGGATGCATACCTTTTCTCCTGCCAAAATGTGGATCAGAGGTTTGAAAACCAACCAAAAGCCTATTTTACATCTCCACACACAGTTCAACAGAGACATTCCCTGGAGTTCCATTGATATGGACTTTATGAACCTGAACCAAAGTGCCCACGGAGACAGGGAGTTTGGTTTTATGGTCTCCCGAATGCGTATCCAGCGAAAAGTGGTGGTAGGACATTGGAAAGATGAAGAGGTATTAGAACAAATCAACATGTGGAGCCGTGCGGCCTGCGGTTGGAACGACTGGCAGGGGGGTAAATTTGCACGTTTTGGAGACAATATGCGCAACGTGGCGGTAACTGAAGGCGATAAAGTGGAGGCTGAATTAAAGTTTGGCT
Organism: uncultured Roseivirgaceae bacterium; assembly: GCA_964636035.1. Lineage (GTDB taxonomy): Bacteria > Bacteroidota > Bacteroidia > Cytophagales > Cyclobacteriaceae > CAMPJM01. Next base: position 1,738 of record CAZWQB010000171.1, read on the forward strand.
TCTCCGTGAATACCTACGGAATAGGCGATCTGGTAGCGGTAATTAACCAGGTAAGCGAACAGGAAGTAAACACGCTGATCCAGGAGTACAATGACAGCTATAGTCTGGTGGATGCACTCAGAAAAGGAGGCAATAAATACGAGTCGCTTGTTGAAGCAGCAAAAATCGAAATCGGACTGCGAAATTTCCTTCAGGACGGCAATTTTAAAGGTTTTTCGGATACTTTCGAAGACCTGCACGGAATGAGCCAGTTGCCTGGAATTGCGGCGCAGCGTTTAATGGCGGAGGGCTACGGTTTTGCAGGAGAGGGAGATTGGAAAACGGCAGCTTTGGTGCGGGCCATGAAAGTAATGGGAAGTGGTTTGGAAGGTGGCAATGCTTTTATGGAAGACTATACCTACCATTTTGATCCAAATAATTCTTTGGTTTTAGGCTCGCACATGTTGGAGATTGATGCTTCTCTGGCGAGTGGCAAACCATCATGCGAGGTACATCCCTTGGGTATCGGCGGTAAAGCAGATCCCGTTCGATTGGTGTTTAACGTGGCCGGTGGACCTGCACTGAATGCGTCCGTGGTAGATATGGGCAATAGGTTCAGATTAATAGTAAACGAAGTGGAAGCGCTTGAACCTCAGGAAGCCCTGCCAAATCTGCCTGTCGCAAGGGTTTTGTGGAAGCCACTTCCGGATATGAAAACAGGCTGTGCCGCATGGATTTTGGCGGGCGGTGCACATCATACCTGCTACAGTCAGAATTTGTCCTCAGCCCACCTGCATGATTTCGCAGAGATGGCGGGTATTGAATGCATCACTATCAATAAAGAAACTACGCTTCATCAGCTTAAAAACGAGTTGAGGTGGAATGAGGCAACATTTAAATAGATAATCGTTCACCTCCTGAGGTGGTCTTCTGGCGCGGGCGCAACGCCGTTAAGTTAAACACGGACGCTCGCGCCAGGGCAGAACCTGGGAGGAAATAAGCTTAATAATACAGCTCAAATAATATAGTTCCCACTTTAACGACAATATAAGATATGAAGAGAATTCTATTAAGTTTCGTAGCATTGTTGCTGGCAGTACAGCTCTCAGCACAAAATACTGCCACATTAAAAGCCAACAGCAATAGCAATTTAACCATCAATAAACATATTTATGGTCACTTTGCGGAACACCTTGGCAGGAATATTTATGGCGGCTTTTACGTAGGCGAAGACAATACTACCATTCCACATACCAATGGTGTGAGAAATGACGTAATCGAGGCACTTAAGACATTAAAAGTTCCTAATCTTCGATGGCCTGGAGGTTGTTTTGCAGATACCTATCAATGGAAAGATGGAATAGGACCCAAACAAGACCGGCCGACCATTGTAAATACGTGGTGGGGAAATGTGACTGAAGACAACAGTTTTGGAACGCATGACTTTTTGAACATGTGCGAAGTGTTGGGAGCTGAACCATATTTGGCTGGAAATATCGGCAGTGGTACTGTGCAGGACCTTATGGATTGGGTGCAGTACGTGAACTTTGAGAGCCAAAGTCCCATGTCTAAGCTCCGCAAGGAAAACGGTCGCGAAGAACCATGGAATGTAAAATACTGGGGTGTCGGAAACGAAGCCTGGGGCTGTGGTGGTAATATGACCGCAGAATACTATGCCAATGAATACCGAAAGTATGCTACGTTTATGACCGGCACCACCAACAATGAAGGTTTGTTTAGAATTGCATCCGGAGCCAGTTCTGATGACTACAACTGGACGGAAACCATGATGAAAAATGTTCCTGCAAGCTTAATGGAAGGCGTGGCGCTTCATCATTATTCAGTAATTGATTGGGAGAAGAAAGGTTCGGACCGAGACTTTACCGAGGAATTATATTTTACCACCATGCAGCGTGCATTGGCAATGGATGAACTGATCACCAAACACACGGCTATAATGGACAAATACGATCCGGAGAAAAAAGTCGCATTGGTTGTAGATGAGTGGGGAGGTTGGTATGATGTGGAAGAAGGTACCAATCCTGGCTTCTTATATCAGCAGAACACAATGCGCGACGCCATGATCGCAGGTACTACCTTGAATATTTTCCATAAACACTGTGAGCGGGTAACAATGGCCAATTTGGCCCAGACTATCAACGTACTGCAGGCGGTAATCCTCACTAAGGAAGAGAAAATGCTGCTCACCCCCACTTATCATGTAATGGAAATGTACAACGTGCACCAGGATGCTACCTTGTTGCCGATGGAAATTGAAAGTGACGACTACGAAGTGGGAGGGGAGAAATTGCCAGCAATATCGGTGTCGGCTTCCAAAGATAAAAATGGTTTAACGCATGTTTCCCTGGTGAATATAGATGCTAAAAAAGAACATCAAGTTTCTATCAACATAGAAGGTACAAAGTACAAGAACGTATCGGGAAGAATTTTGAAGTCTGGTAAAATTCAGGATTATAATTCTTTTGAAAATCCTGAAAAAATTAAGCCACAGGCATTCAAAGGAGCAAAACTAAAAGGAAACCAGTTGAATGTAACACTACCTCCATTTTCAGTTGTGGTGTTGGAGTTAAAAGAGTAACGCATTAATGGATAATAGATCGTAATCGAATAAACCCCTCTTCGTGATAGAAGAGGGGTTTTATCAAAGAATCTCTGATGCCCACAGCCTGAGAAACTCGTGTTTTGCAATCAGGAATCTTAATGTGACAAATTTGAGAAGACTCGCCTATAAAATGTTACTGGAATACATTTGCAGCCTTTCTCAAGGTTAAGACTGTTTTACCAGGTGTCGTGAGCTACGCCTGCCATCCCGCCCCTTTGCTTTGAACGTTACCTCTACTTGTCCCTAGGGTTTACGATCATAGTCATTAAAACCATCGCCCTCAGGCTTCTCAACCTGGGTAGCAATCAATCCGGCCGACTTCCTTTTTAAGCACCACAAGCGGAACTTGTTTTTCAAATGGGCAATCTGAGCAACACCGATCTGGCTATAGATGTCAAGTAATTTGCTGATTTTGTTTACTCCTTGCACTTTTAGATGCACATTAAATTTTGTAATTTGTTGGGTAATGCCGCCATAGCTTATGAAAGGAAATAATGCCCGTTTCACATGCAAATTTCTCGTATTTGCTTTACTCCTCAGTATTGCAGGAAGCCGCTCGTATGCACAGGAAAAAGCCATTCGGTTTCAGCACATTACAACGGAAGATGGGCTGTCGCAAAATATGGTTGATTGTATCTTGCAGGATAGCCAGGGATTTATGTGGTTTGGTACCTGGAATGGACTGAACAGATACGATGGTTATAAAATAGAGATTTTTAATAGTGAAAGCGGGAATAGTCACTCCCTTAAAAATAATTTTATTTATGCACTTCGTGAAGATCAGTTTGGCAATATCCTAATTGGAACAAAAGAAGGCTTGTACGTATATCTGTACAATAAGAATGAATTCAGGCATATCAGTGAGCTGATGGCGAATTCTGAAGTTTTAGAGGGCACTATCTCAGTAATTTCACCTCTCGAAAGCGATGCATTTTGGATCGGCACAGATAGAGGCGTGGTTTATTTGCGGATGCTGGATAGCGATGGAAAGATGGAAAAGCTACAAACCTATGCTTTTGGAAACGCTTCAAACTTAATCAGTGGTGAATTGGTGAGGGCTATTGAGCCAACCAGCAATGGCGTATGGATAGGCACTGACGAGGGTGTTAGCATTATAGATGCTGAAACACAAGTTATACGGCGATTGCATCATGTTCCAGATGAGGACAGCAGCCTCTCTTCCGACGGTGTCTATTCCATTTATCAGGATAGTAAAGCAAGAATTTGGGTGGGTACAGAAAACGGCTTGAACAGGTTTGATGGTTCAAACGGCTTTGTGCGCTATTTTCATCAACCCTCAGCACCCAGTTTACCGCATAGTACAGTAAGGGATATCGCTGAAAGCAAAGACGGGCGTATTTTCCTCGCGACTTTGGGCGGCCTTGGAGAATATTTGGAAGATGGAACCTTTCAAAGCTATAGAAGTGAATTAAAAACTGAACATAGTTTAAACAGTGATTTCATCAATTGCTTGTTGTACGACGAAAAAGACAACCTTTGGATAGGCACAGAAAGGGGGGGAGTGAATATTTACAACACCCGGCAGAATGTGCTGGAGTTTTTTGAATACGACAAGGGGAACGAAAACAGCTTAAGCCACAATACCATTAACTCCATCTATGAAGACGAACAAAATGTATGGATAGGCACGGCTGGAGGAGGTTTGAACAAATATGATAAGCATAAGAAGCGTTACAAGCACTTTTTGTTTGATGATCAAAATATTAATACGATATCCAGTAATTTCATAACAGCTATTCATCGGGATTTGCGCGGCCGGTTATGGCTGGCTACCTGGGGCCACGGCCTGAACATATTAATTGAAGATCCCGTGAAAGGGGAAATCTTCCTGAACAACAGGAATAGCGAATTCTTAGACGCGATCACAAATGGTTTTGTTGCCGCAATTGTTGAAGATAGTCTGGGTAACCTCTGGATAGGGACAAATGGAGGCCTGTTTAAATTCCTTGTCCAGCAAAATCAATTTATCAGAGTAGCGAATGAGATTAACGCTGTAGGATGTTTGGCTTTTGATAAGGATAACAACCTGTGGATAGGCTCCCCTTTGGGACTATACCATTTGAAGTTTCATAATTTTCAAAAAAATCCGGGCTATTCCACTACACACTATAAACATGATCATTTGGATGAGACCTCCCTCAGTGGCAACTACGTCACTACCATCTTAAAAGACTCAAATGACACCATGTGGTTTGGCACATACGGGCAGGGTATTAATAAACTCACTTTTATTGACGGTAAGGCTAAATTCGAAAGCTATTCTACAGAAGATGGTCTTGCAAACAATATCATTTATGGGATACTGGAAGACTCCGACAAGAGATTGTGGTTGAGCACAGATAACGGCCTCACTTTATTTGAGCCAGAAACAGAAAAGACAAGAAATCTTTATAAAACCGACGGCTTGCTGGATAATCAGTACTACTGGTCGGCATATTATAAGAATGATTCCGGCAAATTGTACTTTGGAGGAATGAGTGGGTTAAATACATTTTATCCTTCGTGGATCAGCAATAGAAGTATTCAACCCGATGTTGTGATCACCGACCTGAAAATATACAATGAATCTGTAGTTCCCGGAGCTGAGTATCAGGGGGTAACAATTTTAAATACCAATATATCCAAGGCAAAAGCGATAAATCTTTCCTATAAATCCAAGGCTGTTGCTTTTGAGTTCTCCTCTTTGGATTATAATGAGCCGGAGCTGATAAAATATGCGTATTATTTAGAGGGGCTGGAAGAAGATTGGAACTATGTAAATTCCAACAGGCGCTTTGCCAACTATACCAATCTGAAACCGGGTGATTATGTTTTTTATGTTAAAACCTCTGATCTAAATGGGGAATTCACCGCTCCTCCTGTAAGTATAGCTATCCATATCGACCCGCCTTATTGGGAAACCTGGTGGTTCCGCTTAACGGTGGTCGTTTTTGTTACCGCTTTAATCATTGCTTATAACAGATTTAGAGTATACAATTTGAAAAAGCAGAAATTAGTTTTGGAGCGGCAGGTTGAGGAGCGAACTAAAAAGATCAACGATCAAAAGCAGGAATTG
>CAZWQB010000172.1:0-7254 GCA_964636035.1 uncultured Roseivirgaceae bacterium
TTTTCAAGAGTCATGTCTTTCCAATCATGAGAACCATCGCCGTTCAAGTCGGCTAGCCATGTATTTTTCGCACTATTTTCAGGAGATAACACCTTGCGCAGGAATTCCCTTTTGTCCTCCACCGTCTCTAGTTGAATAGAGCCAATCTCCCAATCCTGGTGTCCCCTGATATCAAACTCAGAATTTTTCTGCCTGTTGGTTCGTACATAATAAATTCTTCCCTGGTCATCTATGTCAATCGAAATGGGATCAGCCACCAGTGAATCAACACCCCAAAGGCTAAGGGTAAGCCCTTCAGAAAGTTCAGGATTGACGCGAGCCTCAATAGATTTAGCGAGTTCTGCGGCTTCCTCTGGCGCCATTTCCTTGATTCTGAGATCAACAGGCTCATTTTTACAAGCCGAAATGCCAATGGTGAGGATGAGAAATGCATTTATAAAAGATTTTCTTAAACCCACTAAAGTGTTGACACACACGCTGCTAACTTTGAACATTCGATTGTATTTTGAAATATTTTTAATTTTTTTGTCCGACCCGTGGTATGTAAAGCACAACATCACTCACGTGCATCTAAGGTTAGAACAAAAAGTAATTTACTACATAACTTTTTCCAAATCCAAATTTATGCTATTGGAATTAATTCGGCCCTATAAATGAAGAGCCCGGTGCAGCATTTTTTACACAAGTGGTGACGGATTATTTTATGCTATTTTTCAATTAAACCCGCCGCGGACAATTATGAAGAAGCAGCTCGTAAGTCTCTTCCGTTCATTTGAGCCCCCCGCCCGGAAAGCATTGCAGGGTGTGGCACGGCCAGCATTCCGATACAGGCATTTGTAGATAACTCCAGCCTGTTATTGTTCAACCACTTCGTGGTTGTTCCTTCGGGGTCTATCTTATCCCGCTGTGGCGGGCTATTCACGTTCAAGCCCGTTAGGCTTGGATGTGCGGCAGCTGGTTTTTCGTCTCGATTTCAAAAAGATGCGCACTCGCATCGAAACTTCCGGAACAAATTTCCATGCATTCAGTATTTACAAAAATGGTAGGTTATCGTTTTGAAGTCTGCTGGACAATTACTTAAATGGCTTTATTGTACAGCTTTTCGATGCGCAACCCCTTATTTTCTTTCGACGCTATCCACAAATTATAGCTATTTTGAAGATTTAGCCAAAATTCAGGACTGGTACTAAATGCCATGGAAAGCCTAATTGCCATGATCAGGGCTAACTCCAGCCTGCCCGTTAATAATTGCAGACAGATTTTTCCTCGTAATTCCCAAAGCCTCTGAGGCTTTCGTAATGGTCAGGTCCAAGGGAATAAGGTAATCTTCTTTCAATATTTCTCCTGGGTGTGGGGGATTAAACATTTGCATATTTGCTTTCCTTTCAATTAATGGTAATCTAAATAATCGACATCATAAACATTTCCATTGTGGAACCGAAAAACCAAGCGATAATTGGCAGATAGTACAATCCTTACGAAGAATCCTCTTATCTCTCGATTTACCAATGCACATGTATTATATTTTGTAAAGCATTAGCTGCAACCTACCATTAAGATATCCCTCCAGATATATATTTAACTTCTATCCAAAAAAACAAAATCCATGCATACATTAGGGAATCATGGGCTCCAAAGCCTCGTATCGTTTCACTTTGTGTGACAATGGCAATTGGAAATAAAAAGTCTGTAATATTCAATGTATAACATAGGGTGTCTTCTGGAAACATTCTATTCCCCGGCACATGATCAATGTTTTGATATACGTAATAAGACAAAGGTCTATTTTCAAATATTCTGTTTATCATTCCTTTCTGAATTAAAGTAAATTCATAGTTGGAGTTCACATTTACTATATCGACATCGTCAATATCAACAATTCGTTCACGTTCAGATATGAGTTTACTAACAAGCGATTTTTTCCCTATTGTATAGTATCCTACAATTTGGAAAATGCTTAGCAACAAAATAGCCACTACAAATCTTTCTTCATTTAGATAACTATTCCGCATCCAATTTCTTCATATTTTCTTCCACCTCCCTGATAAACCCTTTTAAAACTTCATAATGAGCAGTGATATCCTCGAATCTGTTCTGATAAAACTCCTTTTTCATTCCATTTGAATGCAGAGCCAAACCCCCAATTGCCATTGCTAACTTTTCATGTACTTTATCCTTCATCGACCTTTAGTTATTAATTGTTTATGAGAGCATTATTCAAATAAAGTCATAGGTGATGTAATCTAAGCTGAAATCCAGATTTAAACCACGCGCATTGTACTCCTCTCGACCACCCGCCGATTACTGCTTTATCGATTTTTAGATGATCCATGAGGAATTTTATATCATCGGCAACATGATAAAGGGATACATCATGACTCGGCAAACTCGTTTGACCATGTCCGTAATAATCAACTGCGATAATATAGTAGCCAGCGTCTACAAGATTATCCGCAACATGAAGCAATTCATATCCATTACTAAAACTACCATGTGACCATATCAAAGGAAGATCATTTGGATTTCCCCAGGTGAGATAGTGAACCTTAGCATTTGGAGTTTTTATAAAATGTCCATGCTCACTTTCGAATTTCCTGAACTCCTGCTTAGCCTCCCAAAATATTTTATTTTCATTAACCTCATATTTATATGAAACCTCGCCCTGCCCATTGGCTATATGGGCGCAAACAAGTACAATGATGAGATTCAGGGCTTTCATTGCTTTATTAGGAAGCCGTTCTTTACAACTGCTTTTTTAATTTTCACAATCTGAGTTCAATGTAGGCATGAATTTCAAAATTAAAGGAAGTTTAGGTAGTTTTTAAACCTGTTTTTAAAGAAATTGTCGGCAGTAACCGAAAAGATGAAAATATCGCAGTAGTCACCTCATACCAGTAAATCAGCATATTATCTTTAAAAATGAAAAATACCTTACCTATTATAATTTGCATGTCATTACTTTTTTCTTGTCAACCAGAAACTGACAATTTCCAGTATGAAACTGATGAGGAATGGAAATTGGCGTATAGGATTTTTGAATCTGAATATTTGCAGAATTATGAATTGGGAGCTTCTCAGCTAGATAGCTTGATAAAGCTCTATAAGAAAGTTGAACCACGAATATTCAATAGTGGTCTGAAATGTCTGGCACGACTGAATGAAAACGAAAAATTACTTGAAATTTTAAAAAAAAGCTCAGCAGAGAACAAAAATAGAATCTGTAACGAAGAGTGGTTTACTCAATTACCGGATCACGAAAAGAATAATGCTATTTGCAACAGCTTTAAACAAACCCAAAAAGAAATCACTCATCCTCAGATCAGGGAACAACTTCTGATTATGTATATTAATGACCAGTTCGTGAGAGGAACCAGTAAAGCTGAGCTTCACGAATTAACAAAATTGGAAGTCGATGCACATCTATATAATATAAAAGATCCCATTTCCTCTGATGGAATGAATCAGAAAAAGCTTAAAAAAATAATTGACGATTTCGGCTTTCCGTCCAGGAGCATGGTTGGCGAATTAGGAATGAATAGTGTCTTTTTTGTACTGCAACATTCAGATTGGGATAAAGAATTTCAAAACTCACAACTTGAAAATTTAGAGAAAGCTGTTAGAAATGGCGACATACACGGACAACATTATGCCTATTTTGTTGATAGGATAAGGATTAATTCTGATAAGGAGCAATTATATGGGACACAGTTTTCCTACGTAGACAAGTCTAAAGGAGAGGCTGTGTTAGCGCCAGTAGAAGATATCGAAAACTTAAACAAAAGAAGGAAAGAGATGGGAATGATGCCGATGGAAACCTATAAAAAGCTGCTTTTATCACTATGATACCACAATGCACGCTGGCGCATGAATCCTGGCTTTTTGCGACAATATGCTTCAGGAGTTAAAAACCTTCAGCGGATCAGTCAAAATATTAGAGGATACGTTGCACAGGCAAGCTGCTGACTTTGCAGACTGTATACCTATACAACGTAATATATCACCCAATTTACGTTTTCCAGGCTGATAAATAAAACTTTGCACCAATGAGCAGTGAGTCGCCCATTGCAAACCTTCCACCCCTAAAAAATAAACCCCACAAAATCGAGGAAGCATTCTCTTCCTGTGTATACTTGCATGTTTTTTCAAATGCTTTTGCTTTTTGTCGGGAATAATGAATTTGGAATATGTACTTGAGCTGGTAGGAACCTATTTCTTTGCCATTTCGGGGGTGATCGCCTCTGAAGACAAAGATAAAAACTGGTTTGGCGCGGCTTTTACCGGCTTTATCACCGCCATTGGTGGCGGCAGTCTCCGCGATATGATTTTAGGCAGCTATCCGCTTGTGTGGGTGGGAGACGTTCATTTCCTTTACGCCATTATTCTGGGTGTATTTACTGCATTCTTGTTTTACCAGTTCTTCCTGAAACTGAAGCGGACTATGTTGTTTTTCGACATGATCGGTATTGCTTTCTTTACAATTCTGGGGGTAGAAAAGTCGCTTAGTTTGGGAGTACGCCCTGAAATTGCTGCTATGATGGGAATGTTTTCTGCTGTAATGGGTGGGGTAATCAGAGACACGCTCACCAATGCAACTCCGGTAATTTTCAGGAAAGAAATATATGCCACTGCTTGCCTCGCCGGGGCGGTGCTTTACCTCATAATCAATAGTTTTGATGTAGAACGAGATACAAATTTGCTCATATCTTCAGGTTTTATTATTCTTTTGAGGATAGTCGTCCTAAAATTTGAAGTAACATTGCCGAAAATAGGTAAATAATAATGGATGTCTTAAATTTGTGGCAGAGAAGATTTTACTTGCATATTCCTTGCTTCCACTCAGTGTAAAACTGAATAAGTGAAATAATATAGCTACTACTACCTAATAACCATCACATGAAAAAAATCGCTTTGTTTACTTCAGGAGGAGATGCTCCTGGCATGAATGCTTGTATAAGATCCATTGTTCGCTCAGGGCATTATTTTGGTCTTTCGGTGTTTGGCATTTACAAAGGTTACGACGGGATGATCAATAACAATTTCTTTGAAATGGACAATAAGTCCGTCAGCAACATTATCCAAAGAGGTGGCACCATTTTGAAATCAACGCGAAGTGCCGCTTTTAAAACGCCGGAAGGGAGAAAAAAAGCCTATGACAACCTGATCAACAACGGCATAGAGGGCGTCATTGCCATAGGTGGAAATGGCACCTTTAGCGGCATGCTGAAATTTCATGAAGAGCATGGCCTGCCTTGCGTGGGCGTACCGGGTACCATAGATAACGACTTGTTTGGGACAGATTTTACCATTGGCTATGATACCGCGGTGAATACTGCATTGGATGCCATTGATAAGATCAGGGATACGGCCGACTCCCACGACAGGGCATTCTTTATTGAGGTTATGGGGCGTGACACAGGCTTTATTGCAGTAAGATCTGCCATTTCCGGAGGGGCTGAAATGGCAATAATTCCGGAGAACAAATTCAGTACTGAAGAAATTATTGATAAACTGAGATTCGGCACCAGCCACTCTAAAGCGTCACACATCATTATCGTGGCTGAAGAAGAAGGCATCAGCCGTTCTCATTATATAGCAGGTAAAGTAAAAGAAGCGCTTCCCGATCTCGATACCAAAGTAACGATTTTGGGACATATCCAGAGAGGTGGTGCTCCTTCCGCCACAGACAGGGTGCTTGCCAGCCGACTCGGCTTTGGTGCGGTAGAAGGACTGATCAACGGCCAGTCAAACGTAATGGCCGGTGTAATTAATGGCGAACTCGCCTTTACTCCGTTTCAGGATACCATTTCAAAAAAGAAGCCGATAAAACGAGAGCTTATCAACCTGATCGACGTGCTCAACGGGCGGGAATACTAGTTCCAAAGCCGGGAAAGCCACTTAATAGAAGAGACAAAGCAAAATATGTGGTAGCAGCGAAAAAAAGTAGTGATCTCCTGAAAAATCGCGGCCCATCCCTGTGCTCCATGTCGTTAAGCTAAGACCGGGTGCCTCTTCTCTTTAGCAGGATTAAGCCTGCCGCGAAGCATTTCTGCCTCCCCCGAAAGCATTTCGGACACGGAGGCCAGTTGGTGCCCTTGTTTAGGACAAGCGTCAGCCGTGGCTGTGCCAAGGGCCAACCACAGTAGAAAATCAGCTATATTCTCCGGGGTCTGTAAGAACTTTTATCATTTTCATTGGTTAGGGTAGAAAATATCGCAGTATAATGGATAGATATCTTAACCATACGCAACATTTGGAGGAGTTGGCTAAAAGAGCCAATGAGGTGATTTTTGTGTTTGATCCCGATTCCTTGCAATTCGTTTACGTTAACCCTTCCTTTGAGCATCTATGGAACTTAACAATCGAGAATGTAAACAATAATCCGAGCCTCCTGGCAGAGAAAATCCATCCTGAAGACCGTAAATACATCACCGAAGTTTATTATAACCTTGTAAAAAACATCACTCCTGAAAAGAAAGTGGAGTTTAGAATGATCCCATCGGCGGATATTTCAAAATGGGTTTCGATGCAACTTTATACCATCTTTCGTAATCCGGAAGATATTTTGATAGCAGGTTTCGCCCATGACATAACTGCAGAAAAAAATTACCAGCTAAACCTTCACAAGTTCGCAGCTAAGAAAAACTCGATCCTAGAAATCTTATCTCATGATCTGGCGGCTCCATTTAGCAACATCCATGGCATAGCCATGCGGTTGGCGCAAAATGCTGAAATCCAAAAAGACCCCCGCCTGAACAAACTGATTGATATCATCTCTTCCACAAGTGAGAGAAGTATTCGGATGATCCGGGAATTTGTAAAACAAGAGTTCCTTGAGTCATCTAATGAATCCCTTATTAAACACAGAGTTGACCTTGTTCAGGAAATAAAAAATATAATAGACCAATATAAAAGCTCAGAAAAGGACATAGCAAAAACCTTTAATCTGGAAGCCACTTCAGAAAAAATATTTGTGTCTATTGACAAATACAAATTCGTACAGGCTGTCAACAATCTTATATCCAATTCCATCAAATTTACACACGATAACGGCATCATCACCATCAGGATTGACGAAAAAAAAGAGACTGTTGTCTTGACGGTTGAAGACAATGGCATAGGAATACCAGCCAATCGCCAGGACGGCCTGTTTGAGAAATTCACCAAAGCGAGACGCCCCGGCATCAAGGGAGAGCCTTCGGTAGGCCTCGGCATGTCTATTATCAAAACCATTGTTGAATGGCACAACGGCAAAAT
>CAZWQB010000173.1:0-2158 GCA_964636035.1 uncultured Roseivirgaceae bacterium
TGCTGAAAAAGTACAACAGTAAAATAGGTAAACAAAGGCAAATTAAGGTCAAAAAGCCTTTGTAATGCGTTTTTCATCAGGCCCTACTTACCCCTCACTCCTTGTTGAGTGAGGCAATGGGATTGGTGGCCGCAGCCTTCACGCCGTGGTAGGCAACTGTTACCATGGCCGCTATTAACACCAGTGCGGCGGCAATCAAGAAAGGCCATACCTGCATATCGATCTTGTACGCAAAGTTATTGAGCCATTGCCCCAGATAGTAATAAGCGAGCGGCCAGGCTAAAAGGTTTGCCCCCAACACCAACAACAGAAATTGTTTGGAAAGGAGCACGGTCAAATCGATGGTATTGGCCCCAAGGACTTTTCTCACGCCAATTTCTTTGGTTCTATATTGGACCATAATGGAGACCACACCGTAAAGTCCCAAACAGGCTACAATAATAGATAGGATGGAGAAAAAAGCGATCAAGTCGGCAAAGCGCTGTTCTGACTCATATAGCCTGTTAAGCTTTTGGTCGGCAAATATAAACTCAAAAGGACTTTCCGGGGCAATTTTTTGCCAGTCCTGTTCCAGAGATGCAATGGTTTGCTGTATGAGTCCTTTTCTGGTCCGTACCAGAATGTATTCAAGGGGCGTGTCTGATATAAACATCACCAGTGGTTGTACTTTTTCGTGTAGGGTATTGTAGTGGAAATTTTCTGTCACCCCAATTACGCGTCCTTGCCTGAAGCGGCTTACCCAAATGTATTTCCCCAGGGCATCGTCTTCGAAGCCAAAAGCATCAGCCGCAGCCCTGTTTAGCACAATTCCACCTGCTGAATCACTGGCGACAGCTTCGGAAAATGGCCTTCCCTCCTCAAATCGGATACCCATGATCTTGAAATAATTGAAGTATGTTCTCATGGTATTCATCGGGATCCCCGGTACGTTTTCAGGCATGTCTTCGCTCCATATCGGTAGTGAACCATTTTCGCCATCGATCACGTCGCCTGCACTGACACCCGTGATATTGGGGTTCTGCGCAAAGATGTTTTTTGCTGTTTCGAAGCGGTTCAGGAAATCGTCGGACTTTAAGTGAAGTGCAAGCACTTGTTCTTTGTCAAACCCCGGGTCCATCTGTTGAATAAAATTCATCTGGCGGGAAATAATGATACTGCCAGCGATAATTCCTATTGTGACCGTGAACTGTAAAAATATCAAAAAACGGCGGAAGTGAATTTCGCTTAGGTTCCTGTAAATTTTACCTTTCAATACGCTGATGGGTTGAAACCTCGAAATTAAAACAGCCGGATACACGCCTGCAGCGATTCCAAATAAGACGGCTACCAGCAGGAATATGAGCAACAGGTATAAGTATTGTTGCGGAGGATATTCAAATATGTTTCCAAAGGTACCTGTTGCAAAGCGGTATGTGGCAGCAACGATGATAATTCCCAACAAGAGGCTGATGAGCGATAAAAGCACCGACTCCCCCAGATACTGCGTCAGCAAGGTACTCCTTTCTGCTCCGAGCACTTTCCTTACCCCTACCTCTTTGTTTCTTCTCAAGGACTGGGCAGTGGTGATGTTCATAAAATTGAAACCCGCAATCAGTAGAATAAGAATTGCTACAGCGGCCAGGCCATAGGTATGGTTAATGTTTCCTGCCTTTCCGTAATGCCCTATCATGCCTTGGGAATTGAAATAAATCTCATTTAAAGGTTGGAGCCGTAGTGTGACCCTGTCTGCTTTCGCCTGCGAAGTATTTTGAGCTAAAAGCGAGGGTAATTTTTTCTCCAGGAGATGTGGATCGGCATCTTTCTGTAACAAGATAAAAGTGTGAAAAGACACCCAACCCCATTCTTCAAAACTCACCTCAAAGCCCTTGGGAATGGGGTAATTGCTTATGGAGGCCAGGAAGTCGAATTGAATGTGAGAGTTGGAAGGAAGTTTGGCAAAAATACCCGTTATCTCAACGAGGGCTCCGTCATTGATGATCAGCGTTTCTCCAATGGGATCTTTGCCAAAGAAATATTTTTTGGACATCGCCTCTGAGATGACAATGCTGTTTGGCGACTTCAATGCTGTGGCTGGATTGCCCTTCACCAAAGGGAAACTCAGCAGCGACAAAAAATTAGAGTCCGCATAAATTAATCCCTCCTCATAAAATTTCACATC
>CAZWQB010000173.1:2258-7235 GCA_964636035.1 uncultured Roseivirgaceae bacterium
TGAATAATTTGCACTACGGCTTTTAATATTAATAATATCCCTATAAATTTCTAAAGATTAGTTGAAAATTTTTTGCGATAAGATAACCAGAGCGTGTGTATGCCGGAAGCCGGAGCGTATGGGTGGTTACCACGGTCTTTGGTTGAGGGATATTGGCTGTTACTTTGAAAGAAAGTAGGCTATTCCATACCAAAGCGGATCCAAAACAAGGTTCTGACCAAATAACGATTATACTTATATGAATTGTCCATTGTGTAGTAATTGCTATTCAGGCAGTGCAACAACAAGAAAACTGCAGATTGCTGACAGAAGGGAGTTCTATCTTTGTGAGCGTTGCTACATCATTTTCGTTACTGATGCGGGAAGACTCAATGCGGAGGAAGAAAAGCAGCGGTATCTGTTGCACCAAAACCGGAAGGAGGATGTAAACTATGTGAACTTCCTAAAGCAGGCCATAGATCCTTCACTGGCTTTTCTAAGAAATGACATGCTGTGCCTTGACTTTGGATGTGGCCATTCGCCGGTACTGGCTTCGTTGCTGGAGGAGCAGGGCTTTACTTGTGACGTCTATGACCCGTTTTTCTTTCCTTCTTTAAAAAGGAAGCAGTATGATATCATTTTTTCAACGGAGGTTGTGGAGCATTTCTTTGATCCGGCAGGGGAGTTTGAAAGGTTTGACCGATTGTTACTGCCGGGTGGTTATCTGGTGATTATGACCAGTTTTTGGAACGATTTGGCTTCCATGGAGAACTGGTATTATAAAAATGATCCTGCACATGTGGTATTTTATCACTACAAAACATTTCGATTGATAGCCAAAGCGCTGCACTATAAAATTGTGTATACCGACTCCAGAAAAGTAGTCATTTTTCACAAAGTCGGCAGCTTATCCGCCTGAGCCCAGCCTTTTTACCAATATTTTCAGACTCAATTTTAGAATTTCTCCCATGTTACCGCAGCGAAGAAATTTCTCGTTGTTGTAGTACTTTGCCATTTCCACTCTTAGATTTGCAACATGCTTATCCAGCGAAATTTTATCCTTGATCATGGCATCCATCAGATCTTTTAAAGGATAACGTGAAGCCCTTATTCTATGGGCGATAAGCGCTTGTTCCTCTCTTTGGTATTGCCTTACCGTTTCGGGGGTCAATAATTTCAGCCCGATTTCGATAAATGGGTTGTTTTGCTTGAAGTATTTAGGCATGTAAATAGCAGTCCTTCCTTCAAAAGATTGCTGGTCAAAATCTATTGCCCGGATTCTGTAGTGAATCTCTTCAAAATCCGGAGTCACGTCTATCACGAAATTAGAAGAGTGCATGTCGCCCAGTAGTCGCACAAAGCATCTTTCGTTAAATTTGACAAACTCTTTGGCCAGACGGATCTTGTTCAAACTTTTATCGTTCAGGTGGTATTTGATGAACTGATCGCCGGGAATGCCGGCAATGTGTTCTTCTATCAACGTATTACCATCCACAATGTAGCTGATTCTGTTGGGGGAAAGCAAGTGCTCCAGTTCCAGTCCATAGATCCGGGACGCATCGGCATTTTTGATATAGAAGTAATCGAAGTTATCGTTTACTTTGTTTACAATCCGAACCCGGAATGGCTGTGTATTTCCATAAACACAAATGTCCACCCTGTCGATAAAAAGGTGTTCCATTACTGATAAATCCCCGTCGGCCTTCAGGTTTGCATAGATTTTCTTCAGGCTGTAATAAATGTGCTTCATGTCATCCTGTGGGTAGAATACGGTCTGCCATAGGGTGTCGTCACCCATTCGGTCATACAAGGGAATGGAATTATCGTATCTGGTAAGGTCGGTGTATTTTATCGGAGATTTTACCTCGCGGTCGTGATTTTGAAGATACTTTCTGAGTAGCTGGCTAATAGGAAAAACTAATTTCTTTTTACTTATTAAGGCCATGTACTATTAAATGGGGGACATTTCGGGAATTTAATTCCGTGAATCTTTCGGTTATGCGCTTCGCACCTAAAAGAAGCACGGAGTAGAAGCGGCTCAGGCGTTCATTTTTTCATTGATATATGCTACCGCCTGGTTCATTGTCTGCAGTTTTTCGGCATCTGTATCAGGAATTCGGATATTGAAGGTCTGCTCAAATTCCATCACCAATTCTGCATAATCTAATGAATCTATACCTAAATCCTTTACAAAATTAGCATCAGGAGTTACTTCAGTTTCTGCTATCCCCAATTTTTCAATTAGTATTTGGGTTATTATTTTACTTGTGTCCATATTAGGTATACTTCATGTTAAGATTTGTAAATCTAAATAAACTTTCAATTCGAATGAAGTGGTCTTAGGTAAAATATGCAGGGAAGTAGAAATTAAGGGCCTGATTTTGAGACGCAATGCAGGCTTAGCTATTCTAAAATTTCAAAATAAACTCCGTCCCTTCTTCTAAAGTGGATTTTACACTAATATTTGCTTTGTGTTGACGCATGATTTGCTTCGAGAGGCTCAATCCGATGCCCGAACCTTGTTTTTTTGTTGTAAAGAAAGGGATGAAAATTTTATCCAACGCATCTTCTTCTATGCCCACACCATTGTCTTTTACCTTTATGATTACCCTCCTCCTGTTTTCTACATAAGAGGCCAGTTCAATCATTTTTTCACCTTCTTTTTCTTCAAGGGCCTGAATGGCATTTTTTAGTAAATTGATCAAAACCTGTTCTATCAACTCCTGGTCGGCACTAATGGTAAGGTCTTCGTGAGACAGGTTGACAATTAAATTGATGTTTCCCGACTTAAAGTCATTTCTTAGCAGCACTTTTACGCGATTAAACAAGTCTTTAACCAGCACCTTTCCGATTTTGGGAATGGGAATTCTGGTAAGATTTCTAAAGTCGCTGACAAAACGGATAAGGCCTTCGCTTCGTCGCTGAATGGTTTGAACTGCCGTATGGATGTCTTCCATTTCTTCCTGCTCAATCTGGTGTTTTTGATCTATCTCATTCACATTGATGTAGGTCACCAGTTCCTGTTCTACACTGGCAGCCAATGAAGAAATTGGCGTAACGGAATTCATGATTTCATGTGTAAGCACACGAATCAGGTTTTGCCACGCCTCCATTTCCTTTTCTTCCAACTCACTTTGAATGTTTTGGAGCGAAATGAGCTTAAATGCCTCGCCTCTTAACGTAAGTTCAATGGCATAAATTGACAGTTGCACTATTTCGCCATTCTTTTCAAGCTTTACCAGGTCGCTTCCCCCTGTTTTTAGTCTAAAGAAACTTTCTACCAGAATAGGACTAAGAGATTGTAGCTCTCTGATATTTTTGATGTCTTTTACACCGAAAAATCGTTTGGCTGTGGTATTAACGATTTGTATTTTGCCTTCTTTGTCGAACGTAATCAGACCTATCCCCAGGTGTTTGACAATGTTTTTCAAGTAATAATATTGTTCATCTTTTTCGGCCCTGATTTCTCTCATCTTTCTGCTCAACCGGTCAAATTCCCGGTACAGGAAATCAAGGGATGAAGCTTTCTTCTGACCAAAGCCGGGGTTGTATTCATCATATTGAATGGAGTTGAGAAAAGCCACGGTTTCGGTGTGCACCCGGTCCAGATACCTGAAAAGGCTTACGACCTGTCCAACCAAAAACGCGATTACAATGATCTGACTGATGGTGAAAGGATGGTTATAAAAAAGATTAGCCAATATAAATACAGTAATAGTGATCAGGCTGATCCTAATAATTATATTGACCCTGAAGTTGTTAAATTTCATGCTTTTCTAACCTTCTGTACAGTGAGGCCCTGGTGAGTCCCAGTTCTTTTGCCGCTTTCGAAATATTGCCCGAATGCTTTTTGATAGCTCTCTGAATGGTTGTTTTTTCTACTTCTTCCAGATTAAAGGAATCGGCCAATGCGGTGTCATTTACAGATTCTTCCTGCGTTAGGAAAAAATCGTCCGGACTTAGAACATCATCGTCGCTCATAATTACTGCCCTTTCTATTGCATGCTGAAGCTCTCTGATGTTCCCTGGCCAATGGTAGCTTTTCAGCTTTTTAATGGTAGATGCAGCAATCTTCTTGATAGACTTGCGGTATTTCCCGGAATACATTTTCAGAAAATGTTCGGTAAGAAGAGGGATATCGTCCTGTCGTTCCCGAAGAGATGGTAAATGAATTTCAACAGTGTTTATTCGGTATAGCAAATCCTGTCTGAAAGAATTTTCCTTCACCATGTCATACAAGGCCATGTTGGTGGCACATACCAGCCTGATGTCTATCTTGGTAGACTTGTTGGAACCAATGGGGGTGACTTCTCTTTTTTGCAAGACCGTAAGTATTTTGGCCTGAAGTGGCAGACTCAGGTTGCCGATTTCATCCATAAACAAGGTGCCGCCATGCGCTACTTCAAACCTTCCGGTTCTGTCTTCTCTCGCATCTGTAAATGCACCTTTTTTATGTCCAAACAATTCGCTCTCGAACAAGGAACCGGTGATAGCGCCCATATCCACTCCAATAAATACATTTTCGCGCCTGGCGGATTTCTCATGGATCGCCCTGGCTATTAGTTCCTTTCCTGTTCCATTTTCACCCAGAATCAAAATGTTTGCATCTGTCCGGGCCACTTTGTCAATAAGTGAATAGACTGCCTTCATCCCATCGCACTCGCCAATGATATTCTTGAAAGGTTGTCCTATATCATTAGCCAGTTGCTTTTTTTCACGCGTCAATCTATCTACCTCCGTGTAGGACTTTTTAAGTTTAATGGCCGCGGAAATAGTTGCGAGGAGTTTTTCGTTCTGCCAGGGTTTCAATACAAAGTCTGTTGCGCCTTCTTTAAGCGCCCTCACCGCCATCTCCACGTCACCAAAGGCGGTGATGAGTATCACTACTGCTTTTGGGTCTTTTTCCAGTATTTGCGTGAGCCAATAGAAACCTTCCTTGCCGCTGGTAATGTCTTTACTGAAGTTCATGTCCAGTAATATGACATCATAGGTATCATT